>NZ_JAJSAO010000006.1:0-385467 GCF_021729055.1 Microbulbifer zhoushanensis
TTCGACCTGCCAATTCTATCAAAAAACACTATATTTTAAGAGTTTTTCTACAGCCAGAACGCCCACGGCAGGGGCGGCTTACCTTATGCGCTTTTTGCGCGAAAATGGGAGCGGAGCGACCCGCGCAAAACGTGCATAAGGTAAGCCGTCCCGCGGAGGCCCGAAGGGCCGGAGCTTCACTGCCCGTGATTGTTATGAGTTTCACCGTGGGAGGTACCAGAAGTACACATAGTACATTATCGGCTTTGGTATGCGACGCCTTGCATATGACTTAGGGTTTTTCTGAAAATCAGCTCTGAAGCTCTTTAACTCCTTTTTGCCTTTCAGGGCTTGCATGAAAATTAAGCTAGAAAACAAAGCGACTAATACCGACTCAGTGTCTGGGGCAAACAATGATGTTGGCACCATGATGAGTGCTAAAAGGCCAAATAGGCCAGAAGAAATCTGATGGGCCAATAGCGACCGGTTTAACTCCTCGTACTTTCGACTCACTTCAGCAATACTTGCAGATCTTCTCATTGTTCTGACCTTGCTGACTCATAACGCCGCGCTCAGGCGCAGCTTACTTTGTGTGCCTTTTGCGCGAAAATGGGAGTGATAGCGACCTTGCAAAAGGTGCACAAAGTAAGCTGTCGGTCTGCAGTGCCTTGTTAACTAGGCCTACCTCAACAATTCTGATCGTACCAATCATAGATAGAGGTAGGTCTATTATTGAACACACCACCAGCCCTAGTGCCTGAACAAGTTTCACCCTGCCCCCAGCAATCCTCATGAATTAGGACATGCCCACCATCCCGGACTACCGCATCAATTGTCCTCACGCCATCAATTTCTCGGGCATAAATATCATATTCTCCATTCCTTGAGCCTTGAGCATAACCTGGCCCATTTCGTAGCAAACATTCGTAAACTTCATCAAATGATGGCACAACTTCTTTCCTCTCTTTATTTAGTTAACGCCGTGCGCAGCGGCTTGTAAAAATGGCGCTTGTTTTGCGGTCTTTTGCGAAACAAGTGACAGTTTTACAAGTCCGTTGCCGCACCTTGTTAGGCATTTAGTTCGCCTTCGAAATAAGCCACCATTTTTTTACACAAATTACTCATTGCTTGAGTATCAAGTGGAAAAGCATTTGAGGCTTTAGCTTCAAAAACTGATGACTCAATATAAAATTTTCTTCCAACCTCAACAAGAACCACAAAATGACCACTTGTATCGATAGGCATAATTTCCAGTAAGAACTCTCCTGGACTTTCTGAACAAAGGCTAGCTTTACCTTTCATTGTTTCGTCTAGGGATCTTAAGTCAGTTAAGAATCCTTTCATATCAGCGCCGTCTATCCAGCATGATTTTGTATGGCTTGAGACTTCCGACACTAGCTGAAACTCGATTGCACAATCATATGGAATTCCTACAGTACCTTTCTGTACTACAGAAATTTCTAGAATGTTGTCTTCTCCGAACTCAATACGCACTATCTATAATTCCCATGCCTAACAGTTTATTCAAAGGACGCGTCTTTATATCCAGACGTCGTGTATCTACAGAGCCGAGACGCCGAAAATTTATAGAATCACCCTTAATATCAAAGGGTTACAGCCTCCTCGGCAATAGAAAGCTACGGAATAGCACGACGCGTCGCTTGAACTAGCCTGCATCCCTGTCAATTGATCTTACGGGCCACTCCTTTCAAGTCAACGAGTTAGAGCGCTTTTTGCGCAGATAGGCGACGCGTCTCGTAATCCTGGCGCATCCGGGTCTCGTATCAGCAGCTACTTAATACCGCTCCCGTGCAAAAAACAACCGTGTATAAGCAGGCGGAGACAGTAATGGGCGTTGAGGCAGCTTTCAGGGCATCACTATCGGAGTGAGCGTGGCACCTTTGCTCGAACGAATCTTATTCAACAGCCACGAGGCCGGCTGTCGATTGCCGGAATGACATGGCTTTCTATCGGGCGGGCTCACCGGGTGCTGGTGACTGGGGACGGTGTCGGAATGGATAAGGGGGAGATACAGGGGGGATGACGCCAATAAAAAAGCCCCGCAAATGCGGGGCTCTTCTTGGGGTTTGGCCGGAAAGGCTGGCTTACATCATGCCGCCCATACCACCCATGCCACCCATGCCGCCCATGTCCGGGGCAGCCGGCTTCTCTTCCGGGATCTCGGCGATCATGGCCTCGGTGGTGATCATCAGGCCGGCGATAGAGGCAGCCGCCTGCAGTGCAGAGCGGGTTACCTTGGCCGGGTCCAGGATACCCATGTCCAGCATGTCACCGTACTCGCCGGTAGCAGCGTTGTAACCGTAGTTACCTTCACCCTGCTTGATCTTGTCGACGACTACAGAAGACTCGTCACCAGCGTTTTCGACGATCTGGCGCAGCGGCATTTCCATGGCGCGCAGCGCGGCGGCGATGCCGTGGTTCTGGTCTTCGTTGTCACCGGTCACGGAGATGGCCTGAACGGCGCGCACCAGGGCAGTACCACCGCCGGGTACCACACCCTCTTCCACTGCTGCGCGGGTAGCGTGCAGGGCGTCTTCAACGCGTGCCTTCTTCTCTTTCATCTCCACTTCGGTGGCAGCACCGACGCGGATTACCGCAACACCGCCAGCCAGCTTGGCTACGCGCTCCTGCAGCTTCTCCTTGTCGTAGTCGGAGGAAGACTCTTCGATCTGGGCGCGGATCTGCTTGACGCGCGCTTCGATGTCAGCGTTGGAGCCGGCACCGTCAACGATCACGGTGTTTTCCTTGGACAGGGTCACGCGCTTGGCGGTACCCAGGTGCTCCAGGGTAGTGGCTTCCAGTTCCAGGCCAACTTCTTCGGAAATCACGGTACCACCGGTGAGGATGGCGATGTCCTGCAGCATGGCCTTGCGGCGGTCACCGAAGCCCGGTGCCTTGACGGCGGCAACTTTCACGATACCGCGCATGCTGTTCACAACCAGGGTGGCCAGCGCTTCGCCTTCCACGTCCTCGGCAACGATCAGCAGCGGCTTGGAAGCCTTGGCTACCTGCTCCAGCAGCGGCAGCAGGTCGCGGATGTTGGAGATCTTCTTGTCTACCAGCAGGATGAACGGGTCGTCCAGCTCGGCGGTCATGTTCTCCTGGTTGGTGATGAAGTACGGGGACAGGTAGCCGCGGTCGAACTGCATGCCTTCAACCACGTCCAGCTCGTTCTCCAGGCCGGAACCTTCCTCGACGGTGATTACACCCTCTTTACCTACCTTCTCCATGGCCTCGGCGATGATGGTGCCGACGCTGGCGTCGCTGTTGGCAGAGATGGTGCCTACCTGGGCGATGGACTTGCTGTCTTCGCACGGGGTTGCCAGGCCGGCGATGTGGTCAACGGCGGCGATTACTGCCTTGTCGATACCGCGCTTCAGGTCCATCGGGTTGAAACCGGCGGCCACGGACTTGAGGCCCTCGGTTACGATGGCCTGGGCCAGTACGGTGGCAGTGGTGGTGCCGTCACCGGCGGTGTCGGAGGCCTTGGAAGCCACTTCCTTCACCATCTGGGCGCCCATGTTCTCGAACTTGTCTTTCAGCTCGATTTCCTTGGCTACGGATACACCGTCTTTGGTTACGGTCGGGGCGCCGAAGGACTTGTCCAGCACCACGTTGCGGCCTTTCGGGCCCAGGGTGGTTTTAACGGCGTCTGCCAGGATGTTTACACCGGCCAGCATCTTCTGGCGGGCGTCGTCACCGAATTTAACGTCTTTTGCTGCCATGATTCTTTTTCCTCAAATTCTTTGTGTGCGTATCGAGTGCGCTGGGCTTAGCCTTCCAGCACGCCGTAGATGTCGCCCTCGCTCATGATGATCAGCTCTTCGCCGTCCACCTTGAGGGTGTTGCTGTCGGCATAACGGCCGAATACCACAACGTCGCCTACTTTCACAGACAGTGCGCGCACGTCACCGTTGTCCAGCAGCTTGCCTTCGCCCACGGCGACCACTTCGCCCTGGTTCGGCTTTTCTTTGGCAGCGCCCGGCAGCACGATGCCACCGGCAGTCTTTTCTTCTTCTTCCTTACGGCGTACTACGACGCGGTCGTGTAAAGGACGAATTTTCATGGATAGGCTCTCCATTGAGTCGTTTTTAGGGTTTCCAGACCGGGGACCCTTGGTCCGCTCGACCTCCGGCCCCGGGTGCCCGCTCCTGTCGCCAGGATCGGGACAAATTCTCAGGGTGCTCCCTATCTATGGGCGGCAAGGGAGATTTCAACAGTCTGGGGTAAAAAAATTGCCGACAAGTGTCGGCAGGGAAACTCGCGAGGGCCGGCCTCGGTAGCGGGAGACCGGTCTGCTCATTTTTTATTCAAGGCGATCGCGATCACGAGTCCCGGGCTTCTCGCGAGATCCGTTTCCCGCGTCATCCCGGGAATAGTCCCCCTCGATGATGTCGTCATCCCCCGGCCGTCGGTAGGGTCCTGCGCCCGGGCCCCGGGGCCCGTAGGAGCGCACCACGATCACCCGGTTGAGGAAGCGGCCCAGTAACAACTGGCGCAGGCCCGGCACCAGGCAGGCAAAGCCCAGCGCATCGGTGAAGAACCCGGGGGTCAGCAGCAGTGCGCCCCCCACCGCCAGGAAGATTCCCTCGGCCATTTCCCGGGCGGGCAGTTCGCCGGCCTGCATCTTCTGCTGGGCGCGCATGACGGTGGAAAGGCCCTGGCGGCGCAGCATGGCCAGTCCCACCACCGCGGTGAGCAGCACCAGGCCGATGGTCGGCAGTGCGCCGATCTGCTGGCCAACGGTGATCAACAGCCACATCTCGATGATTGGGACGACAATAAACAGCAATAACAGCGGGCGCATAGGGCTCCTCCGGGCAGTTCGCTTGAGGGATTCGGCGAAACTGCTATTTTCGATAGAGTCAGGGTATCGCATACCCAACCGTTTAAATGCGGCCTGTCGCGTGATTTCTCAAGGCCTGCGGGTCCCGGGGGACCGATAATCGAATAACAACAGCAAGGAGGCACTGATGGGGAGCAACCAACAGGATATTGTGGAGGCGCCGGTGCTGGCACGCAGACGTCACCTACTGGATGAGGCCCTGGCAGGGGCCGGGGTGCGCATCAACGGCGACCGCCCCTGGGACCTGCAGCTGCATCGGGAGGAGGCGCTGGACGAGATCCTCGCCCGCGGCAGCCTGGGGCTGGGGGAGACCTATATGCTGGGGGACTGGGACGTCCAGGCACTGGACCAGTTCTTCTGCCGGATCCTGCGCGCCGACCTCACCCGCCTGGTGCGCCCCTGGCGCAACGCCCTGCGGCTGCTGCGCAGCTACGTGGTCAACCTGCAGAGCCGCCATCGCGCATTCGAGGTGGGCGAACGGCACTACGACCTGGGCAACGACTTCTACCAGGCCATGCTGGATCCGCGCATGGTCTACAGCTGTGGTTACTGGCGTGCCGGTGCGGAGAACCTGGAACAGGCCCAGGAGGCCAAGCTGGACCTGATCTGCCGCAAACTGGGGCTGGAACCGGGCATGCGCCTGCTGGATATCGGTTGTGGCTGGGGCAGCCTGGTCAGCTACGCCGCCCAGCATTACGGTGTGGAGTGTGTGGGGGTCACTGTGTCGCGGGAGCAGCAGGCCTGGATCCACCAGCAATACCCCGACCTGCCCATCAGCGTTCACCTGCAGGATTACCGCAGCCTAGACCTGAAGTTCGACCGCATCGCCAGTGTGGGGATGTTCGAGCACGTGGGCCACCGCAACCACCGCACCTTCATGAAGGTGGCAAAACGCTGCCTGAAGCCGGACGGCCTGCTGCTGTTGCACACCATCGGCAAGAACCAGCGGCACTCCGCCACCGACCCCTGGATCGAGCGCTATATCTTCCCCAACGGCGAGCTGCCTTCGGCGGGCCAGATCGGCGATGCGGCAGACCGGCTGCTGGTGACCGAGGACCTGCACAACTTCGGCAGTGACTACGACCACACCCTGATGGCCTGGCACACCAACTTCGAGCAGCACTGGGACCAGTTTGCCGATCGCTACGGCCAGCGTTTCTACCGTATGTGGCGCTACTACCTGCTGTCCTGCGCCGGCGCCTTCCGCGCGCGGCATATCCAGCTGTGGCAGTGGATGTTCTCTGACAGGGTGGAAGGGGGCGTCGCCAGGGTCTCCTGAGGGCCTCGCGGGCAACGAAAAGGGCGGATACAAGATCCGCCCCTACGGGTCCTGCCGCACCCTGCTCTACTGTAGGGGCGATCCCTGTGATCGCCCGGCCTGACGGGCAACGAGAAAGGGCGGACACAAGGTCCGCCCCTACGGGTGTCGTCGCTCCCCGGTTTCAGGGATCGTGCCTGTGGCAGTTACAGGCGTGCACCGCCGTCGATTTCCAGTACACGCCCGGTGATGTAGTCGTTCTCGAGGATGAAGGCCACAGTGGAGGCGATCTCCTCCTGCTCGCCGAGGCGGCGCAGGGGCACCTGCTTGACCAGGCCCTCGAGAATTTCGGGGCGCATCTGCGCAACCATATCGGTATTGATAAAGCCCGGCGCAATACCGGCCACCCGAATGCCGTGGCGGGCCAGCTCGCGGCCCCAGGAAACCGTCATGGTGGCCACGCCCGCCTTGCTGGCGGAGTAGTTGGTCTGGCCCATGTTGCCCGCGCGGGACAGGCTGGAGATATTCACGATAACACCGCCCTGCCCGCTCTCGGCCATGATGCCGGCGGCGGCGCGGCCACACAGGAACACACCGGTCAGGTTCACGTCGATCACCGACTGCCACTGGGACAGGGACATGCGGTCGGTCACCTTGCCGTCTTTCACCTTCAGCAGCATGCCGTCGCGCATGATACCGGCGTTGTTTACCAGCACGTGCAGCCCGCCGAAGTCATCGCGGATACGGGCAAAGCCCTGGTCCACCTCGGCTTCATCGGCCACGTTGATCACATAGGTGCGCACATCGGCACCAAGCTCACGGCAGGCCTCGGCACTCGCCTGCAGGGCGTCCTCGTTCACATCCACCAGCGCCAGCCGGGCATTCTGTTTTGCCAGGTGTTCTGCCATGGCACGGCCCAGGCCCTGGCCGCCACCGGTAATAACCACAACGCTGTTTGCGATCTGCATGGGTAATCCTCGTCTACTGTCTCGTTATTCTTGGTTGATTATTATTTGCCGCCCTACCACTGGTAGCCGACACCGATGGTCAGTTTGGTGTCTTCCTTTTCGCTTTCCAGTGAAGGTGTATTGTCGTACAACCAGTGCTGGGCGATCTCCATCATCAGGTTTTCCATCAGGGGCGTGCGCAGGCCAAGCTTGACGTTGGTCTGGTAGTCCTCGCTGCTGTTCACTGACTGCAGGATTTCCTGGTCGTAATAGATCTCCGGCCCCAGGGCGAACTTGTAGCGATAGTTGATCGCCGCCCGTGCCGCTGCGTAGCGGTCGTCCTGGGATTCACTCAGGTCGGTATTGATAAAGTTTTCCTGCAGGCTGCTCACACCGCCCTGGACGGAGAGCGCCGCTTTTTCGGTATCAAAGAACAGGTAACCCAGGCCCAGACCGACGGTGGTACCCAGGTCCAGGTTGCGGGCCTCTTCCTTCTCTGCGGCCGTGTTGGCGGCGGCGAACCATTTCTCGGAAAAAATCCAGCGCAGGTCGTAGCCCAACTGGTACTTTTCCAGTGAGTCCACCTCCTGGTTGCTCTGGCTCTGGTAGAGCGCATTCAGCAGGTGATGAAAGTCACCGTGGCGCAGGTCCAGGTTGATGTTGACGTCCAGGTCCTCGCGCTCGCGGTTGCCGTGCTCAAATACACCGCCGGCGCTGACGTTGCCATGCAGGGTGTAGGGCTTGCCGATGTAATTGATGTAAGGTTCAGCGCGGTTGATCGCGGGAAAATCCATGACCCAGCCGCTGCCGCTGTCACAGTAAAGCTCCCACTGTTCGCGGCGGTGGCCGGCAAGGGCACAGGGTTCATCGCGGCCGGCGATCTTCAGGTCCTGGTCAGTGTCGAGAGACAGCACCTTGGCTTTCTCAATCCGGATTTCACCGAAGTTCTCGGACTGCCAGACCACGTGGTCCTGTTCCACTACGACCAGCTGG
This sequence comes from Microbulbifer zhoushanensis, assembly GCF_021729055.1. Classification (NCBI taxonomy): domain Bacteria; kingdom Pseudomonadati; phylum Pseudomonadota; class Gammaproteobacteria; order Cellvibrionales; family Microbulbiferaceae; genus Microbulbifer; species Microbulbifer zhoushanensis. Next base: position 8,045 of record NZ_JAJSAO010000006.1, read on the forward strand.
CCGTGGATCCTGTCACCATTATCCAGTGTCAGCACGCCGGCCAGGGCTGTTGATGCGACCAGAGGTGCCAGGAACAGCAAAAATATGGGCAAGCGTTTTATTACTACAAGCACAAATAGACCTTGTTGTTAGATAGGTTGGTTTCGGGAGAATTTTTTAGTGGGGAACAAAGCGCAAAATCATGACTATGATGCCATATCGAGGATCTGCCGTGTACTGGCGGAGATTCCCCGGGGGCGGGTCATTACTTATGGGGACCTGGCAGAGATGGCCGGGTTCCCCCGCGCGGCGCGGTTTGCCGGCCAGGCCCTGCGCCGGCTGCCCCAGGGCAGCAAGCTGCCCTGGCACCGGGTCATCAATGCTCAGGGCCGGATCTCGCTGCCCGAACCCGCTGCGCAGCGCCAGCAGGAGCGGCTGGAGCGGGAGGGGGTAGTATTGATTGGTGGGCGGGTAGACCTGGGCAAATACCGCTGGAGTCCGTGAGCCGCGGCCCAGGGGACACCAGGGGTCTTTATCCCGCGCCGGTAGAGGGCTCGACCGACTGCAGGCGGGAGTCACGCCACCAGATATAAGTGGCCAGCAGGACGGCCGGTATGCCCAGGATTGCCGCGTAAACAAAGAACTCGGCATATCCCTGGGTGTCCACGACGATCCCGGAGAAGGCACTGATAAACTTGCCCGGCAGGGTCATTAGTGAACTGAACAGCGCATACTGGGTGGCGGTGTACTCCTGGTTCACCAGGCTTGAGAGGTAGGCAATAAAGACAGTGTTGGATATCCCGGCACTGACGTTATCCGCACTGATCACCAGCGCCAGCCACGCTTTCTCCGGGCCGATCAGGGCCAGGTTGGCGAACAGCAGGTTAGTTGCAGCCACCAGTATCGCACCCAGGATCAGCGGTCGCAGGATGCCGTAGTGCACCACCAGCAAGCCCCCCAGGTAGGCCCCCAGGATGGAGAAGAAGAAGCCGTATACCTTCACGATCTGGGCGATATCCGTCTTCGAGAACCCCAGGTCCAGGTAAAAGGGGTTGGCCATCACCCCCATGGCCAGGTCACTGACACGGTAGATGCCGATAAACAGCAGCAGCACCAGCGCAAAGCGGCCGTTGCGCTGGAAGAACTCCAGGAAGGGACATACCACCGCGCGGACAAACCACTCCTTGATCGGCCCGTGCGTGCCACTGCCCATGATCCGGTCGACCCAGGTGTGCTCGAACGGCTCGGCCAGGTTCTCCGCGCGGGTATGGTCCGGCTCGGCGATCAACAGGGTGGTGATGATGCCCACACCCATCAGGCCCGCCATGCTGATGTAGGAAGAAGACCAGTCCCAGATATCCGCCAGGAATAGCGCTCCGCCACCAGCCACAAGCAACGCCACCCGGTAACCGAATACATAATTGGCCGCCATGGCCCCCTGCAGCTCTTCCCGCACAGACTCGATCCGGTAGGCGTCGATCACCACATCCTGGGAAGCGGCGCAGAAGGCGATGACCACCGACACCACGGCAATCTTTACCAGGGCCAGCTGCGGATTGATCTGGGACAGCGCCAGTAAGCCCAGCGCGACCCCCAGTTGCGACACCACCATCCAGCTGCGGCGCTTGCCCATCCAGCGGGTAAGGAACGGCAGGCGGAGGTGGTCGATAACCGGTGCCCAGGCAAACTTGATCGAGTAAGTGAGGCCCACCAGGGCAAAGAAACCGATGGTGGTCTTGCTGACACCGTAATCGGTCAGCCAGGCAGAGAGGGTGGAAAATACCAGCAGGAACGGCAGCCCGGCAGAAAAGCCGAGGAAAAACATCGCCAGCACACGGGGTTTGAGGTAAACCCGCATTGCCTGTCCCCAAGAAAGCGTCTGTTCTGGCATGCCGCTGCGTTGTCCTTGTTATCCGTTAATTCCCGGTCGACTGTTTCCTGCAAACCAACTGATCCGGTGCCGGCACTAACCGTTAGCGCCCCCAGACCACTTCCAGCTCCGCCTCCGCCAGCTTGTTGGCGTTCACCTGGAAACCCACCTGCGCGGGCGTTGCATCCTGGTCGAGGGGCAACTGCTCCACCCCCAGCGCATAGATACGGAACTGGTAGCGGTGGTCGCCGTCGCCCTTGGGCGGACAGGCACCGCCGTAGCCCGGGCTGCCGTAATCATTGCGCACCTGGATTGCCTCCGGCACCAGCCCATTCTTGGGGGTACCCGCCCCCTCCGCCAGGCTGGTGGTGCCAGCGGGGATATTGAACATCACCCAGTGCCACCAGCCACTGCCAGTGGGCGCATCCGGGTCATACACCATCAGGGCATAACTCCGGGTTCCCTCGGGCGCACCACTCCAGCTCAGCTGCGGAGAGAGGTTCTCCCCACCACAGCCATGGTACACATGCTCCATGGGCATGCGTTCACCGGGACCGAGGCTGTCCGAAGACAGTACCAGCTCGGCGGCGGGTACTGATGCGGCAAACAACGCCAGGATGGCGGACGCCACCAGTTTAGCAGTCCGCACCGGCTGGATGCGGCGCTGCGATGAAACAGCTTGGCCAGGTTTCATGATTCTGTTGCCTCCTCTGCAAATAGGGACGCCGCGCGTTCCAGGTCCATATTGCCGCCACTCAGTACCAGCACCACATTTTTGTCCCTGAAGCGGGCAGGATGTTCCAGCACCGCTGCCAGTGGCACTGCCGCAGACGGCTCCACCAGTTGCTTGGTGCGTGTCCACAGCAGCTGCATGGCATCGACGATGCCCTGCTCGCTTACGGTAACTATATCCTTCACCGTTTCCCGGATCAGGGCAAAGTTGCGCTGCCCCAGGGTCGTGCGCAATCCATCGGCAATGGTATCCGCAGTCTGCGAAGTGACATGGGTGCCGCTGCGCAATGAGCGCTGGGCATCATCCGCGCCTGCGGGCTCGGCGCCCAGCACCAGCACTTCCGGTGCCATGGCTGCCATGGCCAGCCCGGTACCCGCCAGCAGGCCGCCACCGCCGACCGGCGTGAGGACGATATCCGGGTTGAAACCCCGGGCGCGACTCTGCTCAATTATTTCCAGTGCCACCGTGCCCTGCCCCGCGATGATGCGGCTGTCGTCGAAAGGCGGCACAACATGGGCGCCGGTACTTTCCACCACTTTGCGCAGCGCTGCCTCACGGTCCTGCAGGGTCGGGCCGCAGAGCACGATCTCGGCGCCGTAACCCGCAACCGCCGCGCGCTTGGCCAGCGGCGCCGTGTCCGGCATCACCACAGTACAGGCCAGGCCGCGCGCAGCCGCTGCCCAGGCCAGCGCGGCGCCGTGATTCCCGGAGGAATGGGTCGCCACCATACTGGTCCCCGCGGGCAAATGGCACAGGGCGTTACTGGCACCGCGGGCCTTGAAGGCACCGGTCTTCTGCAGGTGTTCACATTTGAAAAAGAGATGAGCGCCACAGATACGATCGATCTGCGCACTGGTGATCAGGGGCGTGCGGTGAATCCGCTCCGCAATCGCCTGGGCAGCGCTGAAAATGTCAGCGCTGCCCGGCAAGTCGAGATTTTCATCAGGCATAGCAGGTACGGGAAATCCAAGTCTCTGAATAGTTTACCGCACCCTGCCGCGGCCGGGCGCTCGGCGCAACCTTATCGAAACGTCAACGCAACCAGCGCAAGAGCTTGAACTTGCGGGCGGTGAACGGGGCATAGCGCAGGTCCAGGTCAAAGGCATAGCCGCGCTTCATTACCGCCTTGTAGTGGCTGAAAGTCCGGAAACCATGCTCGCCGTGATAGGCGCCCATGCCACTCTGGCCCACGCCGCCAAACGGCAGTTCGTGCACGGCCATAAACATCATGCAGTCATTCACACACGCGTTACCGGAACTACAACGCGCCAGGATGCGATCGGCAGTGGCACTGTCATCGGAGAACACATACAGGGCCAGCGGTTTCTCGCGCCGGTTGACGAAATCCTCCGCTTCACGGAAATCGTCCAGCTCGATCACCGGTAACACCGGGCCGAAAATTTCTTCCTGCATCACCTTGGCATCGATGCCGGTACCGCGCAGCAGTGTCGGCGCAACATAGCGGTCAGCGATATCGACCTGGCCGCCCCAGGCAACATTACCCTCCGCCACATACGCCGCCAGCCGCTCGGTATGGCGACGATTGACGATTCGCCCGTAGTCAGGGGACTGGCGCGGGTCTTCGCCAAACATGCTGCGTACTTCCGCCTCGATAGCCGGCACCAGTCGTTCCGCCGTGGCACGGGTACAGAGCACATAGTCCGGGGCGATACAGGTCTGCCCGGCATTGGTGAACTTGCCCCAGGCAATACGCCGGGCGGTAACCGTGATGTCCGCGTCGTCGGCGACAATACAGGGGCTCTTGCCCCCCAGTTCCAGGGTGACGGGAGTCAGGTGGCGGGCGGCCGCCTGCATGACGATCTTGCCCACGCGCCCGCCGCCGGTATAGAGAATATGGTCCCAGCGCTGCTCCAGCAGGTCAGTGGTTTCCGGCACGCCCCCCTCAACACAGGCGAAGGCATCGCTGTCGAGGTAGCGTGGCAGCAACCCTGCCACCAGCGCTGACGTGGCCGGCGCCATTTCGGAGGGCTTGATTACCGCGCAGTTTCCGGCGGCAATCGCGGGGACCAGCGGCGACAGCAACAGCTGCAGCGGATAATTCCAGGCCCCGATGATCAGCACCACTCCCAGTGGTTCGGGCTGCACATAACTGCGCCCCGGCTGTGCTACCAGTGGTGTCGATACCCGCCGCGGCTTCACCCAGTTTTTCAGGCGCTTGAGTGCATGGTCGATGTCCCCGCAGGTAGCGGAGACCTCGGTCATAAAGCCTTCCTGGGGAGCCTTGTTCAGGTCTTCCCGCAGTGCCTGCAGGAATCGGGATTCATTCTCCACCAGCATTTTGCGCAGCTGGCGCAGCTGCTGCCGGCGCCAGGACAGGCTGGATGTGGTGCCGCTGCTGAAATAGGTGCGCAGGCCCCCAACCAGCGCAGCGGAATTGGGGGATGGGCCCTGGCCGGATCCATCGTCAGAGCCCAGCCGGGGCTCAAGGGTTTCAGCTTCCATCTAGATTTGCTCGCCCTTCATCAGTGTTGTCATTGTTTTTCTATCGGTACAGAGCAGTTTGTGCACAGCCAACTGGTGTCCATTACGCTCGCCTTCAGGCGGCAATATCCGAGCCCGCCCGGGGGCAAGTCAAGGCACAAAAAGGAACAAAGTTCTAAACTAGGCACCAGTTCACCAAAACCTGTTCCAGCCTTGACAGGCCAAAATCAATAGCCGAACAGCACCGCCAGGGCCAGCACTGTCACCCACAGTAGCAGTGAGCGCGACAGCAGCGACTGCAGGCCCTCGAGCTGGGCTCCACAGAATCTCTGGGCCTCTGCCACTTCCCCGCCAACGCTGCACTGGCTGGCATCGATACCGCCGAGCGCACCTTCCAGATAGGCTTCGAGCACCTCTGCGGTATCACGCTCGCGGCAGGTCAGGCACTGTCGCCAGGCCTGGTAGCAACCGGCGAAGTTGCCCACGATGGCAAAACTGAACCCCATTACCCTGACCGGCAGCCACTCCAGCAGCCACAGCCAGCGTGACGCGGTGGCCTCGTCAGCGGTACCCCGCGTCTCGTCGGCGTAGAGCGCACTCAACCGGAACAGTAACGCCCCGGGAATCCCCAGCAGCAGGAACCAGAACAGCACGGCAAACAGTCGCTCGAACGCCAGGTAGGCGGAGCCACGGAAAACCTGTTCATGCAACTGCTGCGGGCCACCTGGCTCCTCGTGCAGGTCACGGATCAGGGGGGCCGCAGCCGCCCGGGCCTGCTCCAGGTCGCCGCGGTACCAGGCCCGCAGGTAATCGGACAGCATTTCGTTGAAGTTGCCCCGGCCGAGGCAGTAGAGAAGAAGGATTACGCCGAGTGCCAGCGTACCCAGCCAGCCCATGGCGACTTCTGCCAGTACCATCAGCACCGCCGCCAACAGAACCGCCGGATATACCGTCGCTGCGAGGCGCAGGCCCGCGTTCTGTTGCATGGCCTTGCGGCCGGCAATGTTTTGCCGCCAGCGCGCGAACCAGCCGTCATGGTGAACCGGCTTCCCGGAGCCCCAGAGTTGCACCAGGGCCAGGGTCAGTAAAACGATGATCAGTGCCATACGTTATTCTCAATATAAGCTCTCCCAGAGTCAGAGAATAACGCCATGGGCGAGCAGAAAAAACCTCCCCGGCCCGCCAGTGCCCAATCCGGGGGAGATCAGCCGGCTGTCTGGCGCAGCGTCTCCACCTCGGCCAGGTATCGCCGCCAGTCAAACCCCGGGCCCGGGTCGAGCTTGCGACCGGGAGCTATGTCGGAGTGGCCGGTGATGGTTTCCGGGGTAATTCCCGGGTAGGCACGCATGATCGCCACGGTGGCACGCGCAAGGGAGTGGTACTGGGCGTCGGTATAGGTATCCGTATCCAGGCCTTCCAGCTCGATACCAATGGAAAAGTCATTGCACCCTTCCCGGCCACAGAAACTGGATTGTCCTGCATGCCACGCACGCCGGTCGAATGGTACGTACTGGGTTACTTCGCCGGTACGGTTGATCAGCAGGTGCGCCGAGACTTTCAGCTCGCCGATCTCTTCAAAGTAGGGGTGGGCCGAGGTATCCAGGTGACCCTGGAAGAAGTCGTCGATCCAGGAGCCACCGTACTGCCCCGGGGGGAGGCTGATGCAGTGGATTACCAGCAGGTCTATGTCGCCCCCGGCGGGGCGCTCGTTACAGTGGGGGCTGGGTACCCGGCGGGCGCCGCTAAGCCAGCCGGATTCTACCTGTTGGTCCACGCCCTGCCCTCCTTCAAACACTGGCACTCCAATCGCGGTTGCAGGACATTCTAGGGAAGCCCCGGGAGCATTGCCACAAGGCTTGCCCGCGGGGCAGCGGATCCCTTTTAACTCACCGGCTCCGCGGCGGGCTCATCCACCTCGACCGCAATCTTTGTCTCGCCAATATTGCCCATCACATAACGCAGGGCCCGCTCGAACAACGGCCCATCCTCAAGGGGCTTGAGGTTACCGCTGCGCAGCGCATGGGCCAGCTCCAGGCGCGAGTACACCGCCACCTTCACGCCGCTGCGGTTTACAAACATAAACTGGTCCAGGTCGCGGATGATCGCCGCCAGGCGGCAGCGGGTTGGGTGGCTGTCCCCAGGCTGCAGCATGAACCAGCTGCCCTTCAGGTGGTAGGTCTGGCGCCAGTGCTCATCGGTGTTGGCGATGGCTGGCAGCTCCTGTTGCGGGGGAACCACCGCCTCGCGCGACAGGCGATCCAGCTCTTCCGGGGCCGGCAGGTCCGTCTCGCTGTCCTCCAGCTCAACATTGTCCGCACTGGCAGCGGCTTCAGCCCCAGGGTGCGAGTCCGGCTCACGGTCGGGCAAGGGAGCCTCTTCCCCCCCCGGCTGCACCGCCGGGATTTTCATTACGCTGTCGGCCTCGCGCAGCAGCTCTTGCACCAGGCGTTCGCGGGTACGGCGCTCCCGCTCGGACTCGACCCGGTCGGCCAGGCTCTGGCGCTCTCGGTAGAATGTATCCAGCCCACCCAGGAGACGCTCGAGCTCGGTCCGGTTAATGGACAGGGATTCCGCCCCGTCCTTCAACCTCTGCCGTAGCCCGGGCAGCAATTGCTGCATCTTGAAACTGCTTTCCGGCATCGGGGCGACGGCGCTCCAGACCAGGTCGCGGGCCGTCAGAACACTGCGGCGCCAGCTCTCGCTGTCAGTCCCCTCTTTCAGGCAGGCGCGGAACAACACATTATTCCAAACCCGGTTGAGCCAGATATGGACAATCCTGGGCAGCTGGCGCTCAGCAGTCAGCGCGTCGAATACTGCGGCGACACGCGCCTTGGCCGCCTCGATGCGGGCCTTGCCCTGCACTTCGTCGAGCGTGCGCTTTTCCATGATCCGCGCGCGCACGCGCTCGCGGGAAACAAAGGTATCGAAATCCTGGAGCAATTCCTGGAATACGCCCTCGTCATTCTCGAACTCCTGCAGGACCCGCTCGACAATCTGGCAGACCTCGCGATAGAAGCGGTCCTCGCGGTAATTATCCCGCGCCTGCCAGCCGATCGCCGCATCGGCCAGTGCGTTGAACAGCCGGCGCGCCGGGTGCCCGCCCTTGCTGAAAAAAGTCTTGTCGGCCACAGCCAGCTTGAGCAGGGGCAGCTGCAGGCGGATCAGCTGGACCTTGATCGGCTCCGCGAGGTTGCGGTCTTCCAGCATGAAGGAGAACAGCATGTCCACCATGCGGATGACTTCAGTGTCCAGTTCCTCCAGCGAGGCTTTCTGCTGCGCCTGCACCAGCCGCTGTTCCAGCAGCGTATTGACGTTGAGCACTGTGCCGAGGGAAGAGGCTTCCATCGGTACAGTTACCTGCAGCTCACCGAGATGCTGCAACAGGTCCGGGGTGGCCAGCGAGGCTACACCGGGGGCGGCAGGGACCAGGCCGTAGCCGCCAGCCCCCTGGGCTCCGGGAGCATGGCCGCCACCGACAGGGGCAGCACCAGTCCCATGCGCTCCGGATGCATGGCCGCCGGCGGCGGGGACACCCCCTGGAGAATTGGATTGGTAACCCGGGAAGCCCGGTGATTGCGCCCCGGCGACATCCCCCTGCCCATCGGGAACCGGGCCTGCTGAAGGCTGGGCCGGTGTGCTCCGGCTGCCCGGCGGCGCCACCGGAGTCCGCGAGCCGCGGGACTGCGCGCGCCGCATCAACAAGGGGTCTTTCAGGTCCGGCAGCACACCTTTCTCGACCAGTACCTGGTTACATTTCCCGTAAAGCTCACCCAGTCGCACGGCAAGCAGCTTCTCGAACTTTTTCAGGACGATCAGGCGCGCCCGCAGGTGGATATCCAGGGGCTTCAGGGTCTTGCGCAGGGCGCGACAGATGGCCACAGGGGCCAGCGGCATATTGCCGTCGTAGACTTTCACCGGCAGCAGGGTATCCAGCCGCAGCGACATTTCCGCAATGGGACTGGCGAAATCCCGCCGCGCCGCTGCGATAATGCCCTTGAGGGCCACCTGCTGCTCCAGGTCTTCATCTTCCACCAGCGCCAGCCCGGGCTCAGCCGGCTCTTCCGCCTCCTCCAGCGTACTGTCATCGGCCCCGGCCTCGGGGATCTCGGCGAAGCCCTGCCCCACCAGGTTGACAAAGCGGTCGATCAGGCGATGCCGTTCGAGCCTCAGGCTACGCAGGGCCTGGAAAATACCATCCTGCTCATCCTGGCGGTTCACCTTTTCCGCCGTTTCGAACAGGCTGTCGTCAACCGCCGCGAAAACTTCTTTCATACGCGCGAATAACCAGCTTACGGCGGTGTCCCGTACAGCGCTCACCTCACGGGGAAGCGTGACCGGGCGGGTATTGCTGGGGCCTGGGCGGCCGCGGGAAAAGCTGACTACGCGGGGAAATTCATCAGTGCTCATATAAGCCTCAAATCGTCGTCCTGACTCAGGCAAATTCCGTTTTATCGGCGATTCGGGGGGAATGCCGGCTTGTCTACATTTTGTTCATTCTGGTTATTTCGCACCGGTGAAATTCGCTTGGCCGTAGGTTATCGCATGACGTTTGTGCGAAAATTGCACGGTCAAAACCTGACGAACCTCACACTTTTTATGACTATTGGTGCGCTTTTGAAATATCCGCCACTGGCGTCTTGTTGGCAAGGTCCCGGGGCACACTTTTACGCCAAGTTAGTCGATTTTTTTCTAGGTATAGAATTAAAGTCAGTTTTGACAATCAACTGAAACGCCAACTTAGTACGTTAGCACCGATTAGACAGGGGGAATCAGGGGGTAAAAGGGTATCGGTCCGCCGCCGCCCGGGCGGGCCAGGCTACCGGAGCTGACTGCGGGATTGGGTACAGGGAGTCACCCCGCTACCGGGGAGGTAGCAGCCCCCGCGGATGCCTGGCCTGGCCAATGGGCCTTCAACATCAACCCTGGTCGTCACGCTTGCGCCGGGTACTGCCAATCACTGACTGCAGCGCGCGCTCAAATAACATACCGTCGTCCATGGGCATCAACTGGCTGCGTCGCAGTGCATAGGCCAGCTCCAGGCGCGTGAACTCGGCGACTTTGGCACCGTTGCGGTTGACGAAAATAAACTGGTCGATATCGCGGATCACTGCGGCCAACCGACAGCGAAACTGTTCACTTTCACCGCGCTGCAATTCAAACCAGCTGCCCTGGGACAGGCGGAAGGTCTGCTTCCAGTGGGCGTCATCTTCGGGCAGCGGGGCCATCTCTTCGCCGACCTGCTCCGCTACCGGATCGACAGCCGCGGCAGCCTGCTCGAGTTCCTCGACCTGGGGCAGGACATCACCACCACTTTCCTCCCGGGAATCCCTGACTTCGCTGCCCGCACTGCCCGGGGACTCGCCGGGCCCGGCCGTATCCTCCCGCTGCTCTACCGCTGCCCGCGCAACATCAAACTTCTGTCGGTAGACCTCCTTCAGGTCCGCGAACAGTCGCCGCGCCTCAAACGGGTTGAGGGACACCGCCTGCACGCTGTCGCGCAGGCGGACCTGCAGTGAGGGCAGTAATGCCTGTAACTGCCGGGCATACGCAGGCATCGGCACCTGCACACTCCACACCAGGTCGCGGACGGCGCGCACTTCGTTACTCCAGGCCTCGCTGTCAGGTCCCGAATTTACGCAGGTGAGAAACAATGCGCGGCGCCATACCTTATCCAGCCACTCCCCCACCACCGGTGGTAGTTCGCGGTCGGCGGTGAGGGCTTCCATCACCGCCTCCACCCGCGCCCTGGCGGCCTCTGCCCGGGCACGGCCGCCAGCCTCGTCAACGATACGTTTTTCCAGCACCTGCGCTCGCTTGCGCTGGTTGCGGACAAAACTGCGGAACTGGTCCAGCAATGTCTCGAACAGGCCAATATCCCGATCGAACTCGGCGATCACCCGCTCCACCACAGAACGCATCTCCCGGTACAGCGGGTCTTGCCCCACGTCGGAGGATGGATGCCAACCGGTGGCGGCATCGGCAAGTTCATTCAGCAGCTTGCGTGCCGGGTGCCCGGCTTTACTGAAGAACGTACGGTCGGCAATGGCGACTTTGAGCAACGGTAACTGCAGGCGTCCCAGCAGGGATTTTACCGGCGCAGCCAGATTGCGATCCTCGACAATAAACGAGAACAGCATCTCCATCAGCTTGATAACGTCGGTGTCAGCCTTGGCCAGCGAGGCGGCCTGGTCGGCGTCCTGTAATCGTTGCTGTAGCAATGCCGCCACGTCCAGCGGCTTGAGCTCTGCCCCGGCCTGGCCCGGCACCTGTTCCTGCAGGACGCCCAAATGAGTAAGCAGGTCGGGCACCGGCATTGGCGCGAGACCAGTGCCGGCAGGTACCAGTCCCGGCTGCAGCCCCATGGCGCTGGCGGAGACCATCCCCCCGCCGGCTGCCATATTGCCAGCCCCGGAAGCAGGCCCACCGGTACGGGGTTGTGGCGTCGGCGCCGACTCTTTCTTTACCCTTCGTTGCTGCTGCAGGTCCGGCAGTACGCCCTGCTCCACCAGCAGGCTATTACAGCTCTCGTACAGGGGGCCAAGCCGCTGCATCACTTCCAGTTCGAATTTCTTGAGCAGGGTAAGGCGGGCACGGATATGGATATCCAGTGGCCAGATGGCAGCGACAAAGGCATCACAAAGAGCTGCCGGGCCGATGGGCAGGTTCTTCTCGTAAACCTTGTCCCGGTACAGCGTATCGAGGCGCAGGCACAGCTCGGAAATCAGTGAGGAGTAATCGCGGCCGGCGTTGTTCACCATGGTGTCGACAGCGACCAGCTGTTCCAGCTCGTCGTTCTGCACCAGGGACAGCCCGCTGCGGGAATCGGGTTCGCGTTCCGGCGTAGTGACACTCTTGAGGCTGAAAGTATCGGCAAGGTTCTCGCCGAAACGCCGGGTGATGCTGCGCCGCTCCACCCGTAACAGCCGCAACGCCTGGAACAGGCCATCCTGCTCGGCCTGGCCATGCGCCCTCTCGGCCATTGCGAACAGCGAGTCATCCACGCGCCCGAACAGGCTCTTGAGCTGCTCAAGGAGCAATTCCCGCGCACGTTCATGCAGCGAATCGAGGATCGTCTCGGGGGGCCTGGATTTAGAGTCGCCCGGGCGCGGCTCTCCCGCCGCAGCGCGATTCCGGGCCAGCTCGAGAGAGAGCACCTTGTCCGGTTTTTCCATTGGCACGTCGCTTAACATCCCTGGCTCCCTCGCGGCCTCACGCCGGGGCGTGCGGGCCGGGGACCGGGCCAATCGTCAGTTTTCGGATTCCGGGTTTGTTTCGGGCGATGGCTGCCATAGGCCCAAACCACCGCGCGATGATTTAGCGGCCATTCTAGCGCGCGGCTTTGGGAATAAAACGGTCATTGACCTGCATTTGCGACCCCAGTCACAGTTGACGCCGATTAATTGTCGTACCCGGTAAGGCAGTGACAGGCGCCCCACGGCGACCGATTTTGTTAAACTTGCGCCGTCAAGATTGAGGTTCCGCCTATGCACCCGAAAGATACCGCCATCCCCAACCTCCTGGAGGATTTACAGCAGCTGGTTGCCTTTGCCCTGCGCGAGGACATCGGCGATGGGGATATAACGGCACAACTGATTCCGGCCGACCGGGACGCCCGTGCAAGGGTCATCACCCGCGAGGACTGCATCCTGGCGGGCCGCGCCTGGGTAGAGGAAGTTTTCCGCCAGATCGACCCGGCACTGGACCTGGACTGGCACTTCAATGACGGCGACCGCGTGCCGGCGGAGGCGGTGATCTTCGAATTGCAGGGCAATGCACGTTCTATCCTGACTGGTGAGCGGGCCGCACTGAATTTTCTCCAGACCCTTTCGGGCACCGCGACCACGGCAGCAACCTACGCGAAGCTTGCCGGAAATTCGGGAATCCGGATCCTCGATACCCGCAAGACTATTCCCGGCCTGCGCAGCGCGCAGAAATACGCAGTCCTGTGTGGCGGCTGCCACAATCACCGTATCGGGCTCTACGATGCCTTCCTGATCAAGGAGAACCATATCGCCGCTGCGGGCGGCATAGACCGGGCGGTGAGCCAGGCGCGAGTCATCAAGCCCGGTGCCCTGGTTGAAGTCGAAGTGGAAAACCTGGAGGAGCTGGAACAGGCGCTCGACAGTGGCGCCGACGTGGTGATGCTGGACGAGTTCTCGGATGCGGATACCCGCGCAGCCATCGAGCTTGCCCGTGGCCGGGCGAAGATAGAAATCTCCGGCAGTGTGGACAGCGAGCGCCTGGAAAAGCTCGCCGGGCTGGAGGTCGATTTTATTTCCTCGGGCAGCCTCACCAAGCACCTGAAGGCCGTCGACCTGTCCCTGCGCATCGATATGTAAAGACGATGCACACCGGGGCCGGCCTCGCAGGGCCGGCCCTTACTGCGATACGCTATTTCATCCGGTCGCGGGCGTGGTCGACTGACTTCTTCAATTCATCCCAGGCCTTCTCGACACCCCCTTTCACCTCGTCCCAGGCCGAACCACTCTTGCTTTTCATGTCATCCAGCTTGTGGCGAAGGTCGTCGCGTTTTTTGCGCACATCATCCAGCTGTTCGCGGTACTTGATTTTGGCATCCGCTTCCGCCTTGTCGGCCTTGGCCTCCAGCTCATCAATTTTCGCGTTCCACTCTTTCAGCTGTGCGGCGACCTTTTCCTCGAAAGCGCTTTTATCGTCTTCCTTGCTCATGGCAAACCCCATTTATCCCTGTTGACCAGCACAGTGTAAGACGGCTGCGGAGCGCTGACGCCCCCGGGGAGGAGAATGGCGCCGGAAATTGGCGCTGTCGAGCGCGCGGGAATACCGCCGGCACGGGGTATCTTTCCTACCATTTACCCATACCCGGTCAACTCATGATCAATGTAACTGCGGCCGTTCCCGGACGGGACCAACCCACCTAATCCATCGGAGACTACAAAGTGAGCCAGTGTGAAACCTGCGGCAACGAGTACGACAAAGCCATGAAGATCACGATCGGCAATGAGGATCACACCTTCGACAGCTTCGAGTGCGCCATTCAGGCCCTGGCGCCCCGCTGTGCCCAGTGCAGCTGTCGTATTCTCGGCCATGGTATGGAGGCAGGAGGGGATTTCTTCTGTTGCGCCCACTGCGCCGCGCGCGCGGGGCACGACGAAATTGTCGACCGGGCCTGAGAATCAGCTGGCGGGCACAGTACAGTCAGCGCGGCCGGGTGCTATTGAGACGACTCAGTGATGATGGTGGTGTCCGCCACCATCCTCCTTGGAAGGGGCCGGGGATTCCATATTGGCGTGGGCGCCGTGCCCTCCGTGGGGCAGGCCACCCCAGATGGTCCAGACGCCAAACAGCAGGATCAGGCCGGCAAATACCAGGCGCACCGACGGCCGCTGCACCAGCCCCCGCACCCGTGCCGCCGCCGCACCACTCGCCACCACCGCCGGCACTGTACCCAGCCCGAAGGCAAACATTGCCAATGCCGCGCGCAGGGCACTGCCCTGGGCCAGGGCAAATGTGAGCGCGCTGTAGACCAGCCCGCAGGGCAACCAGCCCCACAGGGATCCCAGGGCCATTGCCTGGGGCGTGGAGCGCACCGGCAGCAGGCGTGCGGACAGCGGCTGGACATGGCGCCAAAGGCGCGCACCACCCTTTTCCAGCCACACAAGCCCGCGCCACCAGCCGGCCACGTACAGCGCCATGGCAATCAGCATTATCCCCGCGAACACCCGCAGCGGTCCCAGTGCAGGCAGCACCACTGCGCCCAGTGCCCCTGCCAGCGCCCCCATCAGCGCATAACTGGCCAGGCGACCTGCCGAGTAGCCCAGCAGCCGGCTCCAGGCTGGCTGGCCACCGGGTACGGCCATCCCCAGCGCACCGGAAATACCGCCACACATGCCAATGCAGTGGCTGCTACCCAGGAAACCGATTGCCAGGGCCGCCGCCAGGAACCCCCATTCTCCCGTCAACGTCCGGACTCCTTATCGCTTTCCGGCTGCCTGTCGGGCTCTGCGGGCACCCGGTTCGGGTCGAGCGGGTCGTCGTCATCAAACAGGATGCGTCGCCCCTCGGTCTCCAGGTCGTCGTACTGGCCATTGTTGACCGCCCAGAAATACAGTTTTACCGCGACAGTCACGAATACGATGGCGATGGGAATCAGGTAGTACAGGCTGTCCATTGGTTTACCTCGCGCTGTCCATCACAGCTTCAGGCCCAACCCGGGCGCCCACCGCCGGGGGTTGCCACCCGGACAGGCGCAGCGCGTTGAGCACCACAATCAGCGAGCTGGCCGACATGCCCAGGGCCGCCACCCAGGGCGGCACCAGGCCACAGACGGCCAGCGGCAATGCCAGGGCATTGTAACCCAGCGCCCATGCCAGGTTCTGGCGCACAATGCGCCGGCATTGGAGTGCCAGCTCCAGTGCCTGTGGCAGCACCTGCAGGTCGCCCCGCAGCAGGATGGCATCGGCACGGGACTGGGCCAGGTCGGCGGCGGACATCAGCGCCACCGAGGCATCCGCGCCGGAGAGTACTGGCACATCATTGAGCCCGTCCCCAACCATGAGTACGCGCTCGCCGGCGCGTTGCAATTCATGCACCCGCTCCAGCTTGTCCTCGGGGGCAGCACCCGCACGGTGCTCATCGATACCTGCCGCACCGGCCACGCGGGCCACCTCTGCCGACTGGTCGCCACTCAGTAACTCCACATCCAGGCCCCGGCTTCCCAGTGCCGCCACAGCCGGCGCAGCCGAGGCGCGCAGGCGATCGCCGATGGCGATCCAGGCGATGGCGCCAGTGTTATCCCCAAGCAACAACCACTGGCCCTCTCTCCCCGGCGGTTCCTCACCCCGTCCGGCAAAATCGGCGCGCCCCAGGCGCAGCCGCTGGCCGCCCACAATGCCCTCCAGGCCGCGCCCGGTGTGAACCTGTACACCAGAGGCCACAGCGTTGCCCCGCCAGGCACGAAATGCCCGGGCCAGCGGGTGATTACTGTGGGATTCCAGTGCCGCCGCCACATCCCGCACCCGCTGCGCATCCCAGTCGTCGCGCCGGCATTGGATATCCAGCACGCGGGGCTCCCCGCGGGTCAGGGTACCGGTCTTGTCGAAGACCACCCGGCTGATGCGCGGCAGCGTCTCCAGCAGCCCGCCGCCCGCTACCAGCAGTCCCAGCTGCTGCAACCGCAGAGTCGCCGCGGCCAGCGCCGCCGGCGTGGCCAGGGACAGCGCACAGGGACAGGTCACCACCAGTACCGACAGGGCAATCCAGAATGCCCGCTCCGGTTCCACCTGCCACCAGAACAGGAAGGCGCCGCCGGCTGCCAGCAACACTGCTGCCACGAACCAGCCCGCAACCCGGTCTGCCAACGCCACCTGGTGCGGCTTTTCCAGCTGGGCCCGCTCCACCAGTCGCTCGATCGCCGACAGGCGCGTCGACTCCCCGGCGGCAGTGACCCGCACCACCAGTGAGGAGTCGCCATTCACACTGCCGGCGTATACGCGGCTGCCGGCCTGTTTCGCCTGTAACGCGGACTCGCCGCTGAGCAGGGATTCATCCACGCCGCTGCAGCCCTCCAGCACCTCTCCGTCAGCCGGGATGGTATCGCCCGGGCGCAGCAGGATGCGGTCATCCGGGTGCAGCGCGGTAACTGGAACCTGGATCTCGGTATCACCATCGAGCCGGGTGGCGGTAATCGGCAGTAGCTGCGCCAGGCCACCGCTGGCGAGCCCGGCACGGTGGCGCGCACGCATCTCGATCGTGCGCCCCAGCAGCAGGAAGAAGGTAAACATCGAGATGGACTCGAAGTACACCTCTCCCGTATTGAATACGGTGGCATAAAGGCTGGAGACGTAGGCGAGGCCGATAGCCAGGGACACCGGTACGTCCATGCTCAGGTGGCGGTTGCGCAGGCTGCGCCAGGCGCCACGGAAAAAAGGTTGTGCGGCAAACAGGACCACCGGGGTCGCCACCAGCAGTGACACCCAGCGGAAATACCGTTCCATCTCCGCCTCGATCCCGGAGCTGCCACCGAAATAGAGGGCGATGGCGAACATCATCACCTGCATGGTGCCCAGCCCCGCAACGCCCAGGCGCCGCAGGGCGGTGCGGCGTTCACGCAGGAGTAACTGCTCACTGCCGGCAGCGGTGGCCGGTGCCGGCCGGTAGCCGATATCCGCCAGTGCCGCAAAAAGCGATGAGGGAGTCACCTGGCCAGGGTCGAAAACCAGCTGCGCGCGATGGGTACTGGCATTGACCGACACCTTCTCCACGCCGGGAATGGCACCCAGGTGCTGTTCGATCAACCACACGCAGGCCGCACAAGTGATTCCACCCACCAGCAGGCTGGCCACCCGGCGGCCGTCCTCCCAGTCGCGTACAAACTCACGCTGTACTTCGGGCAGGTCATAGGCGGACCAGCGATCTGCCGGGGGCGCGGTTTCGGGGCGCTCACTGCTGGCATCGCGGTAGCGATAGAAATTATCCAGTCCCCCGGCGGCGATGGCGCCGGCCACGGCCTCACAGCCGGGGCAGCACATGGGCTGTTCGCTGCCGTTGATCACCACCGAGTGACGGCTGCCGGCGGGCACCGGCAGGCCGCAATGGAAGCAGGATCGGGCGGTCATCAGCGGGCGGGAGTCAGGGGGGCGGCATCCCCGAGGTCAAAATTGATCTCCCCCTTCAGGCGCCACTCCGCCTGCAGGTGCTGGCCGGGATCGGTTTCGGGCATCAGGCGCAGGTACCAGCGGTGTTTCAGCGGCTCTGGCAGGCTGGCGCGGTAGCGCCCCGGCGAGACAGCCTCCAGTAGGATGTGGCGGTCCATATCCGCTTCCACCGGATGGCTCAGGGTAAGCAGCAACTGTTCCGGATACTCCAGGTCACCGTTCAGCTCCAGAGTCACCAGCTGATCGCCACTGGCAAATTTCACCAGGCCGGCCAGGCCCAGCGCTTGCGCGCGGCGATCCTGCTCCTCGCTGAAGTGATACATGCGGCTGTCTTTGTAGTAGGTATCGCTGACAGTGTCGTCAGCGAACCGCACCGCAATGGAAACGAAAACAGTGGAGGCAATCACCACCAGGATCAGGGGCGCCAGGACCATCCACGCCCACGGCTCGCGATACCAGGGACGGGGAGAGGATTTCGGGGAATGTTCAGTCACGTTCACGCTCATGTTGAATCAGGAAATACTGCCGGTCTTCCCGACCTGGGCCCGCAATATCAGGGTTTACTGCTTGGGGCCGATAAAGACAGTGCGGTGCCGGTCAACCAGTTCCGGCTTGTCCACCGCCTGCACGATAATCGAGATACTGTGCTTGGTTTCGGTGAGCTGCTCCTTGGGGACGCTCACGCGGATAGGCACCGAATAGATCTCGCCTTCCTGCAGGTAAATCTCCCGCGGCATCCGCAGGGAGTAATCGTACCCTTCCTCGCCCTCGACGCGAATGGTGAATTCGTGACCGGCGCGGTCCATGTTGTTGATTTTGACCGTATAGACATTCTGGATATCGCCGCGGTATTCACGGTACATCCGGGCACCGCGATCGCGCAGGACTTCCGCCTCGATCGGGCTGCGGGTCACCACCTGCTGGGTAAAGAGGCCGATCATGGCCAGCAGGACAAAGGCATAGCCGAACAGCCGCGGGCGGAAGTAATTGGTCTTGCCGGTCTCCAGCTCATCCTCGGAAGTGAAGCGGATCAGCCCCCTGGGATAGCCCATCTTGTCCATCACGCTGTTGCAGGCATCCACACACAGGCCGCAGTTGATGCACTCGTACTGCATGCCATCGCGGATATCGATATCCACCGGGCAGACCTGGACACACCAGTAGCAGTCAATGCAGTCGCCCATACCCTCGGCCTTGTAGTCGACGCCCTTCTTGCGCGGGCCACGGACCTCGCCGCGGTCGGCATCGTAGTACACCGCCAGGGTGTCCTTGTCGTACATCACCGACTGGAAACGGGCATAGGGGCACATGTATTTGCACACCTGCTCGCGCATAAAACCGGCATTGAAATAGGTAGCCAGGGTAAAGAAGGCGGTCCAGAACACGCCCTGTGGATGGGCACTGAAATTGGCCAGGTCCACAACCAGGTCGCGGATACCGTAGAAATACCCCACAAATGCCAGCGCCGTGGCAAACGAGATCAACAGCCAGATAAGGTGGGTCCCGCCCTTGCGCAGCACCTTCTCCACCCCCCAGGGAGCGGCATCCAGTTTCATCCGCTTGCTGCGGTCGCCCTGGCAGATCCGCTCGCCCCACATGAACATCATGGTCCAGACCGTCTGCGGGCAGGTGAAACCGCACCACACCCGGCCGAGCCAGGTTGTGACCGCAAACAATGCAAACGCGGCAATGATCAGCAGCCAGGCCAGCAGGAAGCCGTCCTGGGGACCGAATGTGCTCCAGAGAATATGGAACTTTCGCTCTGGCAGGTCAAAGTGGACCGCCTGGCGCCCCTCGATGTTCAGCCACGGGATAAAGAAGAACGCGGCCAGCAACGGCAGGCCGGTATATTTGCGCACGCGGGTAAAGAAACCGCGGATATGGCGGGTGTAAACTTTGTCTTCGGACTCGTAGAGCATGCGATAGCGGACTTCGCCATCACCTTCCTGCTCTTCCCTGGTCGGTATCAGATCGCTCACGGAACCTCACTTATACCCGGATGCCTGGGTGGACTGGCACTCTGGTCTGGTAACAAACGATGAGGCTTTTCTTTTTCGTCCCTGTGGCGCCCGAGTCCTGAATATGCCCCGCGCGGAGGCGGGGCTGGATTATGGTTACTTGGTAGTTATTGCGCCGCTTCCTGCTGGCGTGACAGGCTGTAGACATAGGCCGCCACCAGGCGGATCTTGTCTTCGCGCAGCTTGTCTTTCTGGGCGGGCATCTGGTTGCTGCGGCCACCCCGGACAGTGTGCTGGATCTGCTCGCGGCTGCTGCCGTAGAGCCAGATATTGTCGGTCAGGTTGGGAGCGCCCAGGGCCTGGTTGCCCTTGCCGTCCATACCGTGACAGGCCATGCAGACGGTGCCGAACACCTGCTTGCCAGCCGCTGCCATTTCGGCGTTGTGCTCGAGACCATTCATGGACAGAACATACTCGGTCACATTCTTGACGCCCTCTTCGCCGATGATCGGGCCCTGCGGCGGCATCATGCCCTGGCGCCCCTTGTACAGGGTCTCCAGGATTTTCTCGGGCGTACCGCCATACAGCCAGGCTTCGTCAGTCAGGTTGGGGAAACCGTAGTTACCGCCACCGTCCGCGCCATGGCAGACCGCGCAGTTGTTGGCAAAAATACGGGCGCCCATTTTCAGCGCCTCGCGGTTGTCGGCGATCTGCTCGATGGGCATTTCAGCGTACTTGCCGAAGGTCTCGTCAAACCGCTCGAGGGCTTTTTCCTGGCTGTTTTCCAGTTCGCCCACGGAAGTCCAGCCGCTTACGCCCTTGAAGTTACCCATGCCCGGGTAAACCACCAGGTACAGGGCAGAGAACACCAGGGTGCCCACAAACATCAGGAACCACCAGCGCGGCAGCGGGTTATCGTACTCCTCGATGCCGTCATAGACGTGGCCGGTAGTCTGGTTACCCGGCTCCTGCTGGTCATCCACCGCCACCTTGCGGTTGGCAAACAGTACCCAGATCACCAGTGCCAGGTTGGCGAGCGTGAGCACAATTACCCAAATACTCCAGAAAGTACTCATTTTTCGTCCTGCCCCTTGTTCTTGTCTGCGGGTGCTGAACCGGCATCGCCCCGGTTCACAGCCGCCGAATTCTCTTCAGTGTCTTTATCGTCTGCCGCCTCAGCCGAGCGCTGCGACAGCTCTTCGTCAGCAAACGGTAGCTTGGCATCCTCCTCGAAGCGCTTGCGACGCTTCGGGGAGAAGGCCCACCAGCACACTGCCAGGAAGGCCACCGCGCCCAGTACAACAGCAATCTGACGCAAAATATCCATAGCAATTACCGCCCTTCCGTTAGCGCTTCTGCTGTACCAGCACCCCGAGTTGCTGCAGGTAAGCCACAAGGGCATCGATTTCCTTCACGCGACCGCCAACAAACGGCTCGCTTGCCTTGGCGATGTCCTCATCGGTGTAGGGCACGCCCACGGCGCGCATGGCACGCATCTTGGCAGCGGTCTGGTCACCGGTGACGACATTGTCGAACAGCCAGGGGAAGGCCGGCATATTGGACTCGGGCACCACGTTGCGCGGGTTGTACAGGTGCGCGCGGTGCCATTCGTCGGAATAACGGCCGCCCACGCGCGCCAGGTCCGGCCCGGTGCGCTTGGAGCCCCACAGGAACGGGTGCTCGTAGACGTACTCCTGTGACATGGAGTAGTGGCCGTAACGCTCAACCTCGGCGCGCAGCGGCCGCACCATCTGGGTGTGGCAGACGTGGCAGCCCTCACGGATATAGATGTCGCGCCCTTCCAGCACTACCGGGCTCCAGGGCTCCAGGCCCTCGATCGGCTCGTTGTTGGCCTTGATAAAGAACTGCGGGACGATCTCAACAAGCGCGCCGAAACTGATGGCGACACAAATGAGGACCACCATCAGACCGATATTTTTTTCTACGATGTCATGGTTTTTCACGATCTGGCCTCCTTATGCTGTCTGCGCGTGCGGCACGATGTTGTCTTCACGGGCGGCGTTCTCTTTGTCCGTCACCGTGCGGAACACGTTGTAGGCCATCAGCAGCATGCCAAGCAGGAAGAAGCCACCACCGATAAAGCGCACCACATAGCCCGGGTAGCTGGCGATCACGCTCTCGACAAAGCTGTAGGTCAGGGTGCCGTCGGCATTGAAGGCGCGCCACATCAGGCCCTGGGTGATGCCGTTTACCCACATGGCGGCGATGTACAGCACGGTGCCCACAGTGGCCAGCCAGAAGTGCGCGTTGATCAGCTTCACGCTGTACATCTGCTTGCGCCCGAACAGCACCGGCACCAGGTGGTACAGGGCACCGATGGAGATCATGGCAACCCAGCCCAGGGCGCCGGAATGTACGTGGCCCACGGTCCAGTCGGTATTGTGGGACAGGGCATTCACGGTCTTGATGGACATCATGGGGCCTTCGAAGGTGGACATGCCGTAGAAGGACAGGGATACCACCAGGAAGCGCAGGGTCGGGTCAGTGCGCAATTTATGCCAGGCACCGGACAGGGTCATGATGCCGTTGATCATGCCGCCCCAGGAGGGCGCCAGCAGGATCACGGACATGATCATCGCCAGGCTCTGGGTCCAGTCAGGCAGCGCCGAGTAATGCAGGTGGTGACCACCGGCCCAGACGTAAATGGAGATCAGTGCCCAGAAGTGCACGATGGACAGCTGGTAGGAATATACCGGGCGGCCCGCCTGCTTGGGCACGAAGTAATACATGATGCCGAGGAAAGCCGCGGTCAGGAAGAAGCCCACCGCGTTATGGCCGTACCACCACTGGATCATCGCGTCGGTCGTGCCGGAGAACATCGAATAAGCCATGAACGGCGCATAGGGAATCGCCAGGTTATTGATGATGTGCAGCACGGCGATTGTGATGATGTAGGCGCCGAAGAACCAGTTGGCCACGTAGATGTGCGAGGTGCGGCGCTTGGCGATGGTGCCGAAGAATACCAGCGCGTAGGCGACCCAGATCAATGCAATGAGGATGTCCAGCGGCCACTGCAGCTCGGCATACTCCTTCGCGGAAGTCAGCCCCATCGGCAGGGTAATCGCAGCCCCGACGATCACAACCTGCCAGCCCCAGAAGGTAAACGGCACCAGCCAGCCACCCCACAGCGGGGTCTGGCAGGTGCGCTGTACCACGTAATAGGAGGTTGCGAACAATACACTGCCGCCGAAGGCGAAGATCACCGCGTTGGTGTGCAGGGGACGCAGGCGCCCGAAGTGGGTGAACGGCTGGAACAGGTCGTTCAGCGCCGGCCATGCCAGCTGGGCAGCAATGAGCACACCCACCCCCATTCCAACGATACCCCAGACCACCGACATGATGGTGAACTGGCGCACGATCTTGTAGTCATAGGCTGGCACCGGGCCAGTCCTTACCACGCTTGTCGTCATTGTGTTACTTCCATTGCTTTATTGAATTAAATTCCAATAAACGAGCGCAGGCCCGCCCCTCGGTTACTCGGCTCCATCCCTACACGATAGACAGAGCCCGCCAGCAGGCGACGATTTAAACGCATCATTCGCCCGCCAAACTTGATTTAGATCAAGTCGCGCCCCTTGCCCGCGGCAATCCGCAACCGCAGGGCATTGAGTTTGATGAAGCCTTCGGCATCTTTCTGGTCGTAGGCCCCGGCGTCATCCTCGAAAGTGGCAATGCGCTCATCGAACAGGCTGTCGGCAGAGCGCCGGCCCACGGCGGACACACTGCCCTTGTACAGTTTCAGGCGCACTTCGCCATTCACCACCGCCTGCGACTCGTCGATAGCCGCCTGCAGCATGCGCCGTTCCGGGGACCACCAGTAGCCGTTGTAGATCAGCTTGGCATAGCGCGGCATCAGCTCGTCTTTCATATGCGCCACCTCCCGGTCCAGGGTGATGGACTCAATGGCGCGGTGCGCCTTGAGCAGGATGGTGCCGCCGGGAGTCTCGTAGCAGCCGCGGGATTTCATGCCCACATAGCGGTTCTCAACGATGTCCAGCCGGCCGATGCCGTTGGCGCCGCCCAGCTTGTTCAGGCGCTCGAGCATGGTCGCCGGGCTCAGGCGCTCGCCGTCGATCGCGACCGGGTCGCCGTTCTCGAACTCCAGGGTGATGTAAGTCGGGATATCCGGCGCCGCTTCC
This sequence comes from Microbulbifer zhoushanensis, assembly GCF_021729055.1. Classification (NCBI taxonomy): domain Bacteria; kingdom Pseudomonadati; phylum Pseudomonadota; class Gammaproteobacteria; order Cellvibrionales; family Microbulbiferaceae; genus Microbulbifer; species Microbulbifer zhoushanensis. The sequence goes on from NZ_JAJSAO010000006.1 coordinate 31,822, forward strand.
GGGCTGACACTCCAGCGCCACATGTCCTCTTCCGCCTCGGCCCACGGGTCCTCGAGGATGCCGCCCTCGTAAGAGATATGCAGCAGGTTGGCGTCCATGGAGTAAGGGGACTTTTTCTTCTTGCCGGAAAAATCCACGGGAATATTGTGCTGCTCGCAATACTGCATCAGCTTGTCGCGGGAATTGAGGTCCCACTCGCGCCACGGGGCAATCACCTGGATGCCGGGCTTGAGTGCGTAGGCGCCGAGCTCGAAGCGAACCTGGTCGTTGCCCTTGCCGGTGGCGCCGTGGGAGATGGCATCGGCGCCGGTCTCATTGGCGATCTCGATCAGGCGCTTGGCAATCAGCGGGCGGGCGATGGAGGTACCCAGTAGGTACTCACCCTCATAGATAGTGTTGGCGCGAAACATGGGGAAGACGAAATCCCGCACATACTCCTCGCGCAGGTCGTCGATATAGATTTCCTTGACGCCCAGCGCCTCAGCCTTGGCCCGCGCCGGCTCGACCTCTTCCCCCTGGCCGATATCGGCAGTGAAGGTCACCACCTCGCAATCGTAGGTCTCCTGCAGCCATCGAACGATTACCGATGTATCCAGTCCGCCGGAATATGCCAGTACAACCTTATCGATCTTGCTCATTGCGTTCCTCAGCCAGGAGTGATGCCAGCACCATAAACAGGCCCGCAGGGCAGCAATCCGCGCCGCGAAAACGTGTTGATGGTGTGTTTCTGGGGGGAGTTGTTATTAGAAGTGCGCCCAGGTACGACGGTCCCGCCGCCGTATTCGGGGCGCGATTGTAGCGCCTCAGGCCGCGATCGACTAGCACCTATGCTGATCTCACTGCATTAAGATACAACACTGATTATTTTTTAAGCAGGCGGCGCCGTCGCAATTTCCCGGCGGTTCGGTTAGCATCGGCGCCCCAACAGCCCTGAGACAGATATCCCGCGGTACAGCCCCATGGAAAAACTCACTCTTCGCGCCCCCGATGACTGGCATATCCACCTGCGCGATGGCGACGCCCTGGAGCGCACTGTCGGCGACGCCGCGCGCCAGTTCCGCCGCGCCATCGTGATGCCCAACCTGGTGCCGCCGGTGGTCGATGCCGAGGACGCCCTCTTCTACCAGCTCCGTATCCGCGAGCAGATACCGGCAGGCAACCCGTTCGAGCCGCTGATGGTGATCTACCTCACCGACAAGACCGATGCGGAAGTCATCCAGCTGGCGCACAAGGCGGGCGTGGTTGCCGCCAAGCTGTACCCGGCCGGGGCAACCACCAACTCGGACTCCGGCGTGACCGATATCACCAATATCTACCCGGCGCTGGAAGCCATGCAGGAATGCGGTATGAAGCTGCTGCTGCACGGCGAGGTCACCACCAGTGATATCGATATCTTCGACCGCGAGCAGGTCTTTATCGAGAAGATCCTCTCCCGGGTAGTGGAGGACTTCCCCGCCCTGCGCATCGTGCTGGAACATATCACCACGGCCAATGCGGCGGAGTTCGTGGGCAAGGCGCGCGACGGTGTCGCCGCCACCATCACCGCCCATCACCTGTTGTATAACCGCAATCATATGCTGGTGGGCGGCATCCGTCCCCACTACTATTGCCTGCCAATCCTCAAGCGCGGCTACCACCAGTCCGCGCTGATCGAGGCGGCCACCAGCGGCAACCCGAAGTTTTTCCTCGGCACCGACTCCGCCCCCCACGCCCAGGACAAGAAAGAGACTGCCTGTGGCTGTGCCGGTTGCTACACCGCTTTCAGCGCCATCGAGCTCTACGCCGAGGTATTCGAGCGGGCCGGGAAGCTCGACCGGCTCGAGGCCTTTGCCAGCGAGTTCGGCCCCGACTTCTACGGCCTGCCGCGCAACCAGGACACCATCACGCTGGTCCGCGAACCCTGGCAGCTGCCGGCGAGCCTGGCGATGGGCAGTGAGCAGCTGATCCCATTGGCCGCGGGCGAGACCCTGAACTGGCGGCTGGCGTAATCGCCCGGCCACCGGAAAGGCATCCGTACCGTCACAACAATATATGAAGGCCCGGGTGCCGGGGGGCCAATTGTGAGACGATTGCCGGTGAGGCCGTCGAGCAAACGGCCACCGACACCCGGGCCAGCCCAGAAAACCAAGTAATAGCGATTAAGGAGTCCCAGTGACCCCCGCCGAAGAACCCACCGGACCAAAAAGCCTGCTGGCCCAGCGATTCCGCGGATTCCTGCCCGTTGTGGTGGATCTGGAAAGCGGTGGATTCAACAACAGTACCGATGCCCTGCTGGAGATCTCGGCAGTCATCCTGGACATGGATGAGGATGGTCACCTGTTCGCCGAAGAGACCCACAGCTTCCACCTGGAGCCCTTCGAGGGCGCCAATGTCGAGCAGTCGGCGCTGGACTTTATCGGTATCGACCTGGAATCCCCGGACCGGGATGCCTGGCCCGAGGAGATCGCCCTCCCCGAGCTGTTCCGCAAGATCCGCAAGGCGATCAAGAAACACAGCTGTACCCGCGCAGTGATGGTGGCGCACAACGCCCACTTCGACCTGGGCTTCCTTAACGCAGCGGTGGACCGCTGCGGTATCAAGCGCAACCCTTTCCACCCCTTCTCCTGTTTCGACACCGCCACCCTGGCCGGGCTTGCCTATGGCCAGACCGTGCTGGCCAAGGCCTGCCAGGTGGCAAAGATCGAGTTCGACAACAGTAGCGCCCACTCTGCCGAGTACGACGCCGAGAAAACCGCCGAACTGTTCTGCGGTATCGTCAACAAGTGGCGCGAACTGGGCGGCTGGCCGCTGCCCGATAGAGCGGCTGGCGAACCGGAGGAAGACTGATCGCGACTGCCCCCGCCCCTGTCCGCAGCCGGCGGGGGCACTCAGGGCCCCGCCTGACACTTCTTTTCGTTTCTAAACACCGCCACTCCCCCGCCCCGCATAGACTGCCCCGCTCAAGTACAAGCCAGATAGGGCAACGGGGAAGTCACCATGCGATCACTTATTCCGCTGATAGTTACCACCGCAATTCTGGGCGCAACGGGCTGCACCACCAGTTCCACTGCAAACGACCGCGCAATGCGGGAGTTCTTCAACACCCAAATCAGTGACAACGGCTCCAAGCAGTTCGAGTACACCATGCATATAAAGCCCCCGGAACGCCGGGATCGGGGCAAGGGGAAAGGCATGGGTGGCGGCAACCGGGCCGGCATGCAGGCGCGCGCTGGGGAAATCAGGGAAAAGTACGAAGAGCAGATGAACCTGACACTGCAGGAGGGCGCGCGGGCGAAACTGGCCGAGACCGGCTACTGCCCCGAGGGTTATATGGAACTGGAGCGGACCGTAACCCGGGGACGCCTGTCCCTGCGCGGGGAATGCCGGGACGGGGCCCCCGCTGAAGGCCGGGAGCAGCTCCCCAACCCGGCTGTCCCCGACCCCGGCGGCCTGCCCGAATTTGAAGCCGCCGACTGATCTTCCCGCGGCCGCAGCCTTCCGCCCCGGCGCCCCTCCGGCCTACAACCAAAGTCCCATTCCCCCCGCGACTGGACCGACCTAGTCTGGCCGGTGCACAACTCCAACAATAACGGTGAATGCGATGATGACCCCCAATCCCCGGCGCGGCACAGGCCGCGCGCTGGCGCTCGCCGCTGCGCTCTGCGCACCGGCAGCCGCGTCAGCCGGCAGCTGGCAGGAAGATGCAGCTGTCGGTGGTTTCAACAATGTCCATATCTATACCCCGGACAGCCGCTCCAGCATCGGTGATGGCAAGGCGCTGCTGATCGTGTTGCACGGCTGCGTACAGCCGATCGACAATTACCTGACCGCCAACCTCGAGGAAGCGGCCGAGGAGTTCGGCATGGTTGTAGCGGTGCCGGATGCCATGAACAAGGCGGGCTACAGCTGCTGGTCCTACTGGGAAGGTACGAAATCCCGCGGCGCCGGTGACTACAGCAACCTGATCCAGCTCGCCAACACCCTGTCTGGCGACACCGGCCGGGACATCGACCCCGACCAGGTCTATATCGCCGGCCTCTCCTCCGGCGCCAGCTTTGCCAATACCACCGCCTGCCTGGCGCCGGATGTGTTTGCCGGCGTCGGCGTCAGCGCCGGTCCCAGTATCGGCACCAGCTCCAATGGCGCGCTGGGTCCCTGCGAATCCGCCGACGTGACCAGCCGCTGCCGCACCTATGCCGGCAGCTATGCCAGCCACTTCGAAACCCAGGTGGCCTCCGTTGCCCACGGTACCGAGGACACCACTGTCAACGCCTGCTACAACGAGCAGAACGCCAGCGGCATGGCCGGCGTCTACGGCGTGGCCCAGCTGCCGGGCACCAATTCCGTGACCGAAGGTAGCCGCACCGCAGACGAGACCCTGTGGCAGGACGGGCGCGTCTCCATGCTGTGGCTGGACGGGGTGGATCACTCCTGGTCCGGTGGCGAGGGCGCCAGTGGCAGTTACATCAGTGGTGCCGGTATCAATTATGCCCGCTACCTGGGCCAGTTCTTTCTCGATAACAACCAGCGGGCCGACCGCAACCAGCCGCCGGTGGTCAGCGAGGTGGATATCTCCACCAGTGGCGACCAGGTCCTGGTCAGCGGCAACGCCAGTGACACCGACGGCATGGTAAGCGAAGTCACTGCCTCCTTCTCCACGGACTCCACCACCAGCAGTACCAGTGGCGGGGTCGATAGCAACGGTTTTTTTAGCCTGGCCAGCGCCGCGCTGACGGACGGCCTTTACCTGGTCTCCGTTACCGCCACCGACGACAGCGGCGCTGGCAGTGAACCCTATGAGGAAACCGTGCGCGTTGGCCCCGAGCCCCCGTCCGCCCCGCCCGTACTGAGCGGACTGGCGGCGGAAGTCGCCGGCCAGTGCGTCACTGTCTCGGGACAGGTGGTGGATGACAACCTGGACCTGGACACCGTGGTGGTGGCTTACTCCACCGGCGACAGCCCGGCCGCCATCACCGGCACCAGCTTCAGTGCCGAGCGCTGTGACCTGCCTGGAGGGGATGGCAGCGCTACTGTGACCGCCACCGATCTCGCCGGCCAGAGCAGCAGCGCGACAGTCAGCTTTACCGTGGATGTCGGTGTTACCGCGGACCTGGATGCCCATATCGCCGCCGGGCGCCTCGACTACACCGGCTACTCCACCTGCTACCTGGAATACAGCACGGCCCCCTTCCGGCTCGACGAGTATCCGGCAAGCGGCGGGCAATGCCAGTGGCGGGACGACGACGCCAGCTGTGTCGGCCCGCAGGTGGCCTGCTCCGGCAGCGAGACTGGTGGTGGCGGTGGGGACGATAGCGGCGACGGGCCGGACCCTTCTGCCTGCGTGGAGGAAAGCACCTATAACTACTACCACAAGACTGCGGGCCGCGCGTACAGCAGCGGGAATTACTTCTCCCCGGACTACTACGCCAATGGCACCGACGAGCCGATGCCCGGCTCCACCTGGGGCCTGAATACCCTGTCCAGTAGTGATGGCACCAGCTGGTCAGTGGGTGGCTGCCCCGGCGGCTGACCTGACCCACAAGCCAGAAAAAGCCCCGCTCAAAAGCCCGGTATTCAGCCGGGCTTTTTTATGTTGCCAATGGAAAACATCGGGGCAGGAAATGCTGCGATCTGCGCGCAACGGAGTGGCATTTGGCGAAAAGGTGATTTTTTGTGCAAACTGCTGTAGAATAGCCCGCTCACGCAGAAACCGGATAATGATTGTGGCCAAGAAATCGACTTCTGCTGCCAAGCGCAAGCAGCCAAACGCCCTTGAAACCAGCGAGAGTATCGAAGCACAGGTACAGGCCTTTCTCGCTTCCGGCGGAGAAATCCAGCAGGTCCCCAAGGGGGTAAGCGGGCAGACCAACACCTCCGGCCCCAAGCACATTACCCTGGGCAACAAGAAGCCCCGCGCCTGATTCCATCCCGCCAGGATCCCCACACAGGGATCCATTGCAGATCCTGTTGAGAAGCTTGCACGGGCGGCCGCCGGCCGCCCCGCTACAGGACCTGGTGCCTCAGGGCATTTCCTCCAGCTCAGCCCCCTCCTTCACCGGCGGCATCATGTCTTCCTTGGTGATACCCAGCGCCATCAGGATATTCGCCGACACGTAGATGGACGAGTAGGTACCCACCAGCACCCCGACCACCAGCGCCAGGGAGAAGTTGTGGATCAGCTCACCACCGAAGAACTGCAGGGCAAACAGCACCAGCAGGGTCGTCAATGATGTCATCAAGGTACGGCCCAGGGTCTGGCTCAGGGAGATGTTGATAATCTCCTCGGAATCGGCCTTGCGCACCTTGCGGAAGTTCTCGCGGATCCGGTCTGCCACCACGATGGTGTCGTTCAGCGAGTAACCGATCACCGCCAGCACCGCAGCCAGCACCGTCAGGTCGAAATCGAGCTGCAACAGCGCGAAGAAGCCCAGCACCAACACCACGTCATGGATCAGGGCTGCCACGGCACCGATCGAGAACTTGTACTGGAAGCGCAGGGCTACATAGCCCATCACCACCGCCAGTGCGAACAGCATACCCAGGCCGCCGTCGTCACGAAGCTCTTCACCGATCTGCGGCCCCACCACTTCCACGCGGCGCAGGTCAACATCACCCTCGGTATTCTGGCGCAATACGGTTACCACCTTGTCGCCAATGGACTGGGTGGCCTCCTCGTCACGGGCACTGGTCTGCACCTGCTTTTCGGTCACTTCCGGCGGCAGCTTGATCAGCAGCTCGTTGTCGGAGCCGAAACGGACCACCGTGGCGCCTTCATAGCCGGCATCGGCCAGCTGGCCGCGCACATCCTCGATCTGCGGGGCAATCTCGTAACCAACCTCCACCTGGGTACCACCGGTGAAGTCCAGGCCAAACTTGAGGCCGTTCATCGCCAGGGCGGCAATGGAGGCGACTATTGCCACGATCGACAGCGCCGCGGCCAGCTTGCGCCAGCGCATGAATTCAAACACGCGCTTGCCCATATACTCGGTAATCTTGCCTTCTTTTACTTTTGTCTCGCTCATGGTCGCCTCGTCTCCTAGATCCACAGCTTCTGTACACGGCGACCGCCGTAAAACAGGTTAATGAGTGCGCGGGTGCCCATGATGGCGCTGAACATGGAAGTCAGGATGCCGATGGACAGGGTGACCGCGAAGCCCTGTACCGGGCCGGAACCAATGGCGTACAGGATCACCGCCACGATCAGGGTGGTGATATTGGCATCCACGATGGTGCTGTAGGCGTTGTCGAAGCCGGCGCTGATTGCGGTCTGTGGTGGCATGCCATTGCGTAACTCCTCCCTTATTCGCGAGAAGATCAGCACGTTGGCGTCCACCGCCATACCCACGGTCAGCACGATACCGGCGATACCGGGCAGCGTCAGGGTGGCGCCGAGGATCGACATCACCGCCACCAGCAGTACCAGGTTAACTGCCAGGGCGATATTCGCCGCCAGGCCGAAGACCCGGTAGAAAATCAGCATAAAGATCAGCACGCCGATCAGGCCGATCTGCACCGATTTCACACCCACCTTGATGTTGTCGGCACCCAGGGACGGGCCGATTACCCGCTCCTCGACGAAATACATGGGTGCCGCCAGGGCACCGGCACGCAGCAACAGCGCCAGCTCCTGGGCCTCGGCCGGGCTGTCCAGGCCGGTGATGCGGAACTGCCGGCCCAGGGCACTCTGTACCGTGGCCAGGCTGATGATCTTCTTCACGTCGGTGCGCTTCTGCACCACGGTCTCGTTGCCCTCTGCATCCACCACCGTCTCGGGGGTGAAGCGGCTCTCGATAAACAGGGTGCCCATGCGGCGACCCACGTTCTTCCAGGTGGCACGGTGCATCAGTTCACCACCGCGGGCATCCAGGGTGATGTTCACCTGCGGGAAGCCGCTCTCGTCATAGCCCACGCGGGCATCGGTGACCCGGTCACCCTTGATGATCACCTTGCGCTCCAGCCAGGCACCACCGTAGGCCTGCCGCTGTTGCTCGCTGCGGTACTCGAAGTATTCCTTATTGGTGACCAGGGTGTCGGGCCGGGCCTCCATGCGGTATTCCAGGTTGGCGGTCTTGCCGATGATGCGCTTGGCCTCGGCAGTGTCCTGCACGCCCGGCAGCTCCACCACGATGCGGTTGCGCCCCTGGCGCTGCACGATCGGTTCCGCCACACCCAGCTCGTTCACCCGGTTACGGAGGGTGGTGAGGTTCTGGCTGACGGCGTAATCTTCCAGCTGCTTGATCTCCTGGTCCCCCAGGGTCGCCCGCACCTCCAGGTTGTCACCGCTGCCTGCCTCGGTCAGCTGCAGCTGCGGGAATTCCTTGCGCATGGTGGAAACCGCCTTGTCTCGCAGCTCCTCGGTGCGGAAGCGGGCCACGATCTCACGTTCATCCACCAGGTCAACACCGCGATAGCGGGCGTCAGCGGCCCGCAGCTTGGCCTTCACATCCTGCTCATAACCTTCCATGTTGGTGCGCACGATCGTGTTGGTATCCACTTCCATCAGGAAGTGCACACCACCGGCAAGGTCCAGGCCCAGTTTCATCGGGCTGGCACCCAGGTCGCTCAGCCAGTCCGGGGTGGTGGAGGCCAGGTTCAGGGCCACCACGAAGTCGCTGTGCCCCAGGGACTCCTGGATGACACGCTTGGCGGGCAGCTGGTCTTCGACGGAATCGAGCCGCAGCAGTACTGCCTTGTCCCCCACTTCGCCACCGAAGTGCTCGATACCGGCCTCATCCAGGGCTTTCTGCGCCCTTTCCAGGACGCCCTCGCCTATCTCCATGGCGCTCGACTGGCCGGAGATCTGCACCGCCGGATCCGGTTTATAGAGGTTGGGCGCGGCGTACAGGAAGCCGAGCGCCACGACGATGAGAATCAGGAGGTACTTCCAGATGGGGTAGCGATTCATGCTGCTCTCGTTGTTGTAATGCGGCCTTGTGGGCCGGTAAAGCTGGCGATTTCGGCAGATATGCGGGCACATGCCGGGAATTGCAAGGCGGGCGTCACAACCGAATCGGGGGCTGATTATACGGGGATCGCCTGAGGGTACAAATCAGCCGGGACCCGACGGGGTCAAACCTCTTGCCCGGCCGGAAGGGGGATCTGCAGGGACGGGCGGATACAAGATCCGCCCCTATAGGTGCAAGGCTCAGGATTGGGCGGCCAGCGGTGGCACCTCCCGCCCCAGCCCTGCATAAAATTTGGCCACATAGTCCTCCAGCGCCCCGGCGGCAATGGCGTCGCGCAGGTATTGCATCAGGCGCTGGTAGTGGCGCAGGTTGTGGATGGTATTGAGCTGCGAGCCCAGGATCTCACCGCAGCGGTCCAGGTGGTGCAGGTAGCCGCGGGAGAAATTCTGGCAGGTATAGCAGTCACAATCGGGATCCAGCGGGCCTGTATCATGGCGGTGTTTGGCATTGCGGATCTTGACCACCCCCTCGAAGGTGAACAGGTGGCCATTGCGCGCATTGCGGGTGGGCATGACACAGTCGAACATATCCACGCCCCGGCGCACCGCTTCGACGATATCCTCCGGTTTACCCACGCCCATCAGGTAGCGCGGCCGGTCGGCGGGCATCTTGTGGGCCAGGTGGTCCAGCACCTTGATCATCTCTTCCTTGGGCTCCCCCACCGACAGGCCGCCGATGGCATAACCATCAAAGCCGATCTCCGTCAGGCCACGCAGGGACACATCCCGCAGCTCCGGGTACATGCCCCCTTGCACAATGCCGAACAGCGCCGACGGGCTGTCGCCGTGTGCCTGCTTAGAGCGCTCGGCCCAGCGCAGGGAGAGCTCCATGGACTTGCGCGCCTCATCCGGTGTCGCCGGGTACGGGGTGCATTCGTCGAAGATCATGACGATATCGGACCCCAGCGCCTTCTGCACACGCATGGACTCCTCAGGGTCCATAAATACCGGGCTGCCGTCCACCGGCGATTTGAAGGACACGCCCTCTTCGGTGATCTTGCGCATCTTGCCCAGGCTGAACACCTGGAAGCCGCCGGAATCGGTCAGAATGGGGCCCTGCCACTGCATGAAGTCGTGCAGGTCGCCATGCTCCTCGATCACCTGGGTACCGGGTCGCAGCATCAGGTGGAAGGTATTGCCGAGAATGATATGGGCCCCGATGGCCTCCACATCCCGCGGCAACATACCTTTCACGGTGCCGTAGGTACCCACCGGCATAAAGGCCGGGGTCTCCACCACCCCGCGCGGGAAGCGCAAGCGGCCCCGGCGCGCGTGGCCATCGGTGGTATCCAATTCAAACTGCATAAAGCACTGGCGGCTCAACGGAAGCTCCTGGATTTTCTCTGAAACGGGGTTCTGCCGGGCGGCGACAATATCCGCCCAGGACATAACCCGCTCGTAACGTAGGGGCGAACCTTGTGTTCGCCCGGCAAAGAGGCCCCGTGGCAAGGCAGACAGCAGGTCCACCCCTACCAGGGGTTAACGTCGGGATTACGCTCGATCAGCATGGCATCGCCATAACTAAAGAAACGATAGCGCTCCCGCACCGCCTCCCGGTAGGCGTTCATGGTCTGCTCGTAACCGGCAAAGGCGCTCACCAGCATCATCAGCGTCGACTCCGGCAGGTGGAAGTTGGTGATCAGCCGGTCCACCACCCGGAAGCGGTAGCCCGGATAAATGAAGATCGAGGTCTCACCTACCGTCGGGCGAAGCTCCCCTGAACCTGCCGCGCTCTCGAGCGCGCGCACGCTGGTGGTGCCCACGGCAATCACCCGGCCGCCACGGGCACGGCAGTCGGCCACTGCCCGACAGACAGACTCGGGTACATTGAGCACCTCGCTGTGCATCTGGTGGTCGTGTATATCGTCCACCCGTACGGGCTGGAAGGTCCCCGCCCCCACATGCAGGGTCACAAAGGCAGTCTCCACGCCCATATCCCGCAGCGTATCCAGCATGTCATCGTCAAAGTGCAACCCGGCGGTGGGGGCCGCCACGGCACCCGGCTCGCGGCTGTAGACTGTCTGATAACGCTCGCGGTCGGACGCCTCGTCGGGACGGTCGATATAGGGTGGCAGCGGCATATGCCCCAGCCGCTCCAGCACCGGCAGTACACCCTCACCGGGGAACTCCAGCTCGAACAGCGCCTCGTGGCGCGCCACCATCTCCAGCGGCGTATCGTCCTCCAGCAGCAGGCGGCTGCCGGGCTTGGGCGACTTACTGGAACGGACATGCGCCAGCACCCGGTACTCGTCGAGCACCCGCTCCACCAGGATCTCCAACCGGCCACCGGTCTCCTTGCGCGCATAGAGGCGCGCGGGAATCACCCGGGTATCATTGAATACCAACAGGTCCCCCGGCCTCACCAGCTGGGGCAGCTCGGCAAAGCGGCGGTGGCTCACCGCACCGGAGGGCCCGTCCAGGCACAACAGGCGGCTACCCCGCCGCTCCTCTGCAGGGGCGCGGGCAATCAGCTCATCGGGCAGATCGAAATGAAAATCCTGGCGACGCATGGTTTCAGTTTAGGTGGTTGGGAAGTGGCGCGAAGAGTACCGGAATCCCCCGCCACCGCCAAATCCGGTTGACCCCCAACCGGCCATCGCTATAATCAACACCCCTATCCGGGGCACCCCGCAAAGCGGGCACAACACGCCCCGAACCGCTGCCAGAGTGGTGAAATTGGTAGACACGACGGATTCAAAATCCGTTGGGGTAAAACCCGTGCCGGTTCGAGTCCGGCCTCTGGTACCAAACAAAAAAGGCCCGCAATAGCGGGCCTTTTTTGTTTGGAATCGGAGCGTCGGCGAGAACCGACACTCGGTTCGACCGATTGCGCCCCATGGCGCAATCAACGACGAGCGACAGCGAAGCCCGCAGGGGCGCATCGGCAACGCCGATGCGATCAGTCCGGCCGGTTGAAGAAAACTGAATCCTCTGCCCCCGCGAACTCTTTTCCTTTAGTACCACGGGCCGGTGAGAGCAGCCCCCCGGTTCGACCGGTTGCGCCTATCGCCTTCCACCCTGGGTGCGCAATCAATAACGAGCAACCGCAGGTTGCGAAGCCCGCAGGGCCAGAAAGCCACAGCTTTTCTGGTTAGTCCGGCCGAGGGTCTTCAGGATCCTCGCCCGACGACAAACCGTGGCTCTAGTCCCACTGAATATCGGCGAGAACCGCCCTCCGGTTCGACCAACCACTCCAGCGGCTGGGACACCCCAATGCGGTGCGCGCAGGGGTACACCCGCCATGCCAATGCAGTCAACTCTCCAGTCCACCTCCTCCACCGGGTGCCCCTTCCCTTTTGCGCCAACTTTGGCATAACCTCGTTACATCCATGCAGTAAAGAGAATAACAATGACAGACATACTGATTGTCGGCGGCGGGCACAACGGTCTGGTGTGCGCCTGCTACCTGGCCAGAGCAGGAAAACAAGTCACGATACTGGAGCGCCGCGACATCGTCGGCGGCGCCGCGGTCACCGAAGAATTCCACCCCGGTTTTCGCAACTCCGTGGCCAGCTACACGGTCAGCCTGCTGAACCCGAAAATCATCCGGGACCTGAACCTGCACGAACATGGACTGCAGGTGAAGCTGCGCCCCCAGTCCAACTTCTTTCCGCTTTCGAGCAGCGACAGCCTGTCGTTCTACAAGAGCCCGGCCGAAACGCGGGCGGAGATAGCCCGCTTCTCCCAGAGGGACGCCGACGCCCTGCCCGCTTTCTATGAGATGCTGGAAACGGTCGCCGACGTGCTGAGGGAAGAGCTGCTACGGACACCGCCCAACGTTGGTGGCGGGCTGGCTGACCTGGTCCGTGCCGGGAGCTTCGGCATGCGCGCGAAAAAACTCAGCATGGCCCAGCGCCGCGATGCCCTGGACCTGTTCACCAAGAGCGCCACCGACGTCCTCGACGCCTGGTTCGAGAACGATCATGTCAAAGCAGCATTCGCATTCGATTCCATTGTCGGCAACTACGCTGCGCCCAGTACACCGGGCTCGGCCTACGTATTGCTCCACCACGTATTCGGTGAAGTGAATGGCGAAAAGGGCGCGTGGGGCCATGCCATCGGCGGCATGGGGGCCATTACCCAGGCCATGCTGAAAGAGGCAGAGCGCCTCGGCGTCGAGGTGGTTACCGGAGCCGGAGTCGAGGAAGTGATTATCGATGGGGGACAGGCAAAAGGCGTCAGACTCGCCGACGGTGAGGTGCTGCATGCAAACAAAGTGGTTTCCAACGTGGGCCCGAAACTGTTGTTCGGCAAGCTTCTCGACCAGCAGCACCTGGAGCCGGAATTCCGCCGCCGGGTGCGGGGGTTCAAGGTGGGCTCGGGCACCTTCCGCATGAACGTGGCCCTGTCCGAACTGCCCGACTTCAGCTGCCGCCCCGGGACCCAACTCCAGCAACACCATCAGGCAGGTATCGTGATCGGCCCCTCCATGCAGCACCTGGAACAGGCCTACCTGGATGCGAAACAGTTCAGCTGGTCGAAAAAGCCCATCGTGGAAATGTTGATCCCCTCCACTGTCGACGACACCCTGGCGCCTGCAGGGCAGCACGTAGCCAGCCTGTTCTGCCAGCAATTCGCACCGGAGCTGCCGGACGGCAAGGACTGGGACGACTATCGCGAGCAGGCCGCGGACACCATCATCGACACGGTGACTGAGTATGCCCCCAACTTCCGCGATGCAATCATAGCCCGGCAGATCCACTCACCACTGGACCTGGAGCGCAAGTTCGGGCTGGTGGGCGGTGACATATTCCACGGTGCACTGGGCCTCGACCAGCTCTGGTGCAATCGCCCGTTTATGGGGTTCAGCGACTACCGCACCCCGATCAAGGGACTCTATCTGTGCGGTTCCGGTACTCACCCGGGCGGCGGCGTAACCGGGGTTCCGGGACATAATGCGGCCCGTGAAATATTGAAGGATTGATTGGCAAAATCCATCACAAAAGGGGGCTCCGGCAGTCATTCACCCGGTCTCCGGTACAACCAATTGCAGTGCCTGCCGGGGGCTTCAATGCCACACACAGGAACACTTGACTCTGCCACCAATTTGTCAAAGCTTTTCCATTTCGGCTTGTCGAGAGCTGCAATTACGAGCTACCCCAGGTTCCACCTTCCGCGATCAAGTCAGGTTCAGGCCATTTGTGGTACTGCCCGGCGGAGGGTTGTTACTGACAGGATAACCGCCAGCACAGAACATATGGCAATACTCGCCGCGAGCACCACCGGTGTGCCATCAAAAACCAGGCTGACCAGCACGATCGCCACCGCACCCAGCAACATCTGCAGGGCACCGCCCAGGGCTGCCGCAGTGCCGGCAATGGGGCCGTGGTCATCCAGGGCCAGCACCATGGACGTGGGTACCACGAGGCCCAGGAAGGTGTTGCCGGTCAGCAGCAGGGTCACCAGCAATACAAAGCTGTCGAACCCGGCACTGACCAGGCTGACCATTACCAGGGATGCCACCGCAAAACCGGCCACGGCAACCCTGACGACCGGCTGGGGCCCATAGCGCTCGCCAAGGGTGGCAGCGAACTGGCTGGAAGTGAAGAAGCCCAGGGCATTCAGGGCAAAGGCCAGGCTGAACTGGGTCGGCGTCAATCCGTAGAACTCCGTATACAGGAATGACGAGGTGGAGATAAAGATAAAGAAGCTCGACATCCCCAGCCCACCAATCAGTGTCAGGCCCATATAAGTTCGGTCACGGAACAGCACGCCAAAGGCTTCCAGCATCGACGACAACCGGAATGGCACCCGGCTCTCCGGTGCCAGGGTCTCCTCCAGGCTCCAGCGTGTCAGCAGCAGGCTCACCACCGCGGCCAGGGCTACGGCAATAAAGACCGATGGCCACCCGAGCCACCCGATTACCGCACTACCCGCCAGTGGCGCCAGCATCGGCGAGATGGAGATCACCAGCATCACCGTGGTCATCAGGCGGGTGCCCTCGTTGCCGGTGTACTGGTCACGGATAATCGCCCGCGGGATCGACATCACCGCCGCCGCACCCACACCCTGCAGGAAACGCAGCGCGATCAGCCAGTCGATCGTGGGCGCGAAGGCGCACCCCAGGGAGGCCAGCAGGAACAACCCCAGGCCAAAATACAGCGGCGGCTTGCGCCCGAACATGTCCGACGCCGGTCCGTAGAAAAGCTGGCAGACACCGAAGGCCACAAAGAAGGACATCAGTGTGTACTGCACCGCTTCCACCGGCGCATCGAGACTGGCCGCGATCTGCGGCAGCGCGGGCAGGTACATATCAATCGCAAACGGACCGACACAGCTGAGCAGGCCCAGGATCAGGGCCATCTTGATAAATCCGGGTTTCATAAACTCTCTTTGGCTCAACGGGACTGCGGACTGCGCCGGCAGCGGGAGGGAACTCGGTTGACGATGTTACGGCATCTAGCCCCGCTTGTGACCAGCCGGGGAATTGTCATCCTGGTGGACCCAGTACTTCTGCATCTTCAGGAACATGAAGGATGCGGTCCAGGTAATCATCACCAGGCCGGTCAATGCCTCCAGGCCGGCGGTAAAGCGCACGTAGCCGTGGGGTTCGATATCGCCGAACCCCAGGGATGTGTAGGTGGTGAAGGAAAAGTAGGCACAATCGAGCAGGGAACCGTCGAAATTGCCCTCCAGCATCTCAAAGCGGTCTGAATGCACCATGTAGTAGTATCCCAGTGCAAACAGCCACATCTCAATCACATGGGCGATCAGGGCGCCGAACACCCCGATCAGCAGGGCCAGGTTGCGGTGCACGGTGATTCTCTGGCCCAGGCGGAAGAGCCCGTTCAGCGCCTCGTGGTGAATCACCACCACCGTTGCCACCAGGGCACTATTGATAAACATGGCGTACAGCATGTCAGCGCCTGCCCCGGAAAAATTCCCGCACCAGCTGTGCGGCCTCCTCTGCCATCACGCCGCCCTCGACCGCGATGCGATGGTTGAAGAAACCCGCCTCACCGAGTTGCAGCTGGCTCTCCACCACACCCGCACGGGGCTCACTGGCGCCATACACCAGCCGCGCAACCCGGGCGTGCATCATGGCCCCGAAACACATGGTGCAGGGCTCGATGGTGACGTACAGGGTGGTTTTCGGCAGCCGGTAGTTCTGCTCTTTTTCCGCCGCCCGGCGCAGGGCGACAATTTCCGCGTGGGCGCTGGGGTCACAGTTACCGATGGGGCGGTTGCTGCCCTCACCGATGATCTGCCCATCCCGGACAAGTAGCGCGCCCACCGGCACCTCGCCGCGCTCCGCGGCAATGCGGGCGAGCTCCAGGGCGTGCTGCATAAATGTGTAGTCTTTCGGTGTCGCCATTGTCTCTCGATCAGGGTTTGGCAACCAGGCGGCGCAGGACGAAGTCGCCTTCCAGCTCCAGTCGTTCTTGCTGCTCCAGTGCCTCGCGGGCGCTGCTGTCACCTTTCCAGGCAAACGGCGTCATGGCGAGGAAGTCGGCCACGGCTGCAGTCCCATCCAGTACAAAGCGGAAGCTGCAGCGCATTTCCACTTCCGGCGCAAACCCCTCAACCGGTTTCGGTGGCGCATGCTCCCGCGGCTCTTCATACAGCGCGCGCTTCAACGACCAGAGATGCACCGGTCCCGGCGCCACATCGAGTAGCGTGCCGCCGGGATTCACAATCCGTTTCAGCTCGCTGTCCGCCGCCGGGGCAAACACCCGTAACAGCTGGTCCACACTATCGGTCTGCACCGGGATTGCATAGCTGCCGGCCACCACATACTGGATATCCGGTTGGGCTTTGGCGGCCATACGTGCACCCGCCTTGGAGATATCGAGCCCCCCGAGCGCCCCGGCGGGCCAGCCGGCCCGGAGCAGCTGGCGGGTGTAAAACCCCTCGCCGGAGCCAATGTCCAACAGCTGGCGCCCACTGCGATACGGCAGCAGCGCAGCGATGGCATCAACCAGTGGACGGTAGTGGCCCGCCTCCAGGAAGCGGCGACGCGCCCGCAGCATGTCCGCGGAGTCGCCCGGTTCCCGGCTGCGCTTGCGATTTGCCGGCAGCAGGTTCACGTAGCCTTCGCGGGCGCGATCAAAGCTGTGGCCGTTTGCGCAGCACCAGCTGTCTCGGGTGTTCTCAATAGCCGACTGGCAAACCGGGCACAACCAGATCATCCTGTCTCTTTTTCCTCACTTGGGTACGCCTGCGCGGGCTCCCGCTGCAGGATCATATCGGCGGCTTTCTCTGCAATTGCAATGACCGGCGCATTGGTGTTGCCGCTCACCAGCGTGGGCATCACCGATGCATCCACCACTCGCAGGCCGCCGACACCGCGTACCCGCAGCTCATTGTCCACCACGGCCATATCATCGCTGCCCATTTTACAGGTGCCGGCGGGGTGATAAATACTTTCCGCGTTTTCTCTAATAAATGCCTCGATCTTGCGCCGCGTCGCCAGCGCGCCCTCCGGGCTCCACCAGCGTTTCTGGTAACGTTGCAGGTCCGCCTGGGAGAGAATATCGCGCACCATTTCGAATCCCTCCACCAGCACATCGAGGTCCTCGCGCTCACTCAGGTAATTCGGCTGGATACGCGGCAGCGCCGCCGGGTCGCGGGAAACCAGTGAAATTGTGCCGCGGCTTGCCGGGCGCAGGCCGCACGCGTGCAGCGAGTACCCATAACCACCGGGCTTCTTCAGCCCGTGCTGGAACAGGGGCGCAGCACAAAAATGGAACTGGATATCCGGCTGCCCGCCGGCATGGCTGGAACTGGCGAAACCGCCCGCCTCGGCAACATTGCTGCTGAGCGGGCCCCGGTTGAGCAGTAACAGTTCCGGCAGGCGCAGTGCGTTTTTCACTATCGGCCAGAACGAATTGGAAAAAGTCACCGGCGCATTGGCTTCCACCACCTGGGTGATGTCCAGGTGATCCTGGAGGTTGCGACCCACGCCGGGCAGGTGCGCCTGCGGTGTGATACCCAGCCGTTTGCTCTCGGCCACATCCCCGATACCGGACAGCTGTAATATCTGCGGCGACTGGATGGCCCCGGCACTCAGGATTACCTCGCGGTTGGCAATGATGCGCCGGCCATCGAGCAGCTCCACACCGGTGACCCGGTCGCCGTGAAACAGCAGCCGCGCCACCTGGGCTCCCGTATGGACATTGAGATTGGGGCGGTTGATCACCGGGTGCAGGTAGGCAGCGGCTGCCGAGCAGCGCCGGCCGCGACGCTGGGTCACCTGGTAGAACCCCACCCCATTTTGCTGTGAGCCATTGAAATCGCTGTTCAGCCGGTGCCCGGCTTTCTGCGCCGCGCGCACGAAAGCACGACCGGACTCGGTCTTCCACTTGAGATCCGACACCGCCAGGGGGCCGTAGCCGCTGTGGTGTGCATCGCTGCCACGCTCGTTGCCCTCGGCCATCAGGAAATAAGGCAGCATATCGCGCCACCCCCAGCCGGGGTTGCCCGCCGCCTCCCAGGCATCGTAATCCGCGCCATTGCCGCGTATGTAGATCATGGCATTAATGGCACTGCTACCGCCCAGGGTACGTCCACGGGGCCACAGGAGGCGCCGTTCGTTCAGGTGTTCCTGGGGCTCCGTATGATGGTGCAGGTTATAACGCTGGCCCGGTACCAGGTAGCTGATGCCGGCGGGAATACTGATCATCAGGCTACGATCGCGACGGCCCGCCTCCAGCAGGCAGACCCGGTTCTGTTCCTGGGCACTGAGGCGGTTGGCGAGCACACAGCCGGCGGAACCGGCACCCACAATGACATAATCGAAAATCATCTGGCGGGGCATTTACTGTTTCTCTCTTATTCTCTGTTTTACCTTCAAGGTACACTTGGCGCGCTCCTTCTCCAAGGCGAATGGAAAGCTTGCCATGACCGATTCCGAATTCAGCGATAAAAAGATCCTGCAGAGCTGGGAGGTCAACGCCTCGCCCTGGGCCCGGGCTGTCGGTGCCGGTGAGATTGCCAGCCGCAGGCTGGTCACCGATGGAGAAATTGTAGCCGCCCTGCTCGAGGGCAAACCCGGGACAGTGCTCGACGTTGGCTGTGGCGAGGGCTGGCTGGGACGGGCGCTGGCCGCGCACGGGATAAGGGTTTGGGGGATCGATGCCACCGCGGAACTGGTGGAGGCGGCCCGCCGCCAGGCGGGGCCGCTGGAAAATTACCGGCAGGTCTCCTACGAAGGGCTGGAGCCCGGCTACCAGGGACGTCGATTCGACGCCCTGGCCTGTAACTTCTCCCTGCTGGGCAGGGAGTCGGTGGAACAGGTGTTTGCCAGCGCTCCCGGCCTGCTGAAGCAGCGCGGCCGGCTGGTGGTGCAGACCCTGCACCCGACTGTTACTACTGGTGGGGAACCCTACCGGGATGGCTGGCGCAGCGGGTCCTGGAAGGGGTTTGGCGCAGGGTTTTCTGATCCTGCGCCCTGGTACTTTCGCACAATCACAAGTTGGGTCGAGTTATTCCAGCGCAATGGGCTGGACCGGGTGGCGCTGCGCGAACCGCTACATCCCGAGACCGGCCAGCCCGCATCATTGATACTGGTGGGCAGTCGCAGCGAGTGACCGCCGCCCGGCCCACCAGCCGGGCTTCAGTCGGCCGCAGCAGCCTGTGGCCGGTCTTGTCCCTGTTGCCCGGCAGCTGCCAGGGTCGCAGCGCGCCCCTGGCGGCGCCCGTCGGCGCTGAGTGCGCGCACAGCCCGGACGCCCCCGGCGTCAACTGACTCGCCGGCAGCCAGTGGATACCACTGCTCGCCGTCAAAATACTCCAGCTGCAGGCCAGGGAAAGGCATCGCGGTACGCAGTTCACCGCCACTGACGACGGCACCCGGCACCGGAACCCGGTAACCCACACCGGCCAGGTCGAGTTTGGGTAGCTCGCGATGGCCAAGCACAGTTGCGAAGCCCCGCCAGTCCTCTTCCAGCGCCCGGCGATCGACGTGGGAGGATTCGGCGGAGAACTTTTGCCCGGCCTGCAGGGGCAACTCCCATTCCGCCCCGTGCCAGGCCCGTTCTGCCAGTGCCAGCAGCCTGGGGAACACCATGTACTCCACCAGCGCATCGGTGCGCACCACTTCACTCCACAGCTGTCCCTGCACACCGCGCACCCGCTCGGCGAAGGATGGCGCCGGCGCAGTGGCGGACCAGGAACCACCATCGCGGTTCAGCGAGATCTCCGCCAGCTGTGCGGTGTTGAGGGGTGCGTAGCTGAAGGTCTTGCGTGTATCGGTGCCCCGCGACGCCCAGTAGTAGCCACTCTCTTCCGGGTCCAGCTCGTAGGGCATATCAAAATAGAGAAAGTCAGAGTGTGACTGCACCACGTCGAACCCGGCCTCCGCCAAGTGTACGCTCTCGTCTCCGCCACCCCAGAACAACGGTGCCCAGGCATTGGCGTAATTATCATCCGTGGACAGGGTGCTACCGGCATCCTCGATGGTTTTGACGCCGTCATTCCACGCCGCAAAAGTCTCAATCCCCGCCTCTGCCACCAGGGCACTGACACGCTGTGCGTAATAGGCGCCCAGCTCATCGATGCTGTCCACCGCCCCGCTGGCAATCAGTTTTTCGCACCGCGGCGAGCCCGACCAGGGCTGGCGGCGTGACTCGGCGGGTACATCGCCCTTGCCCAGGTCATTTCCGGGGCCCGCCTCAAAGGCATCGCTGGCCAGGATGTTGACCGCCTCATCACCACCGAAGTGCCAGCTGCGCAGGGGCTGCCCGGCCTGCTCGTGCATGGCCTGCACCTCGCGCAAGACCTTGCCGACAAAGGCGTAGGTGGAATCGATGCACGGGTTGATATAACTGTCATCGTAGAACTGTACTGACAGGTAGCGGGTATTGTCCTCCGGGTCCACCAGCCGGTACTCGCCGGCCTCCTCAGGCGACTCATCCGCCAGGCGCTGGTAGCGAGCCTCCATCGACACGACAGCCGCACGGGCGTGGGCCGGCATATCAAATTCCGGGATGACCTCGATATGCCGCGCAGCCGCATAGCGAACAATCTCGATATAGTCGTCCACGGTGAAATGGCCGCTGCCATTATTGTCAGTACCTGGCCCGGAACCCAGCTGCGGCAGCAGGCAGCGGGTCTCGCCCGGATCGAAGCAGCGTCGCGCCCCCACCTCGGTAAGCTCCGGCAAGCCGGGAATTTCCAACCGCCAGCCCTCGTCGTCGGACAGGTGGAAGTGGAAGCGGTTGAGCTTGTACGCGGCCATCTGGTCCAGCAGTTTCAGCACCAGTGCCTTGCTGTGGAAGTTGCGCCCCACATCCAGGAACATACCGCGATGCGGGAACCGTGGCCCATCTGCAATTGATACAGTAGGCAAAGTTGCGCTGCGGGGATCTGCCAGTGCCAGGAGCGACTGCACGCCATAAAAAGCCCCCGTCACGTCAAAACCGACGATCTCGGCGCCATCCGCACGGGTCTCCAGCCGGTATGCGCCCGCGACACTCCCTGCACCACTTACGCCCTCTTCCCCGGCACCCTCACTAAACACGTCCGGGTCGACAGTCACTGCTACCGGGTAGGCGCCGCTATCGCCGGCGGCCAGTCCCAGCTGCTGCAGTCGCGCCTCGATCGCGGCGCGGGTTGCCGGAGCCAGTGCGTTTGCATCCAGGGTAATGCCCGCATCAATCGCCACGGCTGTACCGGTGACACGGGTCTCCTGCGCCCGGGGGATAATACGGTGGCGCCACTCTGCCGCGGCTCCATGCTCCTCGGCGGAAAATTCCTCGTAGCGACTGGCGGCGCTGGCCAGGGTATTGGCATCGTCGGCGGTGCGTTTCCAGTTGTCCTGGTGGTGGGCGTTGATGGGTGCCACCAGTGCATCAATCGCATCGCTATCAGTGGACTCGATCACCCTGGCCTGCCCTTGACCATCCACCACAAACATACGCGGCATCAGGTCTGACTCTGCCTGCAGCCAGTGCTCCGCCAGCAGGTCGATATCCAGTGTTTCCCCCGCACCCAGACCGGTGAATCCGTGTGTCGGTCGCAGCCGGTGCAGGTCTCCCTTTACGTGCTCCAGGGCCAGGTCGTCGCGATTCAACACAGCCAGTGCCCGGCGGACGCTGTGGAAGTAGAGGGTCCAGTCCCGCTCGCCGGGCGCAATGGCCGGACCATTATTGGTCAGCGAGATGCGATAGGTGGAACAGGTTGCGCCACTGCCCCCGGCCCGCTTGCAGCGCTCGCGCAGGTCGGCATCGATGGCCTGGAAGTTAACCAGCACCGCCTGCTGCACCTCGACATTGCCGGCTATGCGCGCCGCCGCCGAATCCGCGGCCGGGCCCCGGCCGGAATCGCTGCAGGAAGCGGCAAGCAGGCAGGTAAACAGCGTGGACAGGAGTCTGGCGGGTCGTTTTGTGGCCATGGGCTTCTCATTGCTTATTGTCTTTGTCGGCCAAGATAGCGAATAAGACAGCGCTGTCAATAGCGCTAAACTTTGATTGCTGTTTTCCTGTGGCCCTCTCAGGGCCGGGCTTTCAATTCAGCGGCCCCAGGATTGATCAATTTGCGAGCAACTTGATGAATTTAGCGTCTGGCGGCAATGATAACTAGATCAAGTTTTTATAAAAAAGGTCCGGACGCCATAGCCGCGCAATAAAAAACTTTGACGCTTTGCACCCCACCGCCAGGCAAGGCTGGTCAACAATGTGAGAGGTGAGTAGTGGCGCGGGCTGCAGAAAAAACTGACTGAAAACCCCCATTGGTCCACGCTTTTCCATTGCAACTGCTGACGGCTCTGTGAGATACATCTTGTTGTTCTGGGTGAGCCATAATAATTACAGCGGTTGTTCAGTAACCGTACAGGAAAACAGACACCCCCGGGGTAAATCCAATGGAACTCTGCAGTACTCGTTTCCGTAGCTCCAGGCACCTGACAGCGGTGCTCGGGCTGTTTTTGCTCCCAGCTACCTGCCTCGCCGACGATCTTTTCATTCCCGATTCCAGTCACGCTCTCAACCTCCAGGCCGATAACGCCTTTTTCGTCGACAGTGCCTTCGCGCTGGATAACACCGCTCTCTACCAGGCGGCCGACAACCTGCGCAACAACTCCATGAGCAACGTCCAGCGCCAGTTGAATTACCAGTGGCTGCAGATGCACACGCATCCGGACAAGTTCAAGCCCACCATGGGTGGCCGGGCGCTCAACCAGATCCTGAAAATGGGCTGGGATACGTACCGGGAGCAAAACAAGCGCAACTCGTCCAACCCGCTGCTGCGATACTCCAACGCCGGCCATGGTCGCATTGGCAAGTCGATGGATTACGATGTGCGCCTGTCGGACGACAAGTTCAAGGTGAGCTTCGAATACGAGTTCTGAAGCCAACCTGGAGCTCACGAAATTCCGCAACGCACACAGGCGTGGCAGTTTGTTAGAATCTCCGCCAGTCCAACCTGGCGGAGCCTCCCGTGAGCAATCCTACCCCCCCTGCAAGCTTTAATGACCTGCCCCTGGCCGGCGTCGGCCGTCGCCTGGCGGCCCTGCTCTATGACAGCCTGATCATTGCCGGCCTGTTGATGGTCTACGGCTTTATCGCCCTGATGGTGGCATCCGCTGTGGTGGGCCTAGACTGCCAGTCCGGGGCGCAGGATTACTCCACCCCCTGTGTCAGTGGCGACGAACCACTGTTCCGGCTGGGGGTACTGGCGGTAATCGCCGGTTACTTTATCTGGTCCTGGCGTGCCGCGGGACAGACCATTGGCATGCGCGCCTGGCGCCTACTGCTGGCAAGCCCCGAGGGCGTGCAGATGAGCTGGCGCCAGTGCGCTATCCGCGCTTTAGTGGGACCGCTGTCACTGGTGACCCTGGGGGCGGGTTTCTTCTGGTCCTGGACCCGGGCCGACCGCGCCAGCTGGCATGACCTGCTCTCCGGCACCCAGGTGCGCGTGCTGCCCAAGAAGAAAAAATAGGGATCGGGATAATACGGGTCGATTTCGGCCTCCCGGGGCCGCCCCCGGATCCAGGCGCCTGCGGCGCGGCCTTCCCGGGTAGCTGCTACAGGGCGCAGCGGGGCTAGCGCGCCCGCTTCAACAGCAACCAGCCGAGGCCGAAACAGAGCAGGATCGGCACCAGCACGGCGATAAACGGCGGGAAGCCAAACACCAGTGAAGACGGCCCGAGCATGTCCTGCAGGGTCTGGAAGACAATGCCCACCATCACCCCGGTGAACACTCGCAGACCGGTGGTAACCTCCCGCAGGGGACCGAAGATAAAGGAAATGGCCACCATCACCAGGCTGGCAATAGTCAGCGGCTGCAACAGTTTCTTCCAGAACTCCAGCCAGTAACGGCTGGCATCCTCACCCTTGTTGTCCAGGAAGTTGCCGTAGGACCACAGGTTGCGCGGTGACAGGTCCGATGGCAGCGGCACCACCAGCGAGAACAGCTCTGGCAGGATATCGGTTTCCCACCCCTGCTTCTCGCTGGTCTCCGCGATCGCCTCCTCCTCGGTGAAACGGGTCGAGCGATTATTGACCAACTGCCATTGATTGTCGGCAAACTGCCCCCGCTCGGAGAAAGTCACCCGCTCCAGGTCCCGGTCGCTACCGAAGCGGTAGCGGGTCACACCGTACAGGTCCCCACCGGGCATCGCGGCATTGAAATGCACAAACTCCCCGCCCTCGCGCAGCCACAGCCCCTGCTCCAGGCCACCCCGCTGCAACTCACCCAGGGCCACCGCCTTGCGTGTTTCCGCGGTCTGGCTGGTGTGCGGGATCACGAACTCTGCCAGCACCAGGCCCAGCAGGATCAGGACCAGCACCGGCTTCATCACCGCCCACGCCAGCCGGCCGATGGAGACACCGGCCGCGCGCATCACGGTGAGTTCACTGGTACCTGCCAGCGTACCCAGGCCGATCATGCATCCCACCAGGGCCGCAAAGCCCAGGTATTCGTAGGCCCGGTCGGGAATCGTCCACAGCAGGTACCGGACCACATCCGCCGGCTGGTAGTTGCCGTCGATATCCTGCAGCTCATCGATATAGGCGAAGATCATATCCAGCCCCAGGATGACCAGCAGTACGCCGGCAATCGCTGCGGCCACCGTGCGGCCAATATAGAGATCCAGCTTACCCATCATTGCTTGTCTCTCCCCGCGTTTCTCCACCGGATTCCCCCGGCTTCAGGCCACTGCGCCTGGGACAGCGGCGGAACCTGCCCCCGCCCAGTAGCAGCAGCCCCAGCACCAGGAAAGGCGGATGCACCAGCCACAGGGCTGCAGGATTGCTGATGTCTCCGTCCTCGACCGCGCCGCGCACCCAGATCAGGCTGTAGAGGTAGACCATGTACAGCAGCACTGCCGGGATCATCTTCAGGTAGCGGCCCTGGCGCGGATTGGTACGGCTCAGCGGCACCGCCAGGATCGCCACCACCAGCACCAGCACCGGCAGGCTGAAGCGCCAGTGCAGGTTGGCTCGCTCCTCCGGTTTATCACTGCGCCAGAGGTCCAGGGTGGAGGCACTTTCGATTCGATCGCTCTCGCGCTCCCGCAGCCGCGGCATCTCCAGCAGGGTTTCGTAGCTGGAGAATTCCATCAGGCGGTAATCGCGCTGCCCCGGCACACCCTCATAGCGATATCCGTCGCGCAGCACCAGGTAGCGCAGGCCGGTCTCCGGGTCGATCTGCTGTACTCCCTCGCGGGCAAGAATCACCACCTGGTAGTCGGATTCCGTCTGTGCCCGGGCGGAGCCCAGTTCCGCCAGGAACACCTCATTCATGGTGGAGCGGTCCTCGCTCAGGGAGTCGGCGTAATAGACCGCCCTGCCCCCCTCGGTAGCGACAAATTTCCTCGGCACCAGATGATCGAATTCATTGCGGGACTTGTCGGCGGTAAGCAGGCCGGAGGAGCGCTCCAGGCCGGTGGGCGTCAGGTACAGGCTCATGGAGGCCACCACCAGCGCCACCAGCAATGCGGGCGCCAGGGTGTAGGTAAGCAGGCGCCGCTCACTGAAACCACAGGCGTGCAGCACCGTCATCTCACTCTCGATATACAGACGCCCATAGGCGAGCAGGATGCCGAGGAAGAACCCCATCGGCAGCAGCACCTCCAGGAAACCCGGCAGGCGATAACCCATCACCGGGAAAAGAATACTGGCAGACAGGTCTCCGGCAGCCGCCTCAGCAAGGTACTTTACAAAACGACCACTCATCACCATCAGCAGCAGTACGGCGCTGACTGCCAGCGTGGCATAAAGCAGCTCGCGGCAGAGATAGCGGAAAATAATCACAGGACGAATGGCTTCCTTGGTAACAGCAGTGCGTACGGCCGGACAAAATTTGCACAAGTGCAAACCCAGTTAAGCATTACAATCGCTACCGGGTTAAACTTGAGCGGCGCATTATCACCAAAATCGCAAGCAATGTCTCGGTTCGGGGACATTGATCCAGTTTTCAGTAAAAGGAAAGGAATGATGCAGTTCACCGCCAAGGTCTCTGATATCACCAAGCAGCGCAGCGCCTGCGCAATTCTCCCCGCAGACAGCAAGAACCGCCTGACCGCCAGCGGCAGCAGCCTCGACGGTGAGACTGGTGGTTATATCAGCCGCATCCTCAAGCGCGGCGACCTCGGCAGCAAGCCCGGCA
Organism: Microbulbifer zhoushanensis; assembly: GCF_021729055.1. Lineage (NCBI taxonomy): Bacteria > Pseudomonadati > Pseudomonadota > Gammaproteobacteria > Cellvibrionales > Microbulbiferaceae > Microbulbifer > Microbulbifer zhoushanensis. The sequence continues at coordinate 58,313 of NZ_JAJSAO010000006.1, forward strand.
GCACCCTGCTGCTCACCCCGAGTGAGGGCAAGGCAGACCGCATCCTGCTGGTGCGCACTGGCGACGGTGTTCTTGACCAGGCAGAGTTCCGCAAACTCGCCCGCGCCGCCGCCGGCGCCGTGAAGGGCTTCAAGGACGCCACCAGCTACCTGACGGAAACAGAAGTAACCGACGCCGATATCGGCTGGCAGGCGCAGCAGCTCGCGCTGGCTGCCGGGCTCGCCGCTTACAAATTCACCCGCTGCCTGAGCGAGGCCAAACCCAATCCACTGGCCAAGTTCCAGGTGCATGTGCCCGACCGCAAGCAGCTCAAGGCCGCACAGCAGGGCGCAGCGCTGGGTGGAGCGCAGGCCTCCGGCAGCAACGTCGCGCGGGAACTCGGCAACCTGCCGGGCAATATCTGTACCCCCATGTACCTGGCCGGGCAGGCCAAGGAACTGGCGAAAAAACACGCAAAAATCACCACCAGTGTGGTGGATGCCAAAAAGATGCAGTCCCTGGGTATGGGCGCATTTATGAGCGTGGCCAAGGGCAGTGACGAACCACCAGCCTTGATCGCCATGAACTACAAAGGCGGCAAGGCCAGCGACAAGCCTGTCGTGCTGGTGGGCAAGGGCATTACCTTCGACACCGGCGGTATCAGCCTCAAGCCCGGCATGGCCATGGATGAAATGAAATTCGACATGTGCGGAGCGGCCAGTGTCTTCGGCGTGATGAATGCCCTCGCGGAGCTGCAGCCATCGATCAACGTGGTGGGCCTGGTGGCGGCGGCGGAGAATATGCCCAGCGGCCGCGCCAGCAAGCCCGGCGATGTGGTCACTTCCATGTCCGGAAAGACCATCGAGATCCTCAATACCGACGCCGAGGGACGCCTGGTCCTATGTGACGCGCTGACCTATGCGGCCAAGTTCAAGCCGGAAGTGGTCATCGACATCGCCACCCTGACCGGTGCCTGCGTTATCGCACTGGGCAACCACGCCACCGGCCTGTACGCCAACAAGGAAGAGCTGGCGGATGCCCTGGTCGCGGCCGGGGAGCGCGCCGGCGACCGCGCCTGGCAGATGCCCCTGTGGGACGAGTACCAGTCGATGCTGGATTCCAATTTCGCCGACATGCAGAATATCGGCGGCCGCGAGGCGGGCTCGGTAACCGCGGCCTGCTTCCTGTCCCGTTTCGCCGAGGACTACACCTGGGCGCACCTGGATATCGCCGGCAGCGCCTGGAACTCCGGCGCCAGCAAGGGGGCCACTGGCCGCCCGGTGCCACTGCTGCTGGAATACCTGCTGGGCAAGTAAGCCCGGCCCAGAAAGGCGGGAGCGTCCCCGGGCGGGACGCCCCCGCCTGTTGCCATAACCCCAGATCCTGCACCATCCCGACAACCGGAAAGTAATGACCCGCATCGATTTTTACGTCCTCTCTACCGACCGGCCCGGGCAGGGCGACCTGTTCGCCTGCCGCCTGGCGGAAAAAGCGTTCCGCGCAGGCATGCGGGTACTGCTTGCCGTGGATGACCGCACCCGGGCCGAACAGCTGGATGAACTGTTGTGGACCTTCCGCGAGGACAGTTTCCTGCCCCACGCACCACAGTCAGGTGAGCAGCAGGCCGCAGTGGAAATCAATTGCGGTGAGGACCCGGGCCTCCACCACGGCCTCCTGATCAATCTTTGTACAGAAGTGCCGGCCTGGTTCAGCCGCTTCGAACGCCTGGCAGAAATCGTTGTGCAGCAACCGGATTCACTGGCGCGCTCACGATCCCGATTCAGTCACTTTCGCGACCGTGGATATCCGTTACAATCCCACCGAATCGGCAGCAACTAACCAAAGCAACAGCGCCACACCATGTCCGGTCGAAAGAACAAAAACAGGCAGCGCGGGCAGCGACACCAGCATCAGCGCAACCAGGGGGAAGGCGGCAAGTCCACGGAACTGCTGGACGAGCTCAACTCCATCCGCGACCTGCTGGGTAGTGAAGAGCTCGGCGATATCCCGCTACTGGACCAGGTTGCAGACCCTGCACCTGTAGCTCCGGCACCGGTAACCCCACCAGCTGGGCCGGCGGCCAGTTCCCACGCCCGGATACAGCCTCTGGAAGATACGGACCTCCCCACCCTATTCTCTCCGGAGGACGAAGAACCGGCTGAAGATGATGCGCAGCCTGAAGGGCAGGAACCGGCCGGTAGTGCTGTGCCGCCCTCTCCGGTGCCGGGCATTTCAACCGAACTCAGCGAGACCGAGCGGGCCCTCCTGCGCCCCCTCGAGTCATTACCGTCCGGACTTGACACAACCCCGCCCCGGGCAAAGCCTGCCGGCAGCGAACAGCAGCAGGAGCTGTTCGGCGAGGATACCGCGACCCCGGCCAGGGAAAATCCTTTCCTGCCCGCGCATATCCGTGCCCGCCTGACCGGAGGCCGGGTGCCGCGATCGGAAGACACCGCCCCCGAGCCAGCCACCGACCAGCCTGTGGACGCAGCCAGCATCCCGGAGGACGAGCCGGCCGCGACTTCCGCATCTCTCGCCGACAGCACTGCCGTGCGACCCGTGGCAGATGAAGCCCCGGCAGACCCCGCCGAACCTGGCCAGCACGGGCCGGGTCCCGATGGCACTGCCGAACACCCAACGGGGCGTGAAACTGGCGCCGAGCGCCTGGCGCGGGAGGAGCAACGCCAGCAGCTGGTCGAAAAACTCGTGGCCCGGCAATTACCCGAGCTGGAGCGCCAACTGCGCGCGCGCATCGAGATAATGGTGGACGAATTGATGCGCCGGCGCTGAAGCCGCCTCACGAGTACCTGCTTTTCCGCTGCTGTTCCAAGCAGCACTCCACCGGTTTTATACGATCGGCGGGCCTGCAACTTTGCCGGCCCGGGCCCCAGCGGTATAATTCCCGCCTTTTTGGCGCCGCCCCCCTGTCTGCCACAATAACGGCCAGGGGCGGGACTATCCCGGCCCGGTACCGGCGCCCGCCGTCAGTCAACAGAAGGTTCCCCCTCGCGCATGGACAAGACATACCAGCCCAACGCCATCGAACAGCAGTGGTACCAGACCTGGGAGGAGAACGGCTACTTCAAGCCTTCCGGCGACACCAGCGCCGATCCCTACTGCATCATGATCCCGCCGCCCAACGTCACCGGCAGCCTGCATATGGGCCACGGCTTCCAGGAATCCATCATGGACGCGCTGATCCGCTATCACCGCATGCAGGGTGACAACACCCTGTGGCAGGTGGGCACCGACCATGCCGGTATTGCCACCCAGATGGTGGTCGAGCGCCTGCTGGCCGCCGAGGGTAAGAGCCGCCACGAGCTGGGCCGGGAGAAGTTCATCGAGAAAGTCTGGGAGTGGAAGGAGCAGTCCGGTGGCAATATCACCCGCCAGCTGCGCCGCCTGGGCGCCAGCCCGGACTGGTCGCGCGAGCGCTTTACCATGGATGACGGTTTCTACAAGGCGGTACAGGAGGTATTTATCCGCCTGTATGAGGACGACCTGATTTACCGCGGCAAACGCCTGGTGAACTGGGACCCGAAACTGCACACCGCCATCTCCGACCTGGAGGTCCTCAACGAGGAAGAACAGGGCCACCTGTGGCACTTCCGTTACCCGCTGGCAGACGGTTCCGGCCACCTGGTGGTGGCCACCACCCGCCCCGAGACCATGCTGGGCGATACCGCCGTGGCGGTGCACCCGGAAGACGAGCGCTACAGGGACCTGATCGGCAAGAGTATCCGACTACCGCTGGCGGAACGCGAAATCCCGATCATCGCCGATGACTATGTCGACCGGGAATTCGGCACCGGCTGTGTGAAGATCACCCCGGCCCACGACTTCAATGACTATGAGATGGGCCAGCGACACAATCTCGAGATGATCAACATCCTCGATGCCGACGCCAACCTCAACGACAGCGTGCCGGAAAAGTACCGCGGCATGGAGCGTTTCGCCGCGCGCCAGCAGGTGGTGGACGACCTGGACGCGCTGGGCCTGCTGGAAAAAGTCGAACCCCATACCCTGAAAGTACCTCGCGGCGACCGCTCCGGCGTGGTGATCGAGCCCTGGCTGACCGACCAGTGGTATGTGCGCACCCAGCCGCTGGCCGATGAAGCCATCAAGGCGGTAGAGGACGGCAGCGTCAATTTTGTGCCGAAAAACTACGAGAACATGTACTTCTCCTGGATGCGCGATATCCAGGACTGGTGCATCTCCCGGCAGCTGTGGTGGGGGCACCGTATCCCGGCCTGGTATGACAACGACGGCAAGGTTTACGTTGGCCGCGATGAAGCCGAAGTACGCCAGAAACACGGACTGGGCAGTGACGTAACCCTGCGCCAGGACGACGATGTGCTCGACACCTGGTTCTCTTCCGGCCTGTGGACCTTTGGCACCCTGGGCTGGCCGGAAGATACCGAGGAGCTGAAGACATTCCACCCCACCTCGGTGCTGGTAACCGGCTTCGACATCATCTTCTTCTGGGTGGCCCGGATGATGATGCTGACCCTGTATTTCAAGAAAGAGGTGCCCTTCCATACGGTGTATGTACACGGCCTGGTGCGGGACAGCCACGGGCAGAAGATGTCCAAGTCCAAGGGCAATGTGCTCGATCCCATCGACCTGATCGATGGCATTGACCTCGAGAGCCTGGTGCAGAAGCGCACCACCGGCATGATGCAGCCGCACTTGCGTGACAAGATCGAGAAGCAGACCCGCAAGGAGTTCCCCGAGGGCATCGCCGCCTACGGCACCGATGCCCTGCGCTACACCTACTACTCGCTCGCCTCCACCGGCCGCGATATCAAGTTTGATGTGGGCCGTATCGAGGGCTTCCGCAACTTCTGTAACAAAATCTGGAACGCATCGCGCTACGTGCTGCAAAACTGCGAGGGTTACGATTGCGGCCAGGACAACAGCAGCGATTTCGAGCTGTCCCTGGCGGATCGCTGGATCATCTCGCAGCTGCAGCGTACCGAACAGGCAGTGCGCGAGGCCATGGATACCTATCGCCTCGACCTGGCCTCACAGGCGCTCTACGACTTTACCTGGGGTGAGTACTGCAGCTGGTACCTGGAGCTGTCCAAGCCGGTCCTCTGGGATGACAATGCCTCGGATGCGATCAAGAAAGGCACCCGCCGGACCCTGATCCGAGTGCTGGAGACGATCCTGCGCCTGGCCCATCCGCTGATGCCGTTTATCACCGAGGAAATCTGGCAGCGGGTCAGGGACCTGGCCGGTAAAAGTGGTGAAACCATCATGCTGCAACCTTATCCCGAGGCGGAAGAAAACCGCATCGACAGTGAGGCGGAAGCAGCTATCGCGGCCCTCAAGCAGGTGATCGAGGGGGTACGCAACATTCGTGGCGAGATGAATATTTCCCCGGCCAAGAAGATCCCGCTGATCCTGCGCGGCGGCAGCAGCGATGACCGCGAACGCCTGGATTCCGCCCGCGCACTGCTGGCCAAGCTGGCCAGCCTGGAGTCCATCAGCTGGATCAACCCCGGCGAAACCGCACCGGCATCAGCCACTGCGCTGGCCGGCGATATTGAGCTGCTGGTGCCCATGGCCGGACTGATCGATGTGCAGGCAGAAAGTGCACGCCTGCAGAAGGAGATCGACAAGCTGGCAAAAGAACTGCAGCGTGTCGAGGGCAAGCTGAACAATCCCAAATTCGTCGACAAGGCACCGGCGGCCGTCGTCGAAAAGGAGCGCGGCAAGATGGAAGAGATGCAGGGCGCACGCCAGCGCCTGGAGCAGCAGCTGGAGGAAATCAGCAAGCTCTGACACGATTGAAAACGGCGCCAGCAGGCGCCGTTTTTTCTACCTCACCTGGAAAGCAACCTGCCCACCCTTCTTCGCCAGCCGGCTCCAGCGAACTGCTGATATTGTTCCACTGTGGCCAGTGGAAGCTCTGTACAGGCCCATGCGCCACAGCTTTTCAGGCGGACAGCGCAAGACGGTTGGCCTGCCCCGACGGCTCAGAATATCCTCTCGTTACAGCGAATCACATTCCTTTCTTCAAGCGTCAAACCACGGCCAATCGCCAGGCGGACAACCGCTGAGAACTGATTGTCACGTAAATATACAGAATCCAAATGTATAAAAAGCGAATCACTGATAATCAATCGTTCCAGCGTTTTACTGGCGCTAATCCTCTCCAGCATTTATATAACTGGCAGCGCTGAAAAAAAACAGCGACGAAAGGCGCCGTATCAGTCGGGATGCCCGTAAACAAACAATAATGGGCGCCCATACCTGGCAATGAACCGCCACTGGCAGCGCCATTTATTTCCACTTGTCTCCGAGGTTACGCAGTAGTCATCAGGTGGTCTCAGCGATGAACCGCGGGCCCAGTCGTGCCCGCCAGAGAAACGGGGAGAAATCAGTTGAACCCTGCAAACCAGACCGACCCCCAAATCTGGACACTGTTCGTTTATGGCTTCGCGGTCGTCGCCCTGATCGGGGTCATGCTGGGCCTTTCCCATGTGCTCGGCCAGCGACGCCGGGACAATGCCACTGACGAGCCCTACGAATCCGGCATCGTCTCCCAGGGCAGTGCCCGCCTGCGCATCTCGGTTTCCTATTACCTGGTCGCGATCCTGTTTATCGTCTTCGACCTGGAGGCAATCTATCTTTTCAGCTGGGCCATCGCTTTCCGGGAGACCGGCCTGACCGGGTTTATCGAGGCGGCGGTATTCATCCTGATCCTGGCGGTGGGCCTGGTCTACCTGTGGCGGCTGGGCGCGCTGGACTGGGGCGGCAAGCAACTCAGCCTGCAGCAACGTGAACCCCGGGACGCCACAAAACCTATCGTTTGAGGACGGGCTATGCGCTGGAAGCTGACCAAGGCACAACAGGATGGCGACCTGATCGCCGCCGACAGCGGGCGTACTGAGGGCGAGTTGATTTCTGAGGAGGTGCGCAAGAATGTACTCCTAACCCGTCTCGAGGACCTGGTGGCCTGGGGCCGGGCCAATTCACTCTGGCCATTCAATTTCGGGCTGTCCTGCTGCTATGTGGAAATGGCTACCGCCTTTACCAGCCGCCACGATATTTCACGCTTCGGCTCCGAGGTAATCCGCGCAACACCACGCCAGGCCGACCTGATCGTGATATCCGGCACGGTGTTTATCAAGATGGCACCAGTAATCCAACGTCTCTATGAGCAGATGATGGAACCCCGCTGGGTGATTTCCATGGGCTCCTGTGCAAATTCCGGCGGCATGTACGACATTTACAGTGTGGTGCAGGGTGTCGATCGCTTCCTTCCCGTGGATGTCTATGTGCCCGGCTGCCCACCTCGACCAGAGGCATTGATGCAGGGTCTGACCCTGTTACAGGAATCCATCAAGACCCAACGGCGCCCAGTCAGCTGGGTGATTGACGAACAGGGACCGCGTCCGGCCCCAAGGCCCAGCCAGCGGGACAAACACCGCGAGGAACGTATGCGGGCGGAAAAACTGAGGACACCGGATACCGTCTGAACCGCTATTGGCAGTAGCCGGGTTCAACTGGCTGGGGAGCAAGTGATCCTTGCCGCGAGGGCACGGAAAAACGATAACAACAGAGAGACCGTATGGACGGCGTAATAGCAAAAAGTGTTCACCGGGCCAGTCCCTACCGGGAGGCGGCGGAGGCATTTGTCGCCGACCTGGAGCGCGAACACAGCCTGCACAGCTACTGGTTGCAACCGGATTGCCCCGACCTGCCCACACTCTGGGTGGGTCAGGAAAACCTGCTGCCGTTCCTGCGCTTCCTGAAGCAGGAAATTTCCCGTCCTTTCGACATGCTCTACGATCTAAGCGCCATTGACGAACGCCTGCGGCGCCACAGGGGTGATGGCGGGAACAGGCAGCCGGAAAGTGATTTTACCGTTGTCTACCACCTGCTCTCTTTCTCCCGCGACCTGTTTATCCGGGTAAAGCTGGCACTGCCTGAATCGCGCCTGTGCGCACCCTCGGTGTCATCCATCTGGGCCAATGCCAACTGGTATGAGCGGGAAGCCTGGGACCTGTTCGGGATCGAGTTTGCCGGCCACCCCAACCTGCGACGCATCATGATGCCACAGACGTGGGAGGGGCACCCATTGCGCAAGGACCATTACGCGCGTGCCACTGAGGTTGACCCCTTCACCCTGTCGGCGGAGAAGCAGCGACGCGAGCAGGATGCATTGCTGTTCAAGCCTGAAGAGTGGGGAATGGCCCGCGCCAGCGACAGTTCGGAGTTCATGTTCCTTAACCTCGGCCCCAACCACCCGAGTGTCCACGGTGTTTTCCGCGTCGCCCTGCAATTGGATGGGGAAAAGATCGTCGATGCGGTACCGGACATCGGTTACCACCACCGCGGTGCCGAGAAAATGGCCGAGCGCCAGGCGTGGCATACCTACGTCCCCTACACCGACCGCGTCGACTACCTGGGCGGAGTGATGAACAACCTGCCCTATGTGCTGGCACTGGAGCAGCTGGCTGGTATCCAGGTCCCGCCACGGGCGCAGGTAATACGGGTCATGATGTGCGAGCTATTCCGTATTGCCAGTCACCTGGTTTTCTACGGCACTTTTGCCCAGGACGTGGGGCAGATGTCTCCGGTCTTCTACATGTTTGTCGACCGGGAAAAGTTGTTTGGCATTGTTGAAGCGATTACCGGTGGACGCATGCACCCCGCCTGGTTCCGTATCGGCGGCGTGGCCCAGGACCTGCCCGAGGGCTGGGACAAAATGATCCGCGAATTCCTCGACTACATGCCGGCACGCCTGCGTGAATACGACGGCATGGTGATCGACAACAAACTGCTACAGAAACGCACCAGGGGCATCGGTGTGTATAACCGCGAAGAGGCCATAGAGTGGGGTATTACCGGGCCAGGGTTGCGGGCCACAGGATATGAGTGGGACCTGCGCAAACAGCGCCCTTACTGCGGCTATGACCAGTTTGAATTCGATATCCCCACCTTTGACGGCGGCGACTGCTTCGACCGCTGCCGCGTGCGGGTGGAGGAGATACGCCAGAGCCTGCGTATCATCCGGCAATGCCTCGACAATATGCCCGGCGGCCCCTACAAGTCTGACCACCGGCTCACCACGCCGCCGGTCAAGGGACGCACCATGCAGGATATCGAGACCCTGATCCAGCACTTCGTCAATAACAGCTGGGGTCCGGTGATGCCGCCAGGGGAGACCTGCTTCCCGGTGGAGGCCACCAAGGGACTGAACAGTTACCAGATTATCAGCGACGGCGGCACCAACGCCTACCGTACGAGAATAAGAACGCCCTCGTTTCCGCACCTGCAGATGATCCCACTGATGTCGCGCGGATTGCTGGTGGCGGACCTGATTGCCATTATCGCCAGCATCGACTTTGTCATGGCGGATGTCGATCGTTAGAGACCGGTAGAGGAAACACAATGTCGAGCACCATCGCAGCGGACACAATTGAAGTAATGGAGCAACAAGATACCGGCCCTCGCTCTGCAGGGCGCAGCCTTAACGCCGAGGAAAAACGGGATATCGATCGCGAATTCTCCCATTACGAGGACCGGGGCTCGGTGGCCCTGGAGGCACTGCGGGTGGTGCAGAAACACCGTGGCTGGATCTCCGACGACACCCTGTACGCCATAGCCGATTACCTGGGTGTCTCCCCCACGCAACTGGAAAGTATTGCCACCTGTTACCAGTTGATATTCCGCCAGCCTGTGGGTGAGGAAGTGATACTCCTGTGCAAAAGCTCCAGCTGCTGGATCATGGGATGCGAAAAGCTGCAGCGCCACCTGGAGCAGCAACTCGGCATACGCCCCGGCCAGACCACCCCCGACGGGCTCTTCACCCTGCTGGAAACACCCTGCCTGGGCGATTGCGACAAGGCCCCGGTGATGCTGGTGGGCGAGGAGATGCACCGCCACCTATCGGCAGACAAGCTGGACGAGTTCATTCAGGAAAAGAAAAAACATCATGCTGACCAATCCGCTGACTAAGAATATCGGCGAACCGGGTATCGTCACCACGCTCGAGCGCTATCTCGAAAACGGTGGGTACCGTGGCTGGCGCAAGGCACTACATATGGCGCCTGACGAGATCATCCAGACGGTGAAGGATGCCGGCGTCCGGGGGCGCGGCGGTGCCGGCTTCAACACCGGGCTGAAATGGAGCTTCGTTCCCCGCGGGAAGGATGCCCCGCCAACCCGCTACCTGGTATGCAATGCCGATGAGATGGAACCGGGCACCTTCAAGGACCGGCTGTTGATGGAGCACGACCCCCACCTGCTGCTGGAGGGCATGGCCATTGCCGCATTTGCCATCGGTGCCCGCCGGGCTTACATATTTATCCGCGGAGAATATCACCTGGCGGCGGCGCGGCTGGAAACCGCGATAGAGGAAGCGCGCGGGGAAAACCTCATCGGCACACACATAACCGGCTCCGACTTCCAGCTCGATTTTCATGTGCACCGCAGCGCCGGCAACTATATCTGCGGCGAGGAGACCGCCCTGATCAATGCCCTGGAGGGCCAGCGCGCGATCCCCCGTGCCAAGCCGCCGTTTCCGCAGGTCAGTGGCCTGTGGGGGAAACCCACAGTGGTGAATAATGTCGAGACCCTCTGCAATATTCCGCACCTGATTGAGCTGGGTGTGGACTGGTACAAAAAGCTCGGACGCGGCGAAGACGGCGGCACCAAGATCTTTGGCGCCAGTGGCCGGGTGAAAAATCCCGGGGCCTGGGAACTGCCAATGGGCACACCCATCCGCGAAATCCTTGAGCAACACGCCGGCGGTATGCAGGACGGACTCAAACTGCGCGCATACCTGCCAGGTGGGGGCTCGACAGATTTCCTCGGCCCGGACCAGCTGGACCTGCCCATGGACTACGACGCCGTGGGCAAGGCCGGCAGCCGCATGGGCACCGGCACCATCACCGTACTCGATGACCACACCTGCCCGGTGGGGCTGGTGCTCAACCTCACCCGTTTCTTTGCCCGCGAGTCCTGTGGCTGGTGCACACCGTGCCGGGACGGCCTGCCCTGGGCGGTAAAACTCCTCATGCGGATCGAGTGTGGTGAGGCGCAACCCGAAGACCTGGAACTGCTGCGGGAGCAGGCCCGGAGGATGGGCCCGGGCAATACCTTCTGTGCCCTGGCACCGGGTGCGGCAGCGCCGATCCTGAGCGCGCTGAAGCTCTTCGAGCAGGACTTCAATGACCATATTACCCGCGGCTGCTGCCCTTACGACCAGGAGCGGCAGCACATTCCGCTGGCCGTCTAGGCCCAAACCGGGGAATTGCGATCCATGCCAACCATAACCATAGACGGCAGGCAGTATGAGGTGGAAGAGGGCCAGAACCTGCTGGCCAGCTGCCTGTCACAGGGGCTGAACCTGCCCTACTTCTGCTGGCATCCGGCCATGGGCTCGGTCGGTGCCTGCCGCCAGTGCGCCATCATCGAGTACAAGGACAGCGATGACGAGCAGGGCAAGCTGGTGATGGGCTGTATGACACAGGTTCGCGACGGAGGAATCTACAGCCTGGCTGCCCAGCCGGCGCAGGAATTCCGCGGTGCAGTCATCGAGGACCTGATGACCAACCACCCCCATGATTGCCCCGTCTGTGAGGAAGGTGGTGAGTGCCACCTGCAGGATATGACAGAGATGTCCGGGCATACCTATCGCCGCTTTCGCGGCCTCAAGCGTACCCATCGCAACCAGTACCTGGGTCCATTCATCAACCACGAAATGAACCGCTGCATTGCCTGCTATCGCTGCGTGCGCTTCTATCGCGATTATGCCGGTGGCGATGACCTGGAGGCTTTGGGACGCAACAACCAGGTCTATTTCGGGCGCCAGTGCGACGGCAAGCTGGAAAACGGCTTCAGTGGCAACCTGGTGGAGGTTTGCCCCACCGGCGTCTTTACCGACCAGACCTTCAGCCGTCACTTCGTGCGCAAGTGGGACCTGCAGACTGCACCGTCTGTGTGTGAGCACTGCGGTGTCGGCTGTAATACCGCGCCCGGAGCTCGCATGGATTTCAGCAGTCGCGACGAGAACCTGCGGCGGGTGGTCAACCTCTACAACCGCGATATTAATGGTTACTTTATCTGTGACCGCGGGCGCTTTGGCTACGAATATGCCAACAGCGACCTGCGCATCAAGAACGTGCTGATCGCCCGCCGCGAGCAGGTAATCGAGACCACCGGCAGGCGCAAAGACAAGCTGCACCGGGAAATAGAGCCGCCGGCGGCCCTGGAGCTGCTGGCCTCCGCCATCGTCGATGCCCAGCGGGGGCGTCGCCGCCTGGTCGGCGTCGGTTCCCCACGCACATCGCTGGAAAACAATTTTGCCCTGCGCCAGCTGGTGGGCCCCGGCAACTTCTTCGCCGGCCTGGGTGCGCGTGACCTGGAACTGCTTCACACCCTGGACCGCATCCAGCGCGACCCGAGAATCTCTATCCCTACAATGCCGGACATCGAGGACGCCGACGCGATACTGGTGCTCGATGAGGAAATCGGCCGTACCGCGCCGCGGGTTGCGCTCGCGGTGCGCCAGGCTGCCCGTAACAAGCAGCTCAATCATGCCCGGGAACTCAAGATCCCGCTGTGGCAGGATGCCTCGGTGCGACAGTTGCGCGGTGAAAACACCCCGATCTTTGTGCTCGGCTCAAGTGCATCCACATCGCTGGAGGATATCGCCAGAGAGCAACGACTAGCATCGCCGGCCGCAATCGCCAGCTTTGCCGGGCGTCTCGCCGAGTTGATCACTGCCGCAGACGGGCCCACAACCGGCGATGAAGCAGGTAGTGGGCGAACACCGCTGCCGGAAGACCTGGAGAAACTGCTTCGGGGCGTGGCGGATACCCTGCTCTCCGCCAGGCGGCCACTGGTAATTTCCGGCTGCGGTAGTGGGGAACCGGATATCCTGGCCGCAGCAGGGAAGCTGGCGACCGCGCTCGCCGACAAACAAGGCTCCCCCTGTGCCACCTATCTCGCCTGCCCGGAGGCCAACAGCCTGGGGCTGGCACAGTTCTTCGAGCCCGGTGAGGGCACCCTCGAGCAATTACTGGAGGACCTGCGCGAGCGCGATTCGATGGATCCACCGGTGACCCTGCTGGTACTGGAAAACGATCTGTACCGGCGACTGCCCACCGCTGCGGTGGAAGCACTTTTTGACCGCGCCGCAGAAGTTGTATTGTTCGACTCACTGTTACAGCCCTGCAGCCGTCGCGCCGACCTGGTTTTTCCCGCTGCCGCCACGCCCGAATCCCAGGGAACGCTGGTCAACAGCGCGGGCATGCTGCAACGTCATTACATGGTCTACGAAGGCAGCGGCTATATCCAGGAAAGCTGGCGCTGGCTGGTGGACGCCGTCAATGACCCCGCCTGCCGCGAAGCTGGTATGGATACTTCACCTGCGCTGCTGCGGCAATGGCAGCACTGCCACGAGGTAACAGCAGCGATCGCCGCTGCCCTGCCCTGTTTCCGGAACCTGACAGAGGCTGGCCCGGACGAGAATTTCCGCATCGAGGGCATGAAGCTGGCCCGGCAGAGCCACCGCGTCAGCGGCCGCACTGCCAACCGCGCCCACTTGCATGTCGCCGAGCAGGCGCCGCTGACAGATCCCGACTCGCCCTTCACTTTCACCATGGAGGGAGTGCAGTACGCTGGCGCCTCACCGCTGCAGGCCAATATCTGGTCGCCAGGCTGGAACTCCAACCAGGCAATCCACAAATTCCAGCAGGGTGTCGGCGGGCCGCGCAGGGGGCGCGAGCCGATCCCTCGCCTGCAGCGTGAGCCGGCACCCATGCCGGCCTGGCTCGCGCGAGAAAAACTGGTCCAGGAGCCCGGTCAAATGTACCTGGCGCCCACCTGGCAATTGTTCGGCTCGGGAGAGTTAAGCAATTACAGCGAAGCCATAGCCGGACTCACGGATGCCCCCTGTGCACAGCTCAGTGCCGCCGATGCCGGCGCCCTTGGCGTGGCGCCGGGCGCGCAGTTACAGCTACGCCTGCCCGGTGGCGAAATCACCCTGCCCGCGTCAGTTTCGGACCATATCGCACCAGGGGTAATCGCTGTCCCGGTGGGTCTACGGGAAGCTCCGGACCTGGCTGCCCTGCTACCGGCAGCGGCGGAAATCGCGCGCATCGAAAATCCTGAGCCGGTCGAACCTGGAGAGAGTGTATGAGCACCACGGTCTGGATATCGCTGGCCAATATCTTCGGCGTGCTGGTCGCGGCAGTCTTGCTGGCCGCATTGCTGACCTGGGGCGAACGCCGCCTGCTGGGCTTCTGGCAGGACCGCCCGGGACCCAACCGGGTGGGACCGTTCGGCCTGTTCCAGGTAGTGGCGGATATGATCAAGCTGTTCTTCAAGGAGGACTTCATCCCGCGTTTCGCGGACCGGCCGGTGTTCATCCTCGCCCCCACGATCGTTATGGCATCGATGTTACTGGGCTTTGCAGTGATTCCCGTGGCACCCATGGTGGGCGTGATCGACCTCAATGTGGGCCTGCTGTTTTTCCTCGCCATGTCATCGATGGCGGTATACAGCGTCATCCTCGGCGCTTACGCCTCCAACAACAAGTATGCCCTGCTGGGCGGCCTGCGTGCGGCAGCGCAGACGGTTTCCTATGAAGTATTCATGGGCCTCTCCCTGATGGGCGTGGTGATGATGGCCGGTAGCTTTAACCTGCGGGAGATCGTGCTGGCCCAACAGGGCGGCTGGTTTATCCTGCCCCAGGCTATTGGCTTCCTGGTTTTCTTCATTGCCGGTATCGCCGAGAGCCATCGCCTGCCCTTCGACCTGCCCGAGGCCGAGCACGAGCTGACAGCGGGTTTCCATACCGAGTACTCCAGCATGAAGTTCGGTATGTTCTTCGTCGGGGAGTATCTCTCGGTGATCCTGATTTCCGCCCTGATCACCACCCTGTTCCTGGGCGGGTGGCTCGGGCCGTGGCTGCCGCCAATGGTCTGGTTCTTCCTCAAGACCGGTTTCCTGGTAATGATCTTTGTCCTGCTGCGCGCTGCTATACCGCGGCCGCGCTATGACCAGCTGATGCAGTTTGGCTGGAAAATCATGCTGCCACTGGCACTGGCAAACCTGCTGGCAACCGGGGGCGTTTTGCTATGGCTCGGATAATTCACCACTACAGGTCGCTGGAGCAGGCCGCGGCAAGGAGGCAGGAGCGATGATTGCAAGTCAACTACGCAGCATGTGGCTGGTCTTCCGTCACCTGTTCAGCCGCAATGCCACGGTCCAGTACCCGGATGAAAAACCCTACCTGGCACCGCGCTATCGCGGGCGCATTGTCCTGACCCGGGACCCGGATGGTGAAGAACGCTGTGTCGCTTGCAACCTCTGCGCCGTCGCCTGTCCACCGGACTGCATATCGTTACAGAAAACCGAAGATGATGACGGGCGCTGGCGACCGGAATATTTTCGCATCAATTTTTCCCGCTGCATTATGTGCGGCCTCTGTGAAGACGCCTGCCCCACCTACGCGATCCAGCTCACACCGGATTTCGAGATGTGCGAGTACGACCGGCAAAGCATGGTGTATGAAAAAGAGGACCTGCTGATCAGCGGTCCGGGCAAGTACCATGATTACAGCTTTTACCGGGTCGCCGGCATGTCCATTTCCGGCAAGGACAAGGGCGAGGCGATCAATGAGGCGGACCCCGTGGATGTGCGCAGCCTGAACCTTTGACAGTCACTGGCGGTGAACTTCCCGTTGGGAAGGCCGATAAAGATAACAACCCTAACCGAGGGAAAAGACATGTATCCAGTCTATTTTTACCTCACTGCCGCAGTTGCCATTATCGCTACCGCGATGGTGATCTTCAGCCGCAATGCTGTGCACGCGCTGCTGCACCTGATTGTTTCCCTCCTCGCCGTCGCAGTGATTTTTTTCCAGCTGGGCGCGCCACTGGCGGCGGCGCTGGAGGTGATTGTCTACGCCGGGGCAATCATGGTGCTGATGGTTTTCGTCATCATGATGCTCAACCAGGGTGACGCTGCCGTGGAACAGGAGAACACCTGGCTGCAGCCCGGGAGCTGGGTGGCACCCGGCATCCTGTCGGGCGTGCTACTGCTACAGCTGATACTGATGCTGGGCGGCCAGGGTGTAAGTACAGCTGGGGGCGGGGCCGCCGAAATCAGCTATGTGGGTGCCAGGGAGGTGGGTATTTCACTGTTCAGCCGCTACCTGCTGGCGGTGGAACTGGCCTCCATGCTGCTGCTGGCAGGTCTTGTAGGCGCCTTCCACCTGGCGCGGCAAAAATCCACCGCAGACCTGGAGGCGGGCCATGATGAGTGAAATGCTCTCACAGGGCGGCATGTATCACGGCCTGGCACTGGCTGCCATCCTGTTCTGCCTGGGACTGGCCGGGATGCTGGTACGGCGTAACATCCTGTTCATGCTGATGTGCATTGAAATCTGCACCAACGCTGCGGCGCTGGCATTTGTAGTCGCCGGTGCCCACTGGGGAATCGCGGACGGCCAGGTCATGTTTATCTTCGTGATCACCCTGGCGGCGGCCGAGGTCGCCATCGCCCTGTCCCTGGTGTTGCAGCTTTATCGTCGCCGGCACACGGTGGATATCGACCAGCTTAACTGGATGCGGGGTTAACCATGACTGAGACCGTCGGCCTGATCCCGCTGTTTCCCCTGCTGGGCTTCCTGGTTCTGGTACTGGCTCCGCTGGTCGTGCGCCAGGAAATGCCCGCGGGGCTCGTTGCCAGTATTGGCGTTGGCAGTGTGGGAATCGCCGCGCTGCTATCCCTGGCCCTCCTGTTTACGGTGTTTATCGGCAATCCCGCCGCAAGCATACAGGTAACCGGGTGGACCTGGATGGCCACCGGGGGACTCTCACTGGGGTTTAACTTCCATGTGGACTGGCTAACGCAGGTCATGTTGCTGGTGATTACCGGTGTCGGTTTCCTGATTCATCTTTATTCCGCCGGCTATATGCGAGGTGACGCCGGCTATCGACGCTATTTCGCCTACCTGAACCTGTTTGTCTGCGCCATGTTGCTGCTGGTGTTGGCGGACAACCTGGTGTTGCTCTACCTCGGCTGGGAGGGGGTGGGCCTGTGCAGCTACCTGTTGATTGGCTTCTGGTATCGGAACCCGGAAAATGGCGCGGCAGCGCGCAAGGCATTTGTCGTTACCCGCGTGGGTGATACCGCAATGGCCCTGGGGCTTTTCCTCTTGTTCCGGGAATTCGCCACCCTGGATATCGCGAGCCTGAATACCTCTGCCGGAAGTGCGGGTGATAGCTATCTACTGACTCTGGCAGCCCTGCTGCTGCTCGGCGGCGCCGTGGGGAAATCGGCGCAGGTACCACTGCAGACCTGGTTGCCCGATGCCATGGCGGGCCCCACCCCGGTGAGTGCGTTGATCCATGCCGCCACCATGGTCACCGCCGGGGTTTACCTGGTCGCGCGCATGCATCCCCTGTTCGCGGTCTCTGACACCGCTATGCTGGCGGTGGGCTGGGTCGGCGCGCTGACATTGCTGATAGCCGGTTTCAGTGCACTGGTACAGACCGACATCAAGCGGGTCCTGGCCTACTCCACCATCAGCCAGATCGGCTACATGTTCCTGGCCCTGGGCGTGGGGGCCTGGTCCGGGGCCATCTTCCACCTGATGACCCACGCCTTCTTCAAGGCGCTGCTGTTCCTCGCTGCCGGCTCGGTGATTCTCAGCCTGCATCACGAACAGGATATTTCCGCAATGGGCGGGCTGCGCCGGAAAATTCCGCTGACATTTGCCTGCTTCGCCGTCGGCAGCGCTTGCCTCGCTGCACTGCCATTTACTTCCGGCTTCTACAGCAAGGACCAGATTCTCCTGCAGGCGTGGGAGGCCTCCGACGGTTTCAACCTGCTGTGGCTGGCGGGAATTATTGGGGCACTGGTGACCGGCATTTACAGTTTCCGCCTGTTGTTCCTGGTATTTTTCGGCGACGAAGGCCGGGCCTCTGCCCATTGTGGCGATGCCAATTCCCGCGTCATGAGCATACCACTGGTCGCGCTGGCGCTGCTGGCACTCGGTGGCGGCCTGCTGGCACCGCCACTGCAGGATGTTTTCCCGACAGCAGAGGGTGGACACCCGTCGATGCTTATTGAAGCGGTCGCCATTGCCATGCCGCTGCTGGGTATCCTGGTGGCCTGGACCATGTTCTCCCGTGGCCAGCGTGCGGAAGCGCCCATTACCCCGGTGGAGCGCTTCCTGTTCAGCGGCTGGGGGTTCGACTGGCTTTACGACCGGTTGCTGGTAAAACCGCTGGTAACGCTGGCAAACATCAACCGCAATGACATCGTCGATGCCGCCTACCGCGGCTCGGCGTCCCTCAGCCGCCAATTACACCTGCTCGCAAGCCAGACACAGAATGGCCAGGTGCGCTGGTATATGGCTTCCCTGGTGGGCGGATCCATCCTGTTCCTCGCAATCCTGGTGGCGCTATGACTCTCGCAGCAATCATCGCGGTACTTTTTCTCGGTGGGGTGGCGGCCTGGCTGGTAGAGCGATACCGGCCGGGAGCCAGCCGCTGGGCGACACTGGCGAGCCTGGTTGTCAGCCTGGTACTACTGGCACAGTTGTGGGCCAGCGCCACGCCGGGTTCCGCACACCATTGGTGGCAGAGCGTGGAAGTCGCCTGGATCCCCAGGTTTGGTATCAGCTTCTTCCTGGCGGTGGACGGGCTGGGGTTCCTGATGCTGGCGCTGACCCTCTTCATGGGACTGTTCGGGCTGGTGATGACATGGAGCGATATCCGCTTTCGCCGCGGCTTCTTCTATTTCAATTACCTGTGGACCCTGGCCGGCGTGGTCGGAGTCTTCACCGCACTGGACCTGTTCCTGTTTTTCTTTTTCTGGGAAGTGATGTTGATTCCCATGCTGATGCTGATCGCAGTGTGGGGTCACGAGGAACGCACCTTCGCTGCAATCAAGTTCTTTATTTTTACCCAGGCAAGCAGTCTGCTGATGCTGATTGCCATCGTCGCACTGGTGTATATCCACTTTAATGCCAGTGGCCAGGTGACTTTCAATTACCTGGAGCTGCTCGATGCGCAGCTGTCACCGGTCAGTGCCTGGTGGCTGATGCTCGGGTTCTTTGTCGCTTTCGCGGTCAAACTGCCCGCGGTTCCGCTGCACACCTGGCTGCCCGATGCCCACACCCAGGCGCCCACTGCCGGTAGTATCCTGCTGGCCGCCATCCTGTTGAAAACCGGGGCTTACGGGTTGCTCCGTTTCACCCTGCCCCTGTTCCCAGACGCCTCGATCCAGTTTGCTCCGGTCGCCATGGCCATCGGTGCCATCAGTGTTGTTTACGGTGCGATACTGGCTTTCGCCCAACGGGATATGAAACGCCTGGTAGCCTATTCCAGTGTGAGCCATATGGGATTTGTGCTGTTGGGCCTGTACGCGCTGAATACCGTCGCCATCCAGGGTGCGGTCATGCAGATGGTTGCCCACGGACTCAGCACAGCCGCCCTGTTCGCGATTGTCGGTGCACTGCAACATCGGTTGCACACGCGCAATATGGAGCAAATGGGAGGCCTCTGGACCGAACTGCCCCGGCTGTCCGCCATTGCCCTGTTCTTTGCCGTGGCATCGCTGGGGCTACCCGGGCTGGGCAATTTCGTTGCCGAGTTCCTGGTGCTGCTCGGCAGCTTCGGCGTGGATCACTGGATCACTGCGTTCGCGGCCCTGGGCATGGTCGGCGCCGCGCTCTATGCGCTGGCAATGATGCAGCGGGCCTTTTTTGGCGAATCGCGCCGTACCACCACGGCAGCGGACCAGAAGGGCCTGGTTGACCTGGACCTGCGCGAAACACTGGCAATGCTGGTTTTGGCCGCTTTCCTGGTTTTCCTGGGGCTGCGGCCACAGCCGGTCTTCGATACTGCAGCACCGGCCATCGCCCGCTCGCTGGCCCCGGTCACCGCGGTGGAAGCTGCCGTCACAAGCAACAGTACCGACCGCCCCACTACCGCCGCCAACTGGCCTGCCGCCACGCACAGAGGTGAGACGCCATGACCAGAGAGGAACTCTTCGCCATCCTGCCACTGCTGGTGCTGACCGCCGGTATCGTCCTGCTGATGCTGCAGGTTTCTTTTCACCGCGGGCACCGCGCCGCGCTGGTGACGACGCTGGCAATACTGGCGGCAACACTCTGGGCCTGCTTCTCGGTCGGCGCAGCCCTGCCAACCAGCGGCACAGTGGCCGCAACCGGGCTGTTCAGTGTCGACCACACAGCGCTGTTCTTCTGTGTGCTGATGGTAATGGCCGCCCTGGCGGTGGCAATCCTGGCATTTCACCACCTGGAGTCGCGCGGTGCCAGCCGGGCTGTGGGCAGTTATCCGGAAGAGTTTTACATCCTGCTGTTACTGGTAATACTGGGCGCCTGCTGCCTGGTCACTGCCAGTCATTTCGCCAGCCTGTTCCTGTCCCTGGAATTGATGGGGCTGGCACTGTATCCGCTGCTGGGATTTACGGTCGTGGGCGACCAGTCGCCGCAGCGCGACCAGCTATTGTCACTGGAATCGGCAATGAAATACCTGTTGCTGTCGGCCCTCTCCACAGCCCTCAGCCTGTTTGGTATTGCACTGGTATTTGCCGCCAGTGGAGCGCTGGACTTCAGTGCCGCGGCAGCGGCTCTGCGGTCAACCGGTCCCAGCGCAGGAATACTGACTGCCGGGCTGACCCTGCTGCTGATCGGGGTGGCGTTCAAGCTGTCCCTTGTCCCCTTCCATATCTGGACCCCGGACGTTTACCAGGGTGCGCCCACGCCGGTGACAACACTGATCGCGACGGTCAGCAAGGGCGCCGTCGTGGCACTGACCCTGAGGTTTTTCACCC
The DNA here is from genome assembly GCF_021729055.1 of Microbulbifer zhoushanensis. Classification (NCBI taxonomy): domain Bacteria; kingdom Pseudomonadati; phylum Pseudomonadota; class Gammaproteobacteria; order Cellvibrionales; family Microbulbiferaceae; genus Microbulbifer; species Microbulbifer zhoushanensis. The sequence continues at coordinate 79,127 of NZ_JAJSAO010000006.1, forward strand.
AGGTCGACCTGTTTTCACTACCGGTCCTGTCCACGATGCTGGCGGTGATGGCTGCAGCCAGTATGCTGGTGGGCAACCTGCTTGCTTTGCAGCAGGGTAACGTAAAACGGCTGCTTGCCTACTCGTCCATCGCCCACATCGGCTACCTGATAGTGGCCTTCCTGATCGGTGCCAGTGCCTTCGGCCAGGAGGCCGTTATTTACTACCTGGTTGCATATGTACTCACAACTACCGGGGCCTTTGCTGTGGTCAGCCTGGTGGCCGACGCCGCACAGCCTTCGATCCCGGGTGGGCCCCAGCCAATCGGTAACGCAGGTGAAGACCCGTTCCAGGTCGAATTTTATCGCGGCCTGTTCTGGCGCTCTCCCGGGCTTGCCTGCTGCTTTGGCCTGATGCTGTTATCACTGGCCGGAATTCCCCTGACCATCGGCTTTATTGGGAAATTTTACGTGTTTGCCGCCGGTGTACAGGGACAGATGTGGCTACTGCTGGCAGCGGTGGTCATTGGTAGTGCGCTCGGCCTCTACTATTACCTGCGCCTGTTGCTGACCATGTTGCAACGCGACAGCGAATCCCGAGACCTGGAGCCCGGGGCAATCCAGGTGGCTGTGTCAGGACAAGTGCTGGTGGGGACCCTGACCGCGATACTGCTTCTGTTCGGCATTTTTCCCCAGCTCTTGATCAACTGGATAAATGCACTATAAAGGTACATGAGGAGAAAGGTTCAGGGACGGGCAGGCCAGGAGGGTCAGCTGCAACCTGATGTTGCCGTAAACCGATAACAATACCAAGATTGACGAAGGCGAGCCTATGAAAACATTCAAACAGGCGTACGAAGTACTCAAGGACGCCGAGAAGTTCCACCTGGAGATGGCCGACCTCTATCGCAGTATGCTGGAGAAAGCCGAAGATAACCGCACCCAGCTGCTGCTGAAGCACATGCTCGAGCACGAGCAGCGCATGGCAAAGAACCTGGCCAATTACGGCGAAGTTGCCAAGCACAAAGTGATGAAGACCTGGCTGCAATACACGCATGAGGAAACTGCCCGGGATTTTGTCAGGAGCCTGAACCTGAGCGACCCGCCGGATATCCGTGAGATCAACAACCTGGGGCGCGAAGTGGACCGCTACTTTTCCGAGCTATACCAGGCGGTTTACGGTGCTATCGAGTCTGCAGAGGTCAAGGAAGTATTTGAAGACCTGAAGCAGATCCAGGACAAGGAACGTATCACACTCTCCATGGCAACCAATTCACTCTGGGATATGTAATTAACCCCGGTACCGCTGAACCAAAAAACCCGCTGCAAGCAGCGGGTTTTTTATATGCGGGCTAATAATGGCTATCAGAACTCATAGCGTGTCCGCAGGTAGTAGAAACCACCCTCAAACCCGAACGGTGAGAACTGGCTGTACTGGTTGCCAACGCCACCTGCTGCACCGGGGTTCTCCTCCGGGTACTGGTCAAGCAGGTTCTGGGCACCAAGTATGACGGAAGCCTGGTCGGTAAAGGCGTAGGATACCTCGGCATCCATCAGCACCTCGCCACTGTAAACCTGTCCGTCCTCGGAATCGAACCAGTCGTCATACGAACTCACCCGCGCAAGGAAGCCCCAGCTACCCACAGCGGTATTGCTAGACAGTGTCCAGCGGCTTTCCGGCAGGCCCTCCTCAAGTTCACGGATGCGTGTTGCATCAATGGTTTCAGGAGAGAACTGGTCCACCTCGGTCTGGGTCTGGTTGTAGGCCAGGCTGATATCGGTATTGTCACCAACCATGTCAGTGCTGTAGGTCGCGACAATGTCCACACCAGTGGTGGTGGTATCGAAATCATTGGTGAAGAAACGGAAGTTCTGCAGGTTGGCTGCACTGGTCACACCGGATGCCACCAGGCTATCCACTTCTGCCTCAGTCAGGGAGTACAACTGGGACGGGGCAATGCGGTCCTCAACCTCAATGTTGAAGTAATCCACCGTGATATCGATGGCCCCGACCGTAAAGACGGCGCCCAGTGTCCAGTTGGTGGACTTCTCCGGATCCAGCGCCTCACCACCACGCAGCAGTGCCACCGGGTTGGTGGAGGGGATGGTGCCGTTGTTCACCAGGTCATTCAGGGCCAGGTCGAACTCTGTGGAAACATTGAACGCGTTTGACTGCCCCGGCGTGGGCGCCCGGAAACCTGTGCTCCAGGAACCGCGCAGGGCAAAGCTGTCGGTGATATCAAGGTTGGTCGCCAGCTTGCCGTTGGTAGTGGTGCCGAAGTCCTCGAAGTCCTCGACCCGCAGCGCCAAGCCCACCAGCCAGCCCTCGGTAACATCTGCTTCCAGGTCAACATAAGTGGCGTAGTTGGAGCGGCTCCACTGCCCGCCGGCCAGCGGACCAAAGCCGGGGAAGCCGTTGGATGCAGCACTGAAGCCCTGTGATGCCAGCGGACCGATTTCATAAGAAGCCTGGTCACCGGTGGTAATTTCAAAGGTCTCATCGCGCCATTCGAGGCCGGTGGCCACACTCAGCTCGGAGGCGAAGCCCACGTCATACCCCTTGACGAAGTCCAGGTTAAAGTTCTTTTCCAGCTGGGTATAGGCACCCGGATTGAAAGCCGTCGGTGTCTGCGGACCCAGGGAAGCATTTACCGTGTTGTAGATAAAGAAGTCCACATCGTTATAACCGAGGCCGGCGCTGACATCGTACGCCCAGCCATTGGCCAGTTCACCGCGCACGCCGGTAACCCCGGACAGGTCAGTCACTTCACCGCCAAAACGCGGGGTGAAGCCGCCCGGGAAAATCTCCTGGAAGGAGAAGCACTCGGCGCTGGAGAGCGCATCCGCATGACTGAAGCCCGCACAGCTGTCCAGGCCGTTACTGGGATCCAGGTCACCGATCAACGGGTCAGCACCATTGGCGAAGACCGCGCTACGGGTCTCGGGGTTCCGGAAATAGAAGCCGCCGTCAACTGTCTTGGTGCCATAATTACCGAACGCATAGAATTCCTTGCCACCGCCCAGCTCGACACCCATGTTGACTACGGTTTTCAGGTCATCGCTGATTTCCGGGCGACCCCAAACCTGTGCCGGGTCTGCCACCTCCGTATTACCTGCGGCGATCAAGGCCGCGGCGTCATCGCGCTGGACACTGCGATCGGTATCCTCCTGGGCACCGAACTCGAAACTCACATTGGCAAAACCCTGGGATGTAAACGGCATACCGTAATTGCCGGAGACCGTATACTGGCGGCCATCGCCCTCATAGAACTGGCCCGCCTTGACCTCGACGCTGCCCCCATCGGGCGAATCCTTGAGCTCGAAGTTGATCACACCGGCAATGGCATCCGAGCCATACTGGGCGGCTGCGCCGTCACGCAGTACTTCTACCTGCTGCAGGGCAATGGCGGGAATCTGGGAGATATCCGGGCCCTGGGCACCATCGGAAACACCGTTGCCCAGCCAGGCGATCACGGCTGCACGGTGACGGCGTTTGCCGTTTACCAGGACCAGGGTGTGGTCGGGAGCCAGTCCACGCAGGTTGGCCGGGCGTACCAGGCTGGCGGCGTCACTGATGGGCTGGGTATTGACGTTGTATGAGGGAACCACGTTGCGGAGCAGCGAATTCAGGTCTGAATCACCCTGCTTCATAAAGTCATCGCCACTGATGATATCGATGGGTACCGCCGAGTCGGTCGCGGTGCGCCCCTCTACACGGGTACCGATGGTAATCACCTCTTCCATCACCCGCGTGTCCGATTGCTGGGCGAAAACGGGACTGCTCGCGGCGGCAATGGCGGCTGCCAGCAGGGTAGGGGTACTCAGGTTTGTGGTCTTGTTCATAGGAGCTTCCGTAAGTTTTTATTGTGGACAATGCGCCCCGGCGCATCGCGTGAGAGTCCGCCAATGGCAAATGCAAAAAGCATGACAATTCATCACAGTTGCGCACATCCGATATGCCTCTGGAAAGCGCCCCCTGCTCTCTGTTGCCATCGGTTTTATCCCGGTTCAACTCTTTCAGTTCCGTCACCGATCCCTTTCCTTGGGGACCCGATGGATACCCATCCGATAGTGCCTGTTTCTTTTGTACCTCCCGGTTCAACTAATGGAGTTTCCGAGGCTGGCCGGCAACTGTTGCCTGCACCCGGCTTCGCTAGGGTCCAGGCCTCTGTACCGAACACCCGCCACGCTCCAGGTCAGGGCGCCCGGCCAATTACCCAGGCCAGCTTGCACATCAATGGATCATTGTATTGACCAACGCGCCTAATCTGGTCCGCCCGGGTGTGACCCAACTCTCATTAAGATCCATAAGGCGGCAGAATCCGCGACTATTGCAGTTATCTGACAATTCATCGTTGCCACTCGCGGTTGCGATTGTTATTTTGACAGCGGTGTCATTCGGCGGCAGCAGCATCGACCAGCCAGTGATTCATTGGAAGAAGTAATAAAAATAAGATCTCAAGGTGAAAATCATGCACAAGCCAATCGCGCTCGGCGCCCTCGCCGCAGCCATGCTCGGGGCGGGACACGCCCATGCCGTGGACTGTTCCAGCCTCCCCGACTGGGATGCCGCCACTGCCTACGTGGGTGGCGACCAGGTTCAGCACAACAGCAATGCCTACGAGGCCAACTGGTGGACCCGGAACCAGGATCCCGAACTCTTCTCTGACGCCTACCAGGAATGGTCGCTGCTCGGGGCCTGTGACGGCACCATCGATCCCCTGCCGGTGGGTTCGATAACCTCGCCGACGACCGGTTCTGTCTTCAGCGAAAATGACAGCGTTATCATTTCCGTGGATGCCAGCGATGACCAACAGGTGGTCGTGGTGGAGTTCTATGTGGATGGCAGCCTGGTGGCATCGGATACCAGCGCCCCCTACTCCACCACCTGGTCCGCGGTGGCAGGCTCGCCGGTACTCAGCGCCCGCATCGAGGACAATGCCGGGCAGGGCATTCTCACCGACGATGTCGTCATCACAGTCGAGAGCGGCGACCCGCAACCGCCCTCAGTCAGCCTGAGTGAGCCGCTGGATGGCAGCAGCTTTACCACCGGCGACAGCGTCACCATTGCCGCCTCGGCCTCAGACAGCGATGGTTCCGTCAGTGCCGTGGAGTTCTTCGTCGATGGCAACAGCATCGGCAGCGACACCAGCGCCCCATTCTCCGCCAGCTGGACCGCCACTGCCGGCAGCCACACCATTACGGCTACCGCCACCGATAATGATGGCCAGTCCAGCGACTCGGCGCCGGTCACCATCAGCGCAACCGACGCAGACAACAAGCCCACCGTCACGCTGGACTCGCCCGCCGCGGGCAGTACGTTTGATGAAGGGGTGACAGTTAGCCTGGCTGCTACCGCCAGTGACGCCGAGGGCGATGTTGCGCGGGTGGAGTTCTTTGTCGCCGGCCAGGAAGTGGGCGAGGACAGCAGCGCTCCCTTCGCCGTGGAATGGACCGCAGTTGCCGGCACCGCGTCGGTCTATGCCCGGGCATACGACAGCGCCGGCCAGTGGACCGATTCCGCCCCGGTCTCCATTACCGTCAACGGCGAGCCGGTGGTTACTGACCATCCCTGCCGACCCGATGGGCTATTCACCACTCCCGGCACCGCACCGGACTACTGCGATGTTTACACCGCAACCGGCCACGAAGCCATGGGTACCGATCACCCGCGCCGGATCATCGGCTACTTCACCAGCTGGCGAAACGGCGCCAATGGCCAGCCCAGCTACCTGGTGGACGATATCCCATGGGACAAGATCACCCATATCAACTATGCGTTCGCCCACATCGATGACAATAACCAGGTATCCGTGGGCAACACAGCCAACCCGGACAATCCCGCGACCGGCATGACCTGGCCGGGTGTCGAGGGCGCTGAGATGGATCCGGAGTTTGCCTACCAGGGCCATTTCAACCTGCTGAGCAAGTTCAAGAAGCAGCACCCGCAGGTGAAAACCCTGATCTCCGTCGGTGGCTGGGCCGAGACCGGTGGCTATTTCAATGAGTTCGGCGACCGGGTCGACAACGGTGGATTCTATACCATGACCACCAATGCGGACGGGACCATCAACCACGCCGGTATTGAGACCTTTGCCAACTCGGCGGTGGAGTTTATCCGCGAGTATGGCTTCGACGGCGTGGATATCGATTACGAGTATCCCACATCCATGAACGACGCCGGCAACCCGCTGGATTTCGGCGTGGCCAACCCCCTGCGCGGCTCACTGATGGAATCCTATGTGGAGCTGATGCGTGTACTCAGGCAGAAGCTGGATATCGCCGGAGAACAGGATGACACCCACTACCTGCTAACTATCGCCTCACCCTCGTCCGGCTACCTGCTGCGCGGTATGGAAACCATGCCGATCACCCAGTACCTGGATTACGTCAATATCATGACCTATGACCTGCACGGGGCCTGGAACGAGTACGTGGGCCACAATTCTGCGCTGTTCGATAACGGCAATGACCCGGAACTGGCCGCTGCCAGTGTATACAGTACCTCGCAGTATGGCGGGATCGGCTACCTGAATATCGACTGGGCGGTGAAATACTTCCGCGGCTCCATGTCGCCGGGACGGATCAATATCGGTATCCCCTACTACACCCGTGGCTGGCAGGGTGTCACCGGTGGCAACAATGGCCTGGGCGGCACAGCGGCACTGCCCGACCAGACGCAATGTCCCGAGGGAACCGGTGGTGCGGCCGATTGCGGTTACGGTGCACTGGGTATCGATAACCTCTGGCATGACCTGGACGAGAACGGCAACGAGATGGGCGCCGGCTCCAACCCCATGTGGCATGCCAGGAACCTGGAAAACGGTATCCAGGGCAGTTACCTCGACGACTACGGCCTGGATCCCGCCAACAATCCGGCAGACGCGCTGGTGGGCACCTACGTGCGCAATTATGACAGTGTGTCCGAGGCACCCTGGCTGTGGAACGACACCAAGGATGTATTCCTCTCCACCGAGGACGAGGAATCCATGGAAGCCAAGGTGCAGTATGTGATCGACCAGGGTGTCGGCGGCATAATGTTCTGGGAGCTGGCTGGTGACTATGACTGGGATGCGGCCACTGGCGAGTACTTTATGGGCGACACCCTCACCACCCTCGCCTACGACCGCTTTGCCAACGCGGCTCCCTACCGGGAACTGCGCAGCGATCGCCCGCTGCCTGCGGAAGCACTGGATATCAGTATGGAAGTCACCGGCTTCAAGCTGGGTGACCAGAACTACCCGCTGAACCCACAGCTGGTGATCACCAACAACACGGGCGGAACCCTTCCAGGTGGCACCGTATTCGAGTTCGATATGCCCACGGCAACCTCCAACATCATCACCGACCAGAGTGGTGCCGGCCTGGAGGTTATCGAGGACGGCGCGAACCCCGGCGGCGGTAATGTCGGCGGGCTGGAAAACGAGTTCCACCGTGTGCGTTTCTCGCTGCCCAGCTGGCAGAGCCTGGCCGATGGTGAGAGCTGGGAGCTCACCCTGAATTATTACCTGCCGGTATCCGGGCCCCAGGCGTACACCGCGACGGTCAACGGCACTACCTACGCACTGGCCTTCGAGTACCCGGACCTGCCGCTGGGCACTGTCAGTAGCGGTGGCAGTAGTGACGATGGCGGCAGTGGCGGTGACAGCTGCGCCGATGCCGGTGTGGCCACCAGCGGGCTGGTGACCTACCCGGTTTGGCCGGACAGTGACCATGCCAATGGCGGTGACCGGATCATTCATAACGACAGTGTTTACGAGGCAAACTGGTGGACTAATTCCGAACCCGGCACGGCGGACGGAAGCTGGACTTACCTCTGTAACCTGAACTGATTGGCAGGGGGCGACTCACCGCCCCAATAAAGGGCCGTGTGGGAAGTTCGGTCACAGGGGAGCCCGGCGTATTGCGGACGCGAACTGTGACATAACTTCCCCAATGGCCGACTGATATTCTCTCTGTGGTTGTTGTATAGGACTCATCTCCTATCTTTGCCCCGGCCAGCCGGGGCTTTTTTCATTGCGCTGATCGATGCTCGTTCCTGGAGCGCGGGACGCGCAGTAGAAAGCTGGATAAAACGATAAACAGAATGGAAGGAAAGAAAATAAAGATGAAGCTGCGTTATCTTCCACTACTAGCCCTGCTGACTGCGTGTACACCGGAACCTCCCCGGGAACCCGGGATTCTTTTCGACGACTTTAGTTACGATACTGTAGACAGCCTGCTCGAAAACGGATGGCGTTTCCGCACCCAGCGCGGTCACCCGGGTGTGAACGGCGCACGCTGGTCCGGCGACGGAATCTCATTCTTTGCCGATCCCGACAACGCCGACAACACATTACTGCGCATGACTTCCTTTACCGATGGCACCGGCGAGAATACCCGGCACACCCAGTTCTGCCACCAGCGCAAATACCGCGAGGGTACTTACGCTGCCAGGGTTTTCTTCCGTGATGAGCCAACCAGCGGGCCGGATGGAGACCAGATTATCGAGACTTTCTACACCATCAGCCCCCTCGAAGCCCCCATGGACCCCGACTACAGTGAAATGGACTTCGAGTACCTGGCCAACGGTGGCTGGGGGGAGGAGGACCACGGCCTGTTCGCCACCAGCTGGGAGACCTTCAAGCTGGATCCCTTCGTCAAGGACAATGAGTACACGGTAAAACAGGGCAGCTTTGCCGGCTGGCATACCCTGGTGTTGCAGGTAGCAGATGAGCGCGTACGCTATTTTGTCGACGGCAGGCAATTCGCAGAGCACAGCGAGCACGTGTACCCGGAAGAACCCATGTCGGTCAATTTCAATCTCTGGTTCACCCAGGAAGGCCTGATCGATTCCAGCGAATGGCGGGTTTACCAGCAGGACGTGGACTGGGTCTACCATATCGCCGACCGGGTCCTGAGCCCGGCAGAAGTGGAACAGGCAGTGGGCGAGATGCGCTCACAGCAGGTCGCCTACCGGGATACCGTACCGCCATGGACACCGGAGCTGGATTCCCCCTGCGGACTGTAAAAATTTCTATCACACCCTGTAGGGTCAGTGCATCGCGGCGAGATTCGACCTGGTATTTTCCGGTATATTCGCGGCCATGGGCCGCTCCTACAGAAAAATGAAGTAACTTTCGAAGCAGTACCCATGACAACCAAAAAACAACGCCTCGCCTCGGTGGATGCCCTGCGCGGATTTGACATGTTCTGGATTATCGGTGGCGAGGCCCTGTTCCTGCCACTGCTGGCCATCACCGGCTGGTCGCTGTTCGCTTTTGGTGATGCCCAGATGAAGCACTCCCAGTGGCACGGCTTTACCTTTTATGACCTGATCTTTCCCCTGTTTATCTTCCTGTCCGGCGTTACGCTGGGCCTGGCCGGGAAGTCCCTGCGAGGGCTTCCACTGCATGAGCGCCGCCCGCTGTACCGCAAGGCGCTAAAGCGCCTGCTAGTGCTGGTAATACTGGGCGTTATCTACAACCACGGCTGGGGCACTGGCATTCCCGCCGATCCGGGAGAAATCCGCTATGCCAGCGTGCTGGCCCGGATCGGTTTTGCCTGGTTTTTTGCCGCCATTATCGCCTGGCACTGTATACCACGGACCCAGTACGTTGTGGCTGCGGCCATATTACTGGGTTACTGGCTGCTCCAGGCCACCTCTGGTTCCATGACCCCGGAAGGTTCCATCAATGCATGGATTGACCAGTGCTGCCTGCCCGGCATTACCTACCAGAATCGCGCTTATGACCCGGAGGGCCTGCTGTCCACGATTCCCGCAGTGGTCAATGCCCTCGCCGGTGTTTTCGCCGGGCGCTGGCTGAAAAAGCATGCCGGTAATCACCGCCAGATCCTGAAAGGGCTGGTCATCGGAGGTGTTGCCCTGCTGCTGGCAGGCTATCTCTGGCACTGGATATACCCGGTAAACAAGGAACTCTGGACCGGCTCCTTCGTGTTCATCACCGTCGGCTGCAGCCTGCTACTGCTGGCAATCTTTTACCTGCTGGTGGATGTTTTACGGTGGCACGCATTTACGGTCTTTTTTTCCGTAATCGGTATGAATGCAATCCTGGTTTACCTGGGCACCAGCCTGGTGAACTGGGGGTATACCAGCGAGGGTCTGCTTGGTGGTATTGCCAGAGTGCTGCCAGAGGCATGGGGCACTCTGGTCATCGCCTCTGGTGTGATCCTGCTGCAGTGGCTGGTCCTGCGATGGCTCTACAAACGGGCCATCTTTATCAGCCCGTAATAAGAGAGACCCGGCACAGGTGGTGGTACAGCAGTTATGGTGCCAGTCTCTCGCGGCGTTGCCGTTGTCCCTCCAGGTAGGCCTGGCGCGCTTCCGGATCACAGTGCTTTGCCCTCCCCTGCCGCTGGTTCGCACCCACCGATGCTGATGAGTAGTGCTCGGCACACCAGGCTGAACTTTCCTTCTGGGGATACTGTTCTGTCGAAGCGTACAGGTTGCTGGGCTTCACCGTGCCGGTGCAGCCCAGCAGCAATACAGATGTAACGGCAACTGGAAACATTGATACCAGTATTTTCATCGTCCTCTCCCTGACTTTTGCTTGTGAGTACAGGCCAAGATGAACACAGAGGACACAGGCATTTCAACCATTGAACGGGAGCTCGCTCACACTTCCGGACCTGCCAGTCAATGGTAAAGGTCCAGGTCAACCTCGAGCGCAGAGGCAACCAGGTTGCGCTTGCTGAAATTGTAGCGGCTGATGATACCCACCAGGCTTTCCTCGCCCAGCAACTCACTGGTAATGGCATCCAGCGCCAAACCTTTTGCCTGTAAACGCTGCGCGTCCGCGGCCAGGTCAAGCAGGTACTGGTATTTTTCCCGCAATCGCTGCCTGCCGTTTTCCACCACGCCGCGATGCGGGCAGAGAATGACATCGAACTGCTGCGCCAGGACATGGTGAATACTGGCCAGCAAAGTAGGGATATGCTCGTCGCTGCGCAAGAATTTCAGGTAATTTGCAATATAGAGGTCGGCACTGAAGAGCCAGCCACGCTCGGGTAACAGGTAACAGACCATGTCCCGGGCGTGACCCGGCGTGTACAACGTTTCTACCGTCTCACCGTTGATGGAGAGATTGTCCGGCAGCTGGCGAGCCTGTACCCGACCCGCCGAGCCCCAGAATAGTTTCTGGATTGGCGGGATACGGAAACCACGCTGCAGGATTTCCACCGTTGCTGCCGGGGCCAGCGGCTGCACGCCGGTGAGTTGCTGGATCGCACCGGCATTGCCGCTGTGATCCTCATGGTGGTGGGTAAGCAGTAGCTGCTCCAGCGGCCGCTGGCGGATAAAGGGCCGTACATGGCGCCACTGGTTACTGGGGCCGGTATCGATCACCGTGCCCCCCAGCCGGTACACCACAAAGGTGGTATTCACCCCCAGGTTGAAACGCCCCACGCGAATGGCATCGAGATCGCAATAGCGGAAACTTTCTCTGACGGACACCGGGCACCCTTTCCTGCTTCTGTGTCTTTTTGCCGGCCGGCACCAGATGGCCCCAACAGGGCCAATGAATCAGGGGCCAGGCCAGCACAACGACCTCCATTCTGGACGCCAATACACATGCCCGGAAGTGCCGATCCCGCTAACCGCATTGACATTTCCTGGTGCGAGACGCGAAACGTTACATGACGTTCACAAGGTCCATTGCCTAGTCAGTCATCGCCAGGCGCCACTGCAAGCCCCATTTGGTGGTAGTGCCGGATGTCACCCAGGCCACCTCGCCGCGGCTGTCGACAATCACGATGGTGGGTGTGACGCGCACCCCCCACGCTGCGCTGATTGTGCCAGAGGGGTCATTGATGGTGGGAAACTGCAGGTCATTCTCCCGCAGGTAGTGAGAGACCGTTTCCGCGGAGCCGGACTGCAATGCCACAGTGATTACCCGGTGTTCACCGGCCAGGTCGGCAATGGCCGGCGACACTACACGGCAATAGCCGCACCAGGTGGCCCAGAAATACACCAGCACCGGGCCATCGGAAGCCATTTGCTGCAGGTCCAGTACCTGCCCGCCAATGGATTGCCCCGCCAGTGGCGGCGCCTGCTCCCGGGGAATATCGCGCTGCTGGTACAGGCCGACTGCAGACACCGCAAGTATCGCCAGCAGTGCAAACCCCGCCAGGCCGCGAAAGGCTGTAACAATCCGGGTGAAAGCGCCCTTCACAAGCTGCACGCCAAAATTATCAAAGGCCAGCCCTTCAGTACTTCACCGAGCAGCCGTAGGCGCGGGAGGAAGCAACCTCGACCCCCTCTCCCTTCATCGATGCATCGAGTGCTGCAGCCACAAAATTCTTCGATTGCGGGATCACGGCCGGGTTTGCGGAATCGTTGTCGTCAATGGCCCCGGCGTAAACCACTTCGCCCTCGGGATTGATGATAAACATATGCGGCGTGGTCTTGGCACCGTAGGCACGGCCCATGCTGCCGTCACTGTCCAGCAGGAAGGGGGCGGAGGCATTGAGGTTGTGGCTCTCCGCTACCTCCAGTGCCGCCGCGGGCTCCAGGTAACCCTGCTTGCCCCTTGCCGACGAGATTACCGTAAGCCACTTGATTTCCTCACCGGTATATTTTTTCTGCAGGGCCTGCATGTTGCCACTGCCATAGTGCTTGCGGACATAAGGGCAGTCCTTGTTGAACCACTCGATCACCAGCCATTCACCCTTGTAATCCGCCAGTGAATGCTTCGTGCCACTGGCATCCATTTCGGAAAAATCCGGTGCTTTCTCGCCCGGTACGGCTACTGCCAGGGCCAGTGCCGGGGCCGCCAGGAACATCGACAACAGTGCCTTGCCAAACGTCTTACCGCCAATGCGCTTACCGTTCATGGTGTGTCGTCCTCTTTGGTTTGGGTCAGTGATTCACCATTATTGAAGAGCGCCGTGATCATGCGCTCCTGCAGAATCTGTGGTAACAGCTCCGGCTCGCTTGCGCCGGGGGTATACCAGGCGTAGACCGGCACCGAATTGCGGCCCAGTTCACCCAGTGCCGCGGTGATTTCCGGATCGTGGTTGGTCCAGTCGGCGCGCACCAGCATCACACCATTGGTGCGGAACAGCTCCATGACACTTTCCGACTCCAGTACCAGCTTCTTGTTCACCTGGCAGGTAATACACCAGGCGGCGGTATAGTCGATAAACACCGGGCGGTTGTCGGCACGCGCTTCCTCGATGGCTGCGCGATCATAGGGCTGCCATTCACTCCCGGCGAGTTCCGGTGTGGCGTGCTGCGGGGCCCGCAGGGCCGCGAAGGCGATGATTGTAGCCACGGCAAATATTGCATAGCCGGCGAACCGTCCGGTGCCCGGGCCGAACAGTGTAAAACGCCGCCCCAGCCACAGGGCGAAAACCACCGCCACCAGCAGCAGCGAGCCGATCAGCCAGCCGCTGTCTCCCAGCAGCCGCCCCAGGACCCAGAGCAGCCAGATCACCGTGAGGTAGAGCGGAAAAGCCAGGAACTGTCGCAACGTGTCCATCCACGGGCCGGGTCCCGGCAGGCACCTCAACAGCGCAGGACTGGCACAGAGCAGCAGGAACGGTGCCGCCAGCCCGGCGCCCAGGCCGAGGAAGATTGCCATGGCGGACACGGCTGGCAGCACCGACGCGGCGCCCAGCGCCGCTCCCATAAAGGGCCCGGTGCAGGGCGCAGCGACGAATACCGCCAGCACGCCGGTGGCAAAGGAGCCGCCGCGGGTACTCCCGGCCAGGTCCATCAGCCGGTGACCAAATTCAAGCACGCCGCTGAATGACAGCGCCATGAGCCAGAACAGCAGGATCAGGCCCAGTACCACCGTCGGGGACTGCAACTGGAAGCCCCAGCCAATTGCCGCACCTCCGGCGCGCAGTGCCAGCAGCAGGGCCCCCAGGGCGGCGAATGTCACCATCACGCCGGCACTGTACAGCAGTCCCTCGCGCAGCCGGTGGGGCGCACCGGCGCCGGCATTCACCAGCCCAAACAGCTTGATCGACAGCACCGGGAAAACACACGGCATCAGGTTCAGGACTACCCCGCCGGCAAACGCCGCCAGCACCAACAGCCACAGGGCCTGTGGCGGGGCCGCGGGCACCGCGGCCCCCAGCGGCACACGGTTAAACTGCCAGGCGCGCTTACCGTCCGCGACCACGAATCCGGTCGCCTCCGGCAGCGGGGCACCGGGAACCCGGGCAAAGCGGTAGTGCACCCGGTTGCCATCGGCCTCCACCTGAGGCGCCCGGGCGGTCAACAAACCACCGTCCAGGGGGAACACAGCCGGTGGCGGCGCCTCCCCGCCACGGGTATCGCGCAGTGTCAGCTGAAGCCCACCCGCGGGTAACTCGGCCAGTCGTTCTGCGCGCCAGGGGCTAAGGGCGGCGTTGGCGGGCACCCGGTCCAGGAACTGGTCGCGCAGGGCCAGGTCCCGCTCGTCCCATTGCGCGTATTCGGCCACCGGCCGGTCCAGGGTCATGGAACCGAAACCGGGTATGCAATCGATTTTGCACACCAGCCATTCGAGGTCCGCACGGAGATCCACACGCCCAGCGTCCGCGACGGGCGTCACTTCAAAGAGATAGGCTACATCACCCGCATAGCCGAGGTTGGTGAGGTGTTCAATGGGGAGCCGGACCGGGAAGGGCCACTGGATCGGGCCGAGAGTCGCACGCTCGGAGCGGGTATCGAAGCGCGGTGCGGCGCCGGAGTCCCCGGCATTGCGCCAGTAGACATGCCACTCGGGGTCCACTTCAAAGTAGAAACCGATGGTAGTGGTCTCACCGGCGGCGAAGGTATCGGGCGCCAGCCAGCGCACGCGTACGTGATCGCCACTGGCGGTATCCTGGGCGAACGCGGGGGAAGCGATTGCTGACAGGGCAACCGATACAAGAATTATTGCGATACTGCGCAGGAATCGCACGGGCGACGCTCTCCCGATCGACGGACCGCTTAACGCGGATTTCATGGGTTTTACCTACGGCAACCCCATTGAAATGGATTGGCCCAAGAGCTGCAAGTCAGCTGTCGCCACCGGGCTCCAGGGCAAGCACTTCAATCTTCCCTTCCCCCGAGTAGCGCCAGCGCAGGTCAAAGCCACACAATTTCATTCCGTAGATGCGATCCGGTTCCGGTTTCTGGTAAGCCGGTTTGGGATCCTGCGCCAGCACCTGCCGAATCAGCAGTGGCAGGTCGGTACCCCAGCAATCCCGGTAATCACTGGCTACCTGGAGAACCTCCCGGGGAATATCCACCGTCACCGGAGCGGGGGCATCACCGGCAAAGGCGCTCTGCGCCTCTACCAGTACATCGGCATAGGGAATGTAGGGTTTGATATCCAGTATCGGGGTACCGTCCACCAGGTCGGCACCGCCGACGATCAACTCCACTTTCGGCGAGGTACGCACTTCCAGCAGCCGCACCACCGACAGGCCGATATTATTCGGGCGAAACGGCGAGCGAGTGGCGAGTACACCGAGTTTTTTGTTGCCCCCCAGGCGCGGCGGGCGCACCTTGGTCGACCATTGCCCGGCGGCCTGGTGGAACTGGAATACCACCCAGATATGGGTATTATCCTCCAGCCCTGCCACGGCATCGGGAGTGTTTAAGGGCGGCAACAGCTCGATGGCCGCACGGCTGGCATCAGCGAGCAGGGGCTGGCGTGGCACACCGAATTTCTCGCCGAAACAGGAGTGGACAGTGGCGATGGGATTGAGCTGGATGGACGCGTCGATTGCGGTATTCCCTTGCAGTCGGCTACCGTCGGCTCCCCTGCCCTATCCGCACGGATTGAATCCACCCGCGGAACAGGGACAGGGGAATGCCTGGATGATTACTGGTCAATGCCGCCCATGCACAGGTACTTGATCTCGATATAGTCATCAATACCGTACTTGGAGCCCTCGCGGCCCATGCCGGACTCCTTGACGCCACCGAAGGGGGCCATCTCGTTGGAGATAATCCCCTCATTGATGCCTACCATGCCGTATTCAAGCCCTTCACTGACACGCCAGATGCGGCCGATGTCGCGGGAGTAGAAGTAGGAGGCGAGGCCGAACTCGGTGTCATTGGCAAGCTTGATGGCCTCCTCCTCGGTGGAGAACTTGAACAGTGGTGCCACCGGGCCGAAGATCTCCTCCTTGAAAAGCTTCATCTCGTCATTGGCGCCCGTAAGCACGGTGGGCGCATAGAAGCAGGCACCCATTTCGCTGGGCCCGCCCTCGACGACCGCCTGGGCGCCCTTGGCAGTGGCATCCTCCACCAGCGCCTGGACATCCTTGACTGCCTTGGGATTGATCATCGGGCCGACATCAACGCCCTCTTCCGCTCCATCCCCCATTTTCAGGGCCTGCACGGCGGCGGCAAATTTTTCCGCAAAGGCATCATAAACGCCTTCCTGCACGAAAATACGGTTGGCACAGACGCAGGTCTGGCCGGCATTGCGGTACTTGCAGATGATCGCACCCTTGACCGCGGCATCCAGGTCGGCGTCGTCAAAAACGATAAACGGCGCGTTGCCGCCCAGCTCCATGGATGTCTTCTTGATAGTCTCGGCGCACTGCGCCTGCAATTTCTTGCCTACCGCCGTGGAGCCGGTGAAGGTGAACTTGCGCACCAGCGGGTTGGACGTCATCTCCGCGCCGATTTCCCGCGAGCTCTTGCCCACTACCACGTTGAATACACCCGCGGGTACCCCGGCCTCTTCCGCCAGCACCGCCAGCGCGAGGGCAGAGAGGGGGGTCTCCGAAGCGGGCTTGGCCACAAACGGGCAGCCCGCGGCCAGCGCCGGGGCCATCTTGCGGGCGATCATGGCGCTGGGGAAGTTCCATGGGGTGACCGAAGCAGTGACACCGACTGATTGCTTGATCACCACGATTCGCTTGTCGTTGGCAGGTGGCGCGATTACGTCGCCATAGATCCGCTTGGCCTCCTCGGAGAACCACTCCAGGTAGTTGGCTCCATAAATGACTTCGGTACGGGCCTCAGCCAGGGGCTTGCCCTGTTCGGTGGTGAGGATCTTTGCCAGGTCGTCCGCGTTATCCACAATCAGGTCGTACCAGCGGCGCAGGACCTTTGCCCGCTCCTTGACCGTGGTATCGCGCCATGAGGGCCAGGCATCACTGGCAGCCTCGATGGCCCGGCGGGTTTCTGCGGCGCCGCAATCGGCGATGCTGGCGACAACCTCGCCGTTGGCCGGGTTGGTGACGTCGAGGGTCGAGCCGGAATCCGCATCGATCCACTCGCCGCCCACAAAGGACTTCTTGCGCAACAGTGCGGGGTTCTTCAGGTCCAGCATGGTGTTCTCCTTATCGATTGCCCTATCCGTATCTAAACCTGCGGCCGGCGGGCGTTATTTCAACTGCATTGCGGCCACCCTGCGATGGCCTATTTCTTCTTTTTCACAAACTTCATCAGGCGGCGCTTCTTGGCTTTCTGGCGATCGGTCAGCTTGTTCTTCTTGCCGGCGTAGGGATTATCGCCGGTGCGGAACTCGATCTTGACCGGAGTACCGTGCAGGTCCAGTGCCTTGCGGAAAGTCTTCTCAAGGTAGCGCACATAGTGTGACGGTACATGCTCGGTCTGGTTGCCGTGAATCACGATCACTGGTGGGTTCTGCCCGCCTGCGTGGGCATAGCGTAACTTGATGCGATGGCCGTGCACCAGCGGGGGTTGGTGCTCACTAACAGCCCACTGCAGGATTCGTGTCAGGTGATTGGTGGACAGCTTGTCCGTGGCGGACTGGTAGGCGGCCTCGATGGACTCGTAGAGGTGACCCACACCAGTGCCGTGCAGTGCAGAAATAAAATGGATGTCGGCAAAGTCCACAAAACGCAGGCGCCGCTCCAGTTCCGTCTTGATAAAGTCGCGATGCTCCGGTTCCAGCCCGTCCCACTTGTTCAGTGCCACAACCAAGGCCCGCCCGGCCTGGATCACGCTGCCCATCAGGTGCAGGTCCTGGTCCACCAGTCCCTCGCGGGCATCCACCACCAGTACCACTACGTTGGCATCTTCCACTGCCTGCAGGGTCTTGACGATCGAGAACTTCTCCACCGATTCGCGGATATTCTTGCGCCGGCGGATACCTGCGGTGTCGATCAGGGTGTAGGGCCGGTCGTCACGCTCGTAATTGATATAAACACTGTCTCGGGTGGTGCCGGGCTGGTCGTAGACCACCACCCGGTCCTCACCCAGCAGGCGATTGACCAGGGTCGACTTGCCCACGTTCGGGCGGCCCACAATGGCAATCTTGATCCCCTTCGCCTCGTCTTCCTCCTCCGGCGCTTCCTGCTCGGGCAGCCCCTCGACCACGCGCTCCATCAGGCTGCGCACACCGCGGCCATGGGTGGCGGTGGTAGGGAAGAGCTCACCGATCCCCAGCTCGTAGAACGGCGCCAGGGCGATATCCGGATTGACGCCATCGACCTTGTTGGCCACCAGCAGGGTGGGCTTGGATCGCGTACGCAGCTGTTCCGCAATCATTTCGTCCGCGGGTGTCAGCCCGGCCCGGCAGTCCACCAGGAACAGCACGAAGTCCGCTTCCTCGATGGCCTGCATGGACTGCTCTGCCATTGCCGCATCGATGCCCTCCTCATCACCGCTGATACCGCCGGTGTCGACCAGGATCATCTTGTGGCCATCGAACTCCGCCTCACCGTACTTGCGATCGCGCGTCAGGCCGGCGTAGTTCGCCACCAGGGCATCGCGGCTCTTGGTGAGCCGATTGAAAAGGGTGGATTTGCCCACATTGGGGCGCCCGACCAGGGCAATTACTGGCAGCATACTGATTCCGGCTTCAGCCTGATATGAAAATGCAAACGCCCGCGGGACGCGGGCGAGGATCGGTTCGCCCGCATGCAGGCGTGTTCAAAACCCGGGGCAGAGACCGGGCGGACCCGGCCAGAACTCCCCTGGCGATTAGCGGCGCTCGAGACGCAGGGCCACCAGCTCGCCGCCATCGGAGAGGGCGAAAAGGAGGTCACCATCCACCAGCAACGGGATGCGCACGGCGTCACCGTCAATTTCTTCGCGCCCGATCAGCTCACCGCTGGTGGGTTCCAGCACATGGAGGTAGCCCTCCAGGTCACCGACCACCACCGTGTCGCCGAAATACGCTGGTCCACTCAGCTCGCGTCGCAGCAGCTTGTCATTGCCCCAGGCAATCTGCCCATTGCCCACATTGTAGGCGTAGACACTGCCGGAGGCATCGCTCAAGTATACATTGCCCGCCCCGACGTCGACGCTGTGGTGGGTGGAGGCATCGCGCGCCCAGAGACCGCGGCCGTCCTGGCGCGACAGGGCCACAACCCGCCCCTGGTAACTGGCGGCGAATACCAGGTCGCCGCGAACCAGCGGCGAACCATCGATGTCCACTACCCGGTCCAGTTCCGCGGAGCCCTGCGGGATCGCTACCCGCTGCTCCCAGCGGGGAATACCGTCACGGGCATCCAGGGCGATCATCTTGCCGTTGTCCAGGCCGGCATAGACCAGGCCGCCGGAGATGACCGGGGCTGCGGTGCCACGCAACGTCAGCACCGGCAGGGAGGTACTGTGCTGCCAGATCTCATCACCACTGCCAGCATCGAGGCCATACAGTTTGCCATCCACAGTCTGCAGCACCACCGCACCGGAGCCAACCGCCGGCGCGGCCACTACTTCCCCGGAAAGCTGGCGCTCCCAGAGGGCCGAGCCGTCATTGAGGTTCAGGGCCACAACGCGGCCGCGGTAGTCGGAGACCACCGCCAGGCCCAGGCCCACACCCACGCCGCCGCTCAGCGGGACATCGAGGTCGGCCTCCCACAGGCGGTCGCCCGTCTCGCGGGTGAACGCGCTCACTTCACCGTCACTGCTGGCTGCAACGATGCGGCCGTCGCCGATGGCGGGCTTCAGCATTGCATAGCGCTTGACGTCGATATCGCCAATATTGCGGGACCAGACCTCGCGCAGCTCCACCGTTTCATTGATCTCGGTGAGTTCCAGCGGATCGGTGTCCTCTTTCTCTTCATTGGAGGCGCAGGCGGCCAGGGTAGCGGCCAGCGCCACCGCTGCTGCGCGGTTCAGTGCGCGGGAAAGGTGTCTCATTGCTCGTCACTCTCCTGTGCCGGCTGGGTGTCAGTCGCTTCCGGTGCAGCTGCGTCATCTTCCGCGGTCTCCGCGGGGGCCGCGGCGCCAATGCTGTCGGCCTTGAGGCGTAGCAACTGGGCGCTGCTCGCCTGCTCCGGCAACAGCTGGGCCAGGGCCGACTCATAGGCGGCTTTGGCACCCGCTTCGTCGCCCTGCTGGAGCAGGATGTCACCGCGGGTCTCGGCATAGAGTGCAGCGAAAGCCTCGGGCACCTTGCCCTCCAGCAGCTTCATGGCCTCATCCGGTGTGCCACGGGCAGCCTTGACCGCTGCCAGGCGGCGCTTGGCGACCAGTTCCAGCGAAGTGTCCGGGGTGTTGTCGAGGACCCACTGCAGCTGCTTTTCCGCCGCTTCCAGGTCATTGCCCTGGGCCGCGATGGCAGCCAGGTGCAGTGCCGCCTGGGAGGCATAGATACGGTTGCCGAATTCGTCCTGCAGCTGGCGACCCAGGCTCCTGGCCGTGGTCAGCTGCTTGTTGTCCGGATTGCCGTCATTGGCTGTGGCAGCCTGCAGGAAGCTCTGGTAGAGGTTGGAAGCTTCCTCGGCAGTGGTGCGCTCATTGCTCTGCCAGAACTGGTAACCGAAGTAACCCGCCAGGGCCAGCACCACGCCGGTGACAATGCCCTTGCCGTTCTCTGCCCACCAGCGTTTCAGCGATTCTATTTGTTCTTCTTCGGTAATATGGTCAGCCATCGGGTAACTCGTCTTTCCTGTGATTGTTAGGGTCTTCCTGCAGGAGTGGCCCCGGGGCCTTCCTGCTAAATTCTGCCTGGTTCGTTCACTCAGCCCTGCAGCACGGACGCCAGTTCAGCAACCGGTACCGTCTGCTGTGGCTCCTCGGCGCGCAGGAACTTCACCGTCACCTGCCCTGCCGCGGCCTCGTCCTCACCGATGATCAGGGCAAAATCCGCATTGCTGCGATCCGCCTTTTTCATCTGGCTCTTGAAGCTGCCACCGCCGCAGTGGGTCTGCAGGCGCAACCACGGGAGGCTGTCACGCACCTGCTCTGCCGCCGCCAGGGCGGCCGATTGTACATCACCCACCGCAACCAGGTACGCATCCACCTGTTGCGCCAGGGCATCGGGCAGGGCCTCCAGCGTCTGCAGCAACAGCACCAGGCGCTCGACGCCCAGGCCAAAGCCAATCGCCGGGGTGGGCTTGCCACCCATCTGCTCCACGAGCCCATCGTAACGGCCGCCGGCACAGACGGTGCCCTGGGCCCCGAGGCTGTCGGTCACCCACTCGAACACGGTCTTGCCGTAGTAGTCCAGCCCCCGCACCAGCTTCGGGTTGACCTCATAGGTCACGCCGGCAGCATCGAGCATGGCCCGCAGGCTGTCAAAATGCGCCGCGGATTCCTCGTCAAGGAAGTCCAGTAGACACGGCGCGCCTGCCAGCAGTTCCTGCGTCTGGGCGTTCTTGCTGTCCAGGATACGCAGGGGATTGCGCTCCAGGCGGCGCAGGCTGTCTTCATCGAGCTGGTCGCGGTGGCGGCCCAGGTAGGCCACCAGGGCCTCGCGATAGGCGGCACGGCTATCGCTGTTACCCAGCGAATTCAGCTGCAGCGTCACCTGGTCGGCGACTCCCAGCTGGCGCCACAGGCGCGCAGTCATGATCAGGATCTCGGCATCGATATCCGGTCCCTCGATGCCAAACACCTCCACGCCAAACTGGTGGAACTGCCGCAGGCGGCCCTTCTGCGGACGCTCATAGCGGAACATGGGGCCGAAATACCACAGGCGCTGGGGCGTGGTCAGCAGGTTGTTCTGGATTGCCGCGCGAACGGTGCCGGCGGTGCCCTCCGGGCGCAGGGTTACGCTGTCCCCGCTCTTGTCGTCAAAGGTGTACATTTCCTTCTCGACAATGTCGGTGGCCTCACCCACCGCGCGGCTGAACAGCTGGGTCACTTCCAGCAATGGCGTGCGGATTTCGCTGTAGCCGTAACGGCCGAACAGCTCACTCAGGGTTGATTCCACGTACTGCCAGGTGGGCGAATCCACCGGCAAAAGGTCGTTCATGCCGCGAATTGCGCGAAGCTGTTTCAACGGTATTCCTTAACTGGTTATCTCGGGTTTGTCTTTTCTGGCGGCGGGAGCGCACCGTGCCCGTTCCCGCGGGCCAATTGCCGGCCTCTGTCAGGACTTGGCGATGATGTCCGCCTCGCGCGCTTCCTTGGCCGCGGCTTTTTCCCGGATCAGGCGCTCCAGGTCATCCACCAGGTTGTCATTCTTGAACTTGCGGTCCGGCTGGCCGTCCACGTAGATGGCATGGCTCGGGGTGCCGCCGGTGAGGCCGATATCCGCCTCCTTGGCCTCGCCCGGCCCGTTGACGATACAGCCGATCACCGCCACGTCCAGCGGTGTGGTGATATCCTCCAGGCGCGTCTCCAGCTCATTCATGGTCTTCACCACGTCGAAATTCTGGCGGGAGCAGCTGGGACAGGCGATAAAGTTGATCCCCTTGGTGCGCAGGCGCAGGCTCTTCAGCAGGTCCCAGCCCACCTTGACCTCTTCCACCGGGTCCGCCGCAAGCGAAACCCGCAGGGTATCGCCGATACCGTCCAGCAGCAGCGCCCCCAGGCCGATTGCCGACTTGACCGTGCCGGAGCGCAAGCCACCGGCCTCGGTAATGCCCAGGTGCAGGGGCTGCTCAATCTGCTGCGCCAGCTTGCGGTAGGCGGCAGTGGCCATAAAGATATCGGAGGCCTTGACGCTCACCTTGAAATCCTGGAAATCCAGGCTGTCGAGGATGTCTACATGGCGCAGCGCGGACTCCACCAGCGCATCGGGGGTCGGCTCGCCGTATTTCTTCTGCAGGTCCTTCTCCAGGGAACCGGCGTTCACACCGATCCGGATCGGGATGTTGAGGTCACGAGCCTTGTCCACCACCGCGCGGATCCGCTTCTCGCGGCCGATATTGCCCGGGTTGATACGCAGGCAGTCCACGCCCAGGTCCGCCACCCGCAGGGCAATGCGGTAGTCGAAGTGGATATCCGCCACCAGCGGCACGCCCACCTGCTTCTTGATCTCACCAAAAGCCTCCGCGGCGTCCATGCTGGGCACGGAGACCCGCACGATATCCGCCCCGGCCTGCTCCAGCCGTTGCACCTGCGCCACTGTGGCATCGACATCACAGGTATCGGTATTGGTCATGCTCTGTACGGATATTGGCGCTCCGCCCCCGACGGGCACATTGCCGACCATGATCTGGCGTGACACGCGGCGGACAATGGATGACTCGAATTGCATAGGGCTGACCTGCCAGTTTCGCAGAGTAAAAAACAGAGGGGGGAATTATAGGGCCTGTTCACGCGAAATTCGATGGCAGCGTCGGGGCGCTCATGTGACCGCAACGCAGTGACCTGGAACAGCGTAGACTCGCCCGGCGTGGACTCACACCGCAAGGCGCAAGCCTGGCGGCTGCGCGTATACGGTGCGTTTGAACTTACTCGCCGACGGTGATCCGGCGGGTGCGGCGGTTGCCCAGCGGATCGCTGTTGACCAGCTCCCCCTGGAAACGGACTTCCGTGGCTGCGGCATTGCCCAGCATCAGTCGGAATGGCGGCTCGCCCCGCAGGTCCACATCAGCCCCGGCAGGCTGCAATTTAGCCATCAGCACGCTGCCGCTGCCATCCTTCACTTCAATCCAGGCTTCCTCGGCAAACTTGAGCTGCAGGCGCGCTTGCGCGGCCGCCGCTTCGACAGCTGCCGTCTCGGCGGCCCGGGCAGCAGGAGTCGGGGCAGTTTCTGCCGCTGGGCCCTCGACTGACGCCGCAGCGGGCGTCGCATCGGCCACTTCTTCCCGCACGGGCTCTGCGGTCGGCTCGGGCATTCCCCCTGCCTGTGACTCTGCAGTCCGGGGATCGGGCCCTGCGGCCAGTCCCGATGGCCCCGCATCACCTTCCACCACTGCCGGCGCAGCCTCATCGACCGCACCGCCCATTGCTTCACCAGCCTCAAGGACCGGCTCATCGACCGCTGTCATATCGGCAGCCGCTTCCGCGCCCGTACCGGCCTTCCCGGCACTCTCCTCTCCGCCAACGGCCGCCCCGGCCGTCGACTGCACATCGGCCACCGGGTCCATGTCGGCGATTTCGGCCGCAGTGTCATCCGCCGGTGCGACCACCGCGGCGGTCTCGGCTGCGGAACTGGACATGCCACCTGACATCATGGCCGGTGGAGTAAAGTCCCGGCCGTTCATCCACCAGAAGACCCCGGCAACAGCGATCAGCGGCAACACTGCCAGGCCTGGCAACCTGCTGCGACCACCGCCCTCCGAAAGGGAATCACGCTGCACATGATCCAGGATCGCCCGGCTCTCCTCTTCCTCACCGTAGTAACCGGCATAGGCCTTCAGGATCGGAGCCTCATCGATCTTCAGCTCTTTGGCGATATTGCGGATATAGCCCTTGACGTAAAGTGCCGCCGGCAGGCGATCGTAATCATCGTTTTCGAGCAGGGAAAGCTTGTCGCCGATAAAGCACATGCGCTCGGAGAGCTCATCGCGCGTGAGACCCGCCTCCTCGCGGGCGCGGCGAATCAGGGTGCCCGGTGTATCACCGGACACCTGCTGGGCGCCACCGGATACCTCGGTGGTGTTATCAGTTTCGGGCTGGTTAACCGTCATTGGCCTTCATCTTCTGGTATTTGAGCGTTTCCGCCGAATAAGGATAGAGGTTCTTCAGGGCAAGGGCGTAACTGCGTTCCTTGTCGCGGTTGCCAAATATCTTTTCCAGGCGGATACCGAGCCACAGGGACTGGGGTATCTGCCGGTTATCCGCACTGTAACGATCCAGGTAGTGCTTTGCCTCTGTATAGGCACCAGCGTCAAACCTGAGTTCCGCCATCTCCAGCAGCGCCTGGGGCAGGTCGTCATTCAGTGCCAGCGCGCGGGTGTAGGCCTTCTCCGCCTCTTCCTCGTGGCCGAGCTTGCGGGCACAGAGGCCCAGGTTTGCCAGGGCGTAGGAGCGACGGCGGTAGGTGAGGTCCTCAGAGGCGATGCGGAATTGCTCCAGGGCCTCCTCATAGCGCTCCTGCTGGTAGAGGAATACACCGTAATTGGTGTGGGCCATGGAGAAGCTGTCGCCGTATCTCAGCGCCTTGCGGAAATGGTCCTCCGCCACCTCCAGTTCCTGATCGGCCTGGTAGAGCAGTGCCAGGCCGTGATGGGCGCGGGGATCGCGGCGCCCCAGTTCCAGGGCCTTGTTGAAGTGATAGCGGGCCAGGTCCCGGTTTTCCCCGGTCTTCAGGTAGCGCAGCCCCAGCTGCACGTGCGTTTCCAGCGCCTTGTCCAGGTTTACCTCACTGCGGTCAGGCAGGCCGGTAGTAACGCAGCCGCTGAGCCAGACACTGAGGATCATCCCCGCCAAAGGCAGGGCAAAGGATTTAGACAACACAACATCACCTGTAGTTTTTATAGTGTTCGCGCCGGGATCCGCCGGTTAGCCGGGCGCAGGAGCCGACAGCTCCCATCAACCCACGATGCGTACGGCCTGCGCAGCGTTGCGATAGCGTTCGGCGCGACGGGTACGGTCGTTTACCGTGCCGGCCAGCTGGCCGCAGGCTGCCGCAATATCGTCGCCACGGGTCGTGCGCACGGTAACGGTAAAGCCTTTGTCGAGCAAAATCTGCTGAAAGCGTCGCAAAGCGTTGTTGCTCACGCGCTGGTAGTCAGACAGCTCAAACGGGTTAAAGGGTATCAGATTTATCTTGACCGGCACATCGCGCAGCAGCTCCGCCAGCTGTTCGGCGTGCTCGGGGCGGTCATTGACCTCCCGCATCAGGGTGTACTCGATGGTCATTTTCCGGTGGGTATCCGGCATCCGCTCGATATAGCGCTTGGCGCTGTCGAGCAGCATGGCGATGGGATATTTCCTGTTGATGGGGACCAGCTCGTTGCGGAGCTCATCGTTGGGCGCATGGAGGGAAATCGCCAGGCTCACGTCAGTCACGTCTGCCAGCTTATCCAGTGCAGGCACCACGCCGGAGGTACTCAGGGTGACGCGACGCTTGGAGATGCCATAGGCATTGTCCTCCATCATCAGGTTCATTGCGTCCACCACGTTATCGAAGTTGAGCAGCGGTTCACCCATGCCCATCATCACGACGTTGGTCACCTTGCGCGGCCCCCTGGGCTCCAACTGGCCGAAAGACTTACAGGCGATCCAGACCTGGGCGATGATCTCCGCCGCAGTCAGGTCCCGATTGAAGCCCTGCTTGCCCGTGGCGCAGAAGCTGCAGTCCAGTGAGCAACCCACCTGGCTGGACACACACAGGGTGCCACGCTCGCCGTCGGGGATATAAACCGTCTCAATGGCGCTGCCACCATCCACCTTGATCAGCCACTTGCGCGTGCCGTCCGACGAGTCCCACTGCCCCAGCACCTCCGGTGCGCGAATCTCGGCCACCTCGGCCAGTTTCTCGCGCAGGGCCTTGCTGACATTGGTCATCTGGGAAAAGTCATCCACGCCACTCTGGTGAATCCACTTCAGCACCTGCACGGCGCGAAAGCGCTTTTCACCCAGCGACTCGAAGAACGCGGTCAGCTTTTCGACCGATAGGCCGAGCAGATTCACTTTTTCGGTTTGTGCCTGGGTCATGGGTTCACCTCGGGGAGTGGATTGCGCCGGCCCGGACGGGCCGGCGCGAGTGCGGCCTTAGGCGCGCGGGCAGATTTCGTCGTCGGCGAAAAAGTAGCTTACTTCGCGGGCGGCGGACTCGGTGGAGTCGGAGCCGTGCACGGCGTTGGCGTCGATGCTGTTGGCAAAATCCGCACGGATGGTGCCGGCTTCGGCTTCCTTCGGGTTGGTGGCACCCATCAGGTCGCGGTTGGCCAGTACGGCGTTCTCACCTTCCAGTACCTGAACGACAACCGGACCGGAAGTCATGAAGTCCACCAGATCCTTGAAGAAGGGACGCTCCTTGTGCTCGGCGTAGAAGCCCTCGGCCTTTTCGCGGCTCAGGTGCAGCATTTTCATCGCGACAATGCGCAGGCCGGCCTTCTCGAAACGGCTTTCGATTTCGCCGATAACATTCTTTGCTACCGCGTCCGGCTTGATGATGGAAAGAGTGCGCTCCAGGGCCATGTTGTTCTCCAGTTAACAGTGTTTAAAAAGCAAAAAGAGCAACCGCAGCTGCTCTTCCCTGAATTCCTTACAGTCGCGACCGGGCCAGTGGCCGGCCGCCGACGCCGCGAACCGGGGCCCGGCAATGCCGACCCCACCTATCGCGGCGGGCGGATTATACGCGTAACTGCATGAAGTTTGTACTATTTCTATGTGCCAGCGGGGCCGAAACCCGGCCAGGTAGACTGCTCAGTCGGCTTCCTCGATCCAGGCGGCCTGGATGGCCTCGAGGATCTTCTCACCGCAGCGCGCCGGATCGTCATCGAAACCCGGCAGCTCGATTACCCAGTTACGCAGGTCGACAAAGTTCACCCGCAGGGGGTCCACCTCCGGATGGGCCTCGACCAGCTCGATGGCGATGTCATTGATATCCGTCCACTTCATGTGCGCGTCTCCGCTCCTGTATTCAAAGACCGACCTCGGGGTCAGTGCTTCTCAGATACCTGGTTGATAGTGTACTTGGGAATCTCGACCACGAGATCCTCGTCGTCGACGATGGCCTGGCAGGACAGGCGCGACTCGGGCTCCAGGCCCCAGGCCTTGTCCAGCAGGTCCTCTTCCAGCTCGTCCGGCTCACCCAGGGAGTCGAAGCCCTCACGGACAATGACGTGGCAGGTAGTGCAGGCACAGGATTTTTCGCAGGCGTGCTCGATTTCCACACCGTTGGCCAGCGCCGCATCGCAGACACTGACACCACTTTCCACTTCCACCACCTTGCCCTCCGGACAGATCTCCTCGTGGGGCAAAAATACGATTTTCGGCATAGTTGGATAACTCGCTATGGTCTCAATTCCGGGCGGTCTCGCCCGCCCCGCCCGATCGCCGGCTCCTCTTACTGAGAACCGGGTCAAAGGCTGTTATTGATCGAATTCGTCCAGGGTATGGCCCTGCATGGCGCGCCGGATGGAAGCATCCATCCGCCGGGCCGCAAACGGTCCGGAAACCTCGTTGAGGGTCTCGATCCTCCGGCGTATCTCGTCGGCGTCACCACCGTTATGGGCCAGCCGCAGGGCCTCCATGGCCTTCTCCAGTTCGTTCAGCTCACCCTCGTCCAGGAGTTCGGCGCCATTTTCCTGCAGCGCCACCAGCAGCGCCTCCAGGCTGCGCTCTGCCTCGACCCGCGCCTCGCGCACTGCGCGCGCGGCAACATCCTCTTCGGCGTGCTCGTAGGAGTCCTGCAGCATACGGGTGATATCAGCGTCCTCGAGGCCGTATGACGGCTTGACGGTGATATCGGCACTCACGCCACTACTCTTTTCCATCGCCGTAACCGACAGCAGCCCATCCGCATCCACCTGGAAGGTCACCCGGATATGGGCCGCGCCGGCGGTCATGGGAGGGATTCCCCGCAGCTCGAAGCGGGCCAGCGAGCGGCAGTCCTGCACCAGCTCCCGCTCGCCCTGTACCACATGAATCGCCATCGCGGTCTGGCCATCCCGGAAGGTGGTGAACTCCTGCGCCTTGGCCACCGGTATGGTGGTGTTACGGGCAATCAGCTTCTCCGTTAGACCGCCCATGGTCTCGATGCCCAGCGACAACGGAATCACATCCAGCAACAACAGGTCGTCGCCGGACTTGTTGCCCACCAGCACGTCCGCCTGCAGGGCGGCACCGATCGCAACCACCTGGTCCGGGTCGATGTCCGCGTGGGGAGCGCGACCAAAAAATGACTCGACCCGCTCGCGGACCCGCAGGGTACGGGTGGAACCGCCCACCAGCACCACTTCCTGCACGTCCTCGGCTGTCACACCGGCGTCACGCAGGGCGCGCTTGCAAGCGCGCAGGGTCTTGTCGATCATCGGGTCCAGCAGTGCCGCCATTCCCTCGCGATCGAGAGTGCCACGCCAGTCGCCGTACTCCACCTCGACCGCATCCTGTGCGGACAGCGCCTCCTTGGCGGCGCAGGCGCGATCGAGCAGTGCCCGCTGGGTCGCCACATCGTGATTGGTCCCCAGTCCGGCCTGCTCTGCAATCCAGCCGGCAATGGCCCGGTCGAAATCGTCGCCGCCCAGGGCGGAGTCGCCGCCGGTGGACAGCACTTCAAACACGCCACGGGACAGGCGCAGGATGGATATATCAAAGGTACCGCCACCCAGGTCGTAGACGGCGATGACGCCCTCCTCTCCCTGGTCCAGGCCGTAGGCAACGGCCGCCGCAGTAGGCTCGTTGAGCAGCCGCAGCACGTGCAGGCCCGCCAGTTGCGCGGCATCCTTGGTGGCCTGTCGCTGGGCGTCGTCAAAATAGGCAGGCACGGTGATCACCGCGCCATCGAGTTCGCCGCCCAGCGCCCCGCTGCCCCGGGATGCCAGCACTTTCAGGATTTCGGCGGAGACCTGTACCGGGTTGACCGGACCGGCAACTGTCTCGATCGATACCATACCGCCCTTGTCCGCCTCATCACTGGACTGGACAAAATGATATGGCAGCTGCTCACCGAAGCTCTTCACGTCCCCGATGCCACGGCCCATAAAGCGCTTGATGGACAGCATGGTGTTGTAGGGGTCGGCACCCGCGCATTGCCGCGCCGCAGAGCCCACCGTAACTGCACCGCCCTCACTGTAGTGGACCGCCGACGGCAGGATGACACTGCCATCCTCACCCTCTATCGCCGCAGCACTGCCACTGCGGACAGTCGCAACCAGCGAGTTGGTGGTACCCAGGTCGATACCCACCGCACGCTTGCGCTGGTGGGGCTCGGGAGTCTGTCCGGGCTCGGATATCTGCAGTAATGCCATCAGCTAACTCGTTCTCGCTATCGGTCACTTCATCTGGTGTGGGCGCCAACCCGGCTTCCAGCCCGGGGAAAAGCATTCCTGCCGGGACAGCCGGCCGAATTGCAGCCGCTCACCAGTCTTCGAATTCTCAGCAATCCGCCGGGATCAGAAATCGCCCAGCAGATCCTCTTCCAGTTCCTCAACCTGATGCTGCAATTTGCGCAGGAACTGCAGCTTGAGCAGGGAGTCTTTCGCCGGTTCCAGCTCGCCATCGGCAAATCGCTGGGCAAAACGCTCCTGCTCCGAGGAGAACAACCGGGAAACCTCGTCTTCCAGCGCATCCAGTGCGGCGGCCGGGTCCGCCTCACTGCGCACCTCCTCGAGGCGCTCGCGCAGCATCATCTGCTGCATCAGGAATTCCGCATCTGCCGTGGTCTGCTCGGGGCTGATCTCTACTCCGGCCAACTCCAGCAGGTAGCCGGCACGGGCAACCGGTTCGCGCAGGGTGTTGTGCGCCTCGTTGATCTGCGCCGCGTACTGCATGGCCAGCATCTGCTCGCGGTCAGAGCGGGCAGCGTACTTGTCCGGGTGGAATTCCCGCTGCAGCTCGCGGTAGCGCTGCGCCAGCGCCTCGCGGTCCACGCTGAACCCCGGTTTCAGGCCAAAAATCTCGAAATAATTGTGTTGCTCACTCATCGAATTTCCGGTTCCCACCCTGTCCTTACAAAAAAGGCCGGCGTGCAGTGACGCACCCGGCCTCCCAACCCGGCCATGCCAGGCTCACACGTGAAAACTTTCGCCGCAACCGCACTCGTTCTTCACATTCGGGTTGGAAAAGGCAAAGCCCTCATTCAACCCTTCCTTGACGAAGTCCAGCTCGGTGCCGTCGAGGTACACCAGGCTTTTGGGATCCACGACCAGCTTTACCCCACCGTGGTCAAAAACCTCATCCTCGGCACTGGCCTCATCCACGAACTCGAGTACGTACTGCATACCCGAGCAGCCGGCAGTCCTGACACCCACGCGGATGCCGATGCCCTTGCCGCGGCTGGCGAGCTGGCGCTCGATGTGCGCCCGGGCCGCCTCTGTCATGGTAATTGCCATAAAATCGCCTTACTGCTTAGCTGGCCGCGCTCTCATTCACCTTGCTGGTACGCTTTTCACGGATATCGCGCACCGCGGCCTTGATTGCGTCTTCGGCCAGTACGGAACAGTGAATTTTTACCGGCGGCAGGGCCAGCTCTTCAGCGATGGCAGTGTTTTTGATCTGCTCCGCCTCATCGATGCTCTTGCCTTTCACCCACTCGGTCAGCAGGGAGCTGGAGGCAATGGCTGAACCACAGCCGTAGGTCTTGAACTTGGCATCCTCGATAATGCCGTCGTCATTCACCTGGATCTGCAGGCGCATCACGTCGCCACAGGCGGGCGCACCGACCATGCCGGTACCGACATTGTCAGACTTGTCGTCCATACGGCCGACGTTACGCGGATGCTCATAGTGATCGATTACTTTGTCGCTATAGGCCATGACTATTCTCCTGGATCATTCACGTGCGTTAATGGGCGGCCCATTCAATAGAATTGAGGTCGATACCGTCTTTATACATATCCCACAGCGGTGACAGCTCACGCAGTTTCTCCACCGCCTTGCGGACCTCGGCCGCGGCGTTGTCCACGTCCTGCTCGCTGGTAAAACGTCCAAAACTGAACCGCAGGGAGCTGTGGGCCAGCTCGTCGTTCACGCCCAGGGCACGCAGCACGTAACTGGGCTCCAGGCTCGCGGAGGTACAGGCAGAGCCGGAGGAAATTGCCAGGTCTTTCAGTGACATGATCAGGCTCTCACCCTCGACAAAGGCAAAACTGACATTCAGGTTGCCCGGAATCCGCTGCTCGAAAGATCCGTTGACGTGGACTTCCTCCATGTCCTTGATGGCGTCCCAGAACCGGTTGCGCAACATCAGCAGGCGCTCGTTCTCTGCCGCCATCTCTTCTTTGGCGATGCGGAACGCCTCACCCATGCCCACGATCTGGTGGGTCGGCAGGGTACCGGAACGCATGCCGCGCTCGTGACCGCCACCGTGGATCTGAGCCTCAATCCGCACACGCGGCTTGCGGCGCACAAAGAGGGCACCGATACCCTTGGGTCCGTATATCTTGTGGCCGGAGAAGGACATCAGGTCCACTTTCATCTCGCCCAGGTCAATCGGCAGCTTGCCGGCGCTCTGGGCCGCATCCACATGGAAAATCACCTTACGCGCCCGGCATATTTCACCGATTGCGGCGATGTCATTGATCACGCCAATCTCGTTGTTGACATGCATCAGGCTCACCAGGATGGTGTCCTCACGCAGTGCCTCCTCGACCTGCTCCGGGTAGACAATGCCGTCTGCACGGGGATTCAGGTAGGTCACTTCAAAACCCTCGCGCTCCAGCTGGCGGCAGGCATCCAGCACCGCTTTGTGTTCGATCTTGGAGGTGATGATGTGTTTACCGCGCCCTTGGTAGAAGTGCGCAGCGCCCTTGATGGCCAGGTTGTCTGACTCGGTGGCGCCGCTGGTCCAAACAATTTCACGGGGGTCTGCATTCACCAGTTCGGCGACATGGCGACGTGCGTCTTCCACCGCCTCTTCCGCTTTCCAGCCGAACAGGTGCGAGCGGGAGGCCGGGTTACCGAAGTTACCCTCCATCGTCAGCTGCTCCGCCATCTTGGCGGCGACCCGCGGGTCCACCGGGCAGGTAGCGGCATAATCCAGGTAAATGGGAAGCTTCATATTCAATTCTCTCCGCGCACTGGTCTGTCTATTCGCGTGTGCTCTCGGGTTTAAATCCGGGGGCCTGGCAGGCTGCTGTCACTGCAGGCTGCCAATAACCGCCACTTTCTCTTCCGGCGCCGCCTCCCGCATATCCTGGCGGCGCGCCACTTCCTGAACTTCGGCCCGCGCCACCAGGTGCGCCAGGCTGATACCGCTCAGGAAGCCGTGAATCTGTTCGCTCAGGTCACACCACAGATAGTGGGTGAGACACTGTTCGCCACCGGCACAATCACTGTTGCCACCACAACTGGTGGCATCCACCGACTCGTTGACCGCGTCGACGATCTGGGCGACATAAATGTCGTCACCGGTGCGCGCAAGGCGATAGCCGCCGCCCGGGCCGCGCACGCTGGAAACCAGCCCCGACTGGCGCAGCCGGGAGAAGAGCTGTTCAAGGTATGACAGGGAAATCCCCTGGCGCTTGGATATGTCTGCCAGGCTGATCGGGCCACGATCGGCGTGTAACGCCAGATCCAGCATCGCTGTGACCGCGTAGCGGCCTTTGGTTGTCAAACGCATGTCAGCTCCTGACTGGTCCATCGCCCTATCGACGGGGCGCGAGTATGGAATAACCAACTATCTCAGTCAAGTATATAACCCCGCATGCCAGTCGGGTATTCAGCGACAGCCCGCCCGCGGGCTCCGGCCCTATTTTTCCGTCGATTCGCTGTCGGACTGGCTGTCCGGGCGCCCTTTGCCACCGGTGCGGTAAATATAGTTCTGGATTGCCGTCAGCATGCCCCGCAATATGCCCAGCTCCATATCATCCGGACGGACCCGACTGAACAGTCGACGCAACCGGGTCATGGTCTGGCGGGGATTGTCGGGGTCGATAAAGCCAAGCTCTCCCAGGGACTGCTGCAGGTGCTCGAAATAAAGCTCCATATCGCTCGCCTTGGCCGGCGGCCGGTCCCAGTCGGCATAGCTGAGGGGCTCCCCTTTCTCCGCCTCCAGTGCTGCCACACGTACCTCGTAAGCGAGCACCTGCACCGCGGTGGCCAGGTTGAGGGAGCTGTATTCCGGGTTGGCAGGGATATGCACATGGAAGTTACAGGCCTGCAGTTCCTCGTTGGTGAGGCCACGGTCCTCGCGCCCGAATACCAGCGCCACCGGGTGGGTGGCCGCTTCCGCCACCGTCCGCTCACCACACTGCCGCGGGGTCAGCAGGGGCCAGGGAATCCGGCGTTCACGGGCGCTGGTAGCCACCACCAGGCCACAGTCCGCCACTGCCTCCTCGAGGGTATCCACCACCACCGCGGTTCCCAGCAGGTCGGCGGCGCCGGCGGCGCGCCAGATGGCATTGGCGGCGGGAAACTCGCGCGGCGCCACCAGGTACAACTGCTTCAGCCCCATGTTCTTGAGGGCACGCGCGGCACCGCCAATATTGCCCGGGTGGGCGCTATTCACCAGCACCACGCGCACGTTGTCGAGCGCACTGGGCGGAGCGGTATCGATAGGAGACTTGGCCATACTGTAGAAATAGTCCGGGCGATTGCGGGCGCGCGAGTGTAGCAAATCTGGCCAAGAATCCCTACAATCGCCGCGGCCGGCCAGCCCGGCCCCGGAGATCCTGGGACTTCCCAGTCATGCATCTCCCGCTTTTTAACCTCTCAACCACTTAGTGCGGACAAGTTATGGAACCCATGCTGAATATCGCCCTGCGCGCGGCGCGCAAGGCCGGTGAACTGATCGAGCGCGCCTGGGAGCGCGACGTGACCAGGTTCGAGGAAAAGGGGCGCAACGATTTCGTCACTGAAGTGGACCGCGCCAGCGAGCAGGAAATCATCTATCACCTGCGCAAGGCTTACCCCAAGCACAGCATCCGCGCTGAAGAGAGCGGCTTTCACGAGGGCGCCGAACCCGAGTACGAGTGGATCATCGACCCGCTCGACGGCACCACCAATTTCATTCACGGTATCCCTCAGTTTGCGGTCTCCATTGCCTGCCGTTACCGCGGGCGCATCGAGCACGCAGTGGTCCTGGACCCGATCAAGCGCGAGGAATTCACTGCCAGCCGTGGTCGCGGCGCAGCGCTGAATGGACGCCGTATCCGCGTCACCAACCGCCAGAACCTGCGCGGCGCACTGATCGGCACCGGTATCCCCTTTAACGGTCCGGCACTCGACAATATCGACCCCTACCTTGCCGCCCTGAAGGAAATTGCCGGCCAGACTTCCGGTATTCGCCGCCCCGGCGCTGCCGCACTCGACCTGGCCTATGTGGCCGCGGGCCGGTTTGACGGCTTCTGGGAAATGTACCTGAACACCTGGGATATCGCCGCAGGCTCACTCCTGGTCAAGGAAGCCGGCGGACTGATCAGCGATTTCCGCGGTGGTGATGATTACCTGGACAGCGGTCACCTGGTGTGCGCCAGCCCCAAGGTGTTCAAGCCCCTGCTGCAGATCGTGGGGCGTCACCTGGGCGGGGTTCGCTGATCACTTCCCCGGGGGCCCGGTAGTCCCACACCAGCCCCCGAAACTCAGGCTGTTTCTGTCGTGTACCCTTCCCTGCCGGGAAGGCGATCGCGCAGGAACTCCTCGAGCGGCCGGGGGTGGCCGACATGGTAGCCCTGCACCAGGTTCACACCCAGCGATGCCATGCGCCGCAGTGTCGCCTCATCCTCCACATACTCCGCCACCGTCCGCGCGCCGAGACGCTGGGCAATCTGGTGAATGGACTCGACGATAATCAGGTCGACAAAGTTCTCCTCCACCTGGCGGACAAAGCTGCCATCGATCTTGATGTAATCAATCGTGAAAGATTTCAGGTAGCCGAACGAACTCAATCCGTTACCGAAGTCATCCAGGGCGATGCGGCAACCGAGCCTACGCAACTCGGTTACAAAGCGGCTGGCGCTGTCCATATGGCTGATAATCGCCGTCTCTGTAATTTCGAAACTGATCCTGCCGCGCGGCACCGGCGTTCGCTCCAGCACCCCGAGCAGGTAGAACTGGAAGCCCTCATCGCCGAGGGCATCAGCCGAGATATTTAACGCAAAACTGAAGCCCGCAGTGGCTATTGCCCCGCCGTTCTTTACCAGTGTCTCATCCACCACCCAGCGATCAATTGCCAGCATCAGTCCATAACGCTCGGCCGCCGGCACGAATGAATCGGGCATCAACAACTGCCCCGAGTCGTCATACATCCTCAATAAGAACTCGTAATGACTGACGCGACCGGTATTTGCGGCCTCGGCAATCGGTTGCATGTGGAGGGAGAACCGCCCACTGTCGATGGCATCCCGGATTACCGAAGCCATCATGATTTCCCGGTGCTGGTCGGCGGCAGCGCTCTTGCCCAGGTCATAGGTCATGACAGAACCGCGCCTGGCTCGCTTGGCGGAGAAGCAAGCCACGTCAGCCTGGCTTAGCAGGTCCCCGGGGTGGTGGTTGCGGCTGTTGATTTCGGTAATACCGGCACTCGCGCCGACATCGTACACCCGGTTGTTCCACGGGAACCGCAGGGCGGCAATCTGGCCCAGCAGGGCCTGGCAACGCTCCCGCGCCCGCTCTCGATCACAGTAACGCAGTAACAGGCCGAATTCGTCGCCACCGAGACGGGCGACACTGTCCGCCTTCTGCAAGTGTCCACGGAGGCATTTGCTGACCTGGCGCAACAGGTCGTCTCCGGCGATATGGCCGGCGCTGTCATTGACCAGCTTGAAGCGATCCAGGTCGAGGTAGACGAGCGAGTGGCAGGCATTATCTTCCAACGCCTCGCGGGTAGCCTCCTGCAGCGCCCGCTTGAATGCATCGCGATTGGGCAGGCCGGTGAGGTCGTCGTGAGACGCCTTGTAACTCAACTGGCGAATCAGCTCACGCTGCTGGCTGACATCCTGGATGACCAGCACCGTCCCCAGCAGGTCACCTTCATGTCTCCGCAAGGGGGATACCGACCAGGTAATGTCATAGCGGTGCCCGCTGAGGCTCGTCAGGCTGGCATCGCCACTACCGAAAATAACCCGCGACTGCCCCAGGCAACTGGCAACGGCAGTGCTGAGGTCGGGACCGTCCTCATCACCTTCCACATGGCAGACTGCATCCAACGGCCTGCCTTCGGCGTCCCGGCCCAGCCAGCCGGTAAGGTTCTCGGCCATCGGGTTCATGTAGTTGACACGCATCTGCGCATCGGTGGAAATCACCGCATCGGTAATCGACGCCAGCGTCACCTGCAGGCGCTCCTTCGCTTCCAACAGTCCCTGTTCACTGCGCTTGCGCCAGTCTATATCTTCGACCTGGGCCAGAATATAAAGGGCTTCCCCGCGGATATTGCGGGCTACCGATGCCCGCAGCTCGCCCCACACCGGATGGCCTTCGCGATGGGAATAACGCTTTTCCAGGCAGAGTGACTGGCCACTGTTCGCGGAAAATTTTTCCAGCAGGTCACGACTGCGCTCCATATCCTCCGGGTGGGTGAAGTCAAGCACGCTCCGGCCAAGAATCTCCCCTTCCGGGTATCCGAGGAAGTCGCAGAAACTCCGGTTTACCTGCCGGACTCGCCCCTCCAGTGAAACCACCAGGACACCGATGCGCGAACTTTCCACAGCGTCGCGAAAACTGCTTTCCATCTCCACGGCACGGGCACTGCGCCGGCGCTCAATATTGGTGAAAACCGCAACCAGGTAGGCCGGCATTACCGCAGCAAATGTGGCCAGCACGAGGCCAAACTGGGGTATTTCGACACCCGGGCCGGCAGGCTTCGGCCAACCGGAAATACCAGTGAGATGGCCCGCCATGGCAATGGTCACCACACAGATCACCACCAGGCTGGCAAGCAGGTTCAACACCGTTGCCGCCCAGACCAGTGCCAGGGAAATAAAAACGAATGGATAGGACTTGTATTCCAGCAGGACGAGGGTCAGCGCGGTGACGGCGATGGTAACCAGGGTGCAGTGCCCCCATCCGGCCCAGTTACCGCGAAAGCCATTCGCATCCTCATACAACAACAGAACTGGCAACAGGATCAGGATGCCCATGGCATCGGCGGCATACCAGAGCGGGAAGACCTCCGTGAACGCCGCGCCGGTATTCAGGACGACAAAGTAAGAGCCGATACTGGCACTGGAGAGCGGCGGCACAATGGCCGAGACCACGACGAATCGCAGCCAATGCCGTATACCGGAGAAATAATCATGCCGCGGGCAGAATTTTCTCAGCAGGACAGCCGCAACCGCGATTTCCGCAAGGCTGGCGAGGGTATATTCAACAGCTGACAACCACTCGAGCCCCAGCCACAGCACGGCGAAAAATGACGCGGTAAAGAAAGAGGCAAACAACACTGGCCAGTGCCGCACCGGGTGCCGATAGAGATAGGCGATAGCCACAGCATCAGCCAGCCACAGGAAAGCCGCACCATCGTCTGCGCTCAGCGCTTTTTTGCAGAAGACAATCAGAGCCGCACTGAGCATCGCGAGCGCCAGAGCACTTTCCCAGAGCGCGGAAGAATGCGCTCTGCGGCTTAACCGGTCATCTTGCCGAATTGAAGAAAACAATGGTTTCCCGCCCTATTATCCTGGTAGCCGCCAATAACGGCTGAATCCTGACTGATAGCCTTTCCCCGCGCCACACACCGTCATTTCAGGCCTGCAGCAGGCGCTTGAGTTGTCGTGCCAGCTGCACCAGGTCAAAAGCTGCAGGCAGGTGATCGGGGCCGCCGCCCTCTCCCGGCTCCCCTACCCGGATAAACGCAACACTACCGGTCAGCGGGTCTTCCCGCAGGATACGTCGCATATCGTCGGCGGACATGCCTGGCATACCGGACTCAAACAACACTGCATCCACTTTACGGGTCCGCGCCATAAAAATCGCCTCAACCGCATCGGTCGCGGCAACCAGTTGCACCTGCTCGGAATCTCCCAGGAGCACTCGCAACCGCTCGAGTTCGGAGGGACGGTTATCCACCAGCATCAGCTGGCACGGGGGCAGCTGCACGGGCGTACCGGCATGGGCTGGCATCTGGATCACTTCCGGCGCTGCGTCGATCAACGGAAAGTCGATCCAGAATATTGACCCCTGGTCCTCGTGACTGTCGAAGTCAATTCGCCCGCCCATCGCCTCTGTCAGGCGCTTGGCAATCGCCAGGCCCACGCCCGTCCCCTCTATTTGACCACGTTCCGCACCGAGGCGATTGAACGGCTCGAACACCTCGGCACGCCGACTCTCCGCAATTCCCTTACCGGTATCCAGGATGCTCAGGCGCAACCAGCCCTCCGCTTGCGGGGAAAAGTTGATCACTACCCGGCCGTTTTCCCGGTTGTACTTGACCGCGTTACCGGCAAGATTCAGGACGACCTGCTTGAAGCGCACCGGGTCAGCACAAATATACGCAGACTCCCACCCCAGCGGCTCGAAGATCACACTCACTTTACGGGTCTCGGCCAGGGGTTCCAGCAACCGCTTACAGTCCTCAACCAGCGCCGCGGGCTTGATCGGCTCCATGGAGGGCGCCAGGCGCTGGCTGTCAATACGGGCCAGCTCGAGCACATCCCCTACCAGGTGCAACAGGTGCTGGCCGGCACGGCGAATTTCACCGAGGCGCTGGCGCTGGTCCGGGTTGAGGCTCATTTCCAGTTCGACCATCTGGCTGTAACCCAGGATCGAATTCAGGGGAGTGCGGAGTTCGTGGCTCAGGCTGAGCAGCAATTCCGCCCGCACGGTACTCTCCTTGCGCTCGCTATCCAGCTCGCGCTCCAGGCGCTGCTGGGCCTCCCGGTACCCGGTGACGTCCTGGGCCAGTCCGAGCACGCGAACCGGCCTGCCTTCGCTGTTCTTCTGCAATTGCCCCCGGCAACGCACCCAGATGATTCCCCCATCGCGATGCCAGAGCCGGAATTCCACGTCCAGGGGCAACTGTTCCGAGATATGGTCGTGAAAAGCGCGTTCAGCGCGGGGCAGGTCTTCTGGCAGGATGCGCGACTTCCAGAGTTTCAGGGCACTGCGGGCATCCCGGTCTATGTGGTCGCTGTCGTAACCCAGCATGGACCAGCATGCCAGGTCCATCACCACCTCGTCCGCGAGCAGGTCCCACTCCCACAGGCCATCGCCCACCGCGCCCAGGGTCCAGAGGGCCCGCTCGCCCTGCAGCCCCGACTGGTCGCGCATGGCCAGCGGGTCAGTGAAGTCGGCGCAGCCACCAATAATCACCACATTGCCATTTTCGTCACCTGGCACACTCCGTCCCCACCAACGCAACCAGAGTTGCCGGCCGTCACGGGCAAAAGCGCGCACAGTGATATCAAAGGCCCCGCCCCCTGCGCTGACCCTGCGCCGGGCAACAAGCAGTTTCTCACGATCTTCACTGTGGACAGGGGTGAGTTCCTCCCCCGCCCAGAGGTTTTGCACCGCCGTGGCACCATCCTCGCCGAACAACGCCCAGATATCGCCGAAAGCGCTACACTGGCCACTATTCGGGTGCCATTCCCACAGGCCACAGTCCACATCGCGTAGCAGCTGGCGCATATGCAGGATTTGTCGCCGCACCAGCCATGGCGGTGCAGTCGTATCAGCCCCGGGCGGGGACAGCTGCAGGGGGAAATCGGTCACTTCGACAGGCATGGCTGGGTCACAGCATTGGTTGTTATTGGGGCTTTACCGGAAGTGAATCACTTATCCGCCTCCAAGAAAAGCCTGATCGATGGCAAGTACCGCGACCCGCAGGCAGGCAGGAGTGCCACCACCTGTCGCCTGGGCAAAAAAAAGGCCCCGCAATGCGGGGCCTGAATCAGCGATGATGAGAGAAAACGGGAAGTCACGCAGTAAAAGCTTTGCCATAAACCCCGTGATGGGTTCCCGTAGCGAGGACCTTTCGGCCGCTCGCAATCTAGATAATGCAACCGGTATGCCAACTTTGGTTTTTTTACGGATTTCCATCCACGGACGGCATGGCGCGGGGTTGGAACAGAGGGCAAAGCCCGCTGCGAAGCCGGATGGCGTGATCAGTACGCTCAATTTTCACCTCCCCCACGCTATCCTGAACCAATTCAGCCCGGAAACTGGTGCTAACGCACCAAAATCACGCACGCACGACCCCATAGCTGCCACATTTCGCAAACAGGCCGTGTCGGGCGTGCCTTGGCCCCCGGGATCGGGTAGGATCAAACCAGCAGCGACATCCTCGCACCGACTGGCAATTAGCCACTACCGGGTGCCCCCAACTACCGGTTCAATCAGGGTGTCGCTGGATGTAGCGCACAATTTAAGGTTGTTCTATGAATGCAGTATCCGAGGCCCCGCGTGTCTGGGTCACCACAATTCTTTTTGCCAGCACCGCGCTGGCGGCCCTCATCCTGGTGCCGCTGTACGGCCTGATGGTCGGTTACCACTGGTACCAGTGGCTGGCCTTTGCTGTTTACGGCGCCCTGTGCGGCCTGTCCATCACCGCCGGCTACCACCGCCTGTGGTCCCACCGCACCTACGAGGCCCACTGGTCCCTGCGCCTGCTGTTTGCGCTGTTCGGTGCCGCCGCGCTGCAGAACAGCGTGCTGGTATGGGGCTCCAGTCACCGCAGGCACCACCGCCATGTGGATGACAACGACCAGGACCCCTACTCCGCCCGCCGCGGTTTCTGGTTTTCCCATATCGGCTGGATGTTGCGCGATTACCCCAGTGGTCGCGAGAATTTCGAGAATGCCAAGGACCTGCAGCGCGACAAGATCGTGATGTGGCAACACAACCACTATATTGCCATCACCCTGGCCATGAACGTGGGCCTGACCTTCCTGCTTGGCTGGGTCACTGGCGACATCATCGGCATGATGCTGCTGGCGGGTATCCTGCGGATCGTGGTCAATCACCACACCACGTTCTTCATCAATTCACTCGCCCATATCTGGGGCCGCCGCCCCTACACGGACGAGAACACCGCCCGCGATAATGACCTGCTGGCGTTCTTTACCTTTGGCGAGGGGTACCACAACTACCACCATATCTTCCAGACGGACTACCGCAACGGCATTCGCTGGTATCACTGGGATCCCACCAAGTGGCTGATCCGCACCGCCAGCTGGTTCGGCCTGGCGAGCAACCTGAAGAAAGTGCCGGATATGCGTATCCACCGCGCCATGCTCACCATGCAATTCAAGCGCGCCGAGCAGAAACTGCAGGAATCCACGCACAAGGAGAGCTGGCGCGAGCTGCTGGAAAAGGAAGCCCAGGAATTTTCCGCAGCCCTTGGGGAGTGGAAAGAACTGCAGTCACGCCGCTATGAGAATGCCCGCGAACGCCTGCTGGCCAAGTGGGAAAGCGCGGCCATCCGCACCCGCGTCAAGGAGCTGGAATACAGCATGAAGATGCAGCGCAAGCGCCTGCAGATCATGATGGAACAATTCCATCTCTGTCCCGCCACTGCCTGACCGGGCAACCGGCGCAGACAAAAAAGGGCGATCCTCGGATCGCCCTTTTTTTATTACTGTACCCTGCGCCAGTCCGGCGGGCGTATCACGGTCGCGCCCGGCTTAATCTGCCCTGGACGCCGCGAACTGTTGCACCGAGTATGCAACGCGCTCTTCCACATTGCGCTCCAGCTCTTCCAGGTCCATGTTTTCAATCAGTCGCAGGCGGTTACGCAGCCCCACTCCATTGGCAATCTGGATTGCCAGCCCCGGCCTCGCATTCGCCTCGAGCAGCAACGGGCCGCGCTTGCGGTCAAGCACGATGTCACACCCCAGGTAGCCGAGCCCGGTCATTTCGTAGCAACTGGATGCCAGGCGCAGCAGGTCACGCCATCCCGGCACCTGTAGTTTGTCGAAGGGCATCTCCGTATCCGGGTGCTGGTTGATGCGCAGTCCATTCTGCACCGCATGGGAACTGCGACCAGTGGCCAGGTCGATACCCACCCCGACGGCGCCCTGGTGCAGGTTGGCCTTGCCGTCAGAAGAATGGGTGGAGCAGCGCAGCATCGCCATTACCGGGAAGCCGCGAAATACAATAACGCGGATATCCGGCACGCCCTCGAAGGAGTAGTTGTCGAAGACCGGGTCGAAATCCACCAGCGCCTCGATCATCACGCGGTCGGGCTTGCCACCCAGGCTGTACAGGCCACTGTGGATGTTGCTGACGTGGCGCAGGATATCCAGTGCTGTAACCCTGGCGCCGGAAGGCTTGATGTACTCATCCCCCTCGCGCCCCACGATCACCAGGATGCCCTTGCCCCCGGAGCCGCGCGCCGGCTTGATCACAAACTTCCACAGGGGCTCGATGACTTCCATCACACGGGCACGACTGGGCTGGGTCTCGAAGGCTGCAATCAGCTCCGGCACCGCGATACCCGCGCGCCGGGCGGCACGCTTGGTATTGAGTTTGTCATCGACAACGGGATAGAGATTACGATCGTTATAGCGTGCAATGTAGTTCACGTTGCGCGCATTCATCCCCAGCACTCCCATCCGCCGCAGTGCAGAGGGAGAAACCAGGCCACCGCGCAACTTGGCGCCGATCCGGGCAAGGGAAAAAGTGTTCATTTATCGCACCAGCTGCCGGAAGCGCATCAGCTCACCGAGGCGGAAACCGGTGTAATTGCCGACGATCAGGATCAGGCTCAGCAGTACCAGCAGCAGCTCCGGGAAGTTGAACGTCCAGTGCTCGATATAGCGGTTGGTCATCACCCAGAAAGCCAGCACCGCCACCAGCAGGCTGCCGCCCGCCTGGACCACCACCTCGTAGGGGCCATCCTCCTCCCAGACGATCGACATCCGCTCGATTGTCCAGGCGAGGATAATCATCGGGAAGAAGGTTACCGTCAGCGCCTGCTCGATACCCAACTTGTAGCTCACCACGCTGATCGCAGCCATCAAGATCACCACCGTGACCACCACGGCAGCGATCCTCGCCACAAGTAACAGGTTAAGCCTGCTCAGGTAGAAGCGGACCCAGAGTCCCAGCACCAGGATCAGCACAAAAATTGCCAGCCCCGTCATCAGGCGCGTTTCGATAAAGGCAATGGCCAGCAGCACCGGCATAAAAGTGCCCGAGGTCCGCAGGCCCACAAACACCCGCAGCAAAACCACTACCAATGCCCCCACCGGAACCAGCAGGATCAGCTTGAAGATACTCTGCTGCTCGATGGGCAGGCTGTAAATGGAGAAGTCCACCAGCGCCTCTTTTTCCATGCTGGTACTCAGCATCGCCACATCGCGGGCGGGGACATCGTTGGAGATGACCGAGAAAGTAACGCGTGAATCACTGCCGCCCTCAACGTCCAGCAGGCTCTTGCCGCCCCGCTGCCAGATAAAGAAGTTCCTGGGCACGCCCGGGGAACCGCTGCGGGGTTCGAACACCACCCAGCGCTTGCCATCGAAAACCTCCAGCAGGTCCTCGGGGTCCAGCCTGCGGCGATCGTCCTCAAGGTAGAGCCCGCGAATCCGGTGGGCCGGGATCTCCGCTGCCGAAAGCATCAGCAGTGCCACATCTACCAGCGAGCGGTCCTTGTAATAGCCGAAAATCAGGTTGCGGTCCTGGTTGCGGGTATCCCCCAGGGAGGTCAGCAGCTGAGTGGTGAAGGTCTCGGTGTCGGAGGAGCGCTCACGGGCGCTGTCCACCATGGAGTAAATGGCCTGGCGGACCGCCTCCTGCTCCCGCGCCCCCAGGAACGGCTTGTCCACCTCGGTACTCAGGTCCAGCGGTTGCTCCAGCGCCGCGCCCGGCGTCTGGTGCACATCCAGCTGGTAGAACAGGGACTGGCTACCGC
Organism: Microbulbifer zhoushanensis; assembly: GCF_021729055.1. Classification (NCBI taxonomy): domain Bacteria; kingdom Pseudomonadati; phylum Pseudomonadota; class Gammaproteobacteria; order Cellvibrionales; family Microbulbiferaceae; genus Microbulbifer; species Microbulbifer zhoushanensis. The sequence goes on from NZ_JAJSAO010000006.1 coordinate 123,525, forward strand.
TGGCGTCACGCCGTGACCAGACCGCGCGATACTCATCGTTGTCACGGATGACGTTGAAACCGAACCCGGATGAACTGAAGGTTTCTCCCAGAACTTCCATATTGCGCTGTTCGCGCGGCAGGGTGAGCGAAGCCTTCACCGGGCCGCCATCAGCATTGAAGCGTACCTTCGCCTCGATGGTCCAGACGGTCCGATACTCCCCCGGCAGCAACGGGAAGCCCAGTTCACGGTTCTTGTAGATGGTAAGGGCCGCGCCCATCAGCGCGAATAAAGCAGCGAGAATATATACCTGAGCGCGTGGCGACATTCGCCAATCCCCATATTCATGATTGGACGGCGCCGGTTCGTGCGCGGCAGCCGCCAGATTGATAGCCAGTGTTATTTTGCGACGGGAAGCCGGGGCTCACCCTGGACCTCGCGGCGGCTGACATCAACGACAGCGGCATCCTTGAGGAAGTTACGGCCCACCAACAGTGGGTGGTCCATCCCGCTGCGCTCGGTCAGGTTGACCTCGACCATGTGGGTCACATCGCCGACGGTAAGGCTCATATTGACAATCGGCCGCCGCTGGCTGCCAAAGCCGGGCCTTTCCACCCGCACCTGGCGCTTGATCGGCAACTCCACGGTAACCGGCTCGTCATCCCCGGGCGTAGACACCAGGAAGCGAACCCAGTCCTTGCCATCACGCTCGAACGGCTTGAGTTCCTTGACGCTGAGGGAGGAGGTCGGTGCCCCCGTATCAATCAGGGCCTTGAGGGTTACGCCACCGGGCTCCAGTGCCACGATTTCCACTTCCCCCAACACCAGCTTGTCCTTGGCGACGGGCACTTCGACTACTTTCTCGTAGGTCCGTTCGATCACCCGCTCGACAACCTTCACTTCCGGCTCGGCGCACACCACTTCCTGCGGCTCCGGGCACTGGGCAGCCGCCCCTGCCGGCGGGACGGTCCCCTCCGGGGGCTGCTCCGGCATCACCGCCCCGGGCTCTTCCGACCAGGGCCCGCGCAGTGTGAAGGACTCGCATCCCACGATTAATTGTGAGGCCAGCAACAGACATAAAATGGGAAAAAACCGCATTTTTGCTTACTACCTTAGGGCCTTTCGGCCAACCTGTGCGACGATCGCAATTTCCTGTCCCTGTTTCTTATTTGGCCGGAGAATCCATGCCCGGCTTGGTATAAACGAAACATACTACCGCATCCGCCCCTGAGCTGAACAGATTCGCGCCTCTGTTCTCATGCTCTAGGTGGAAAACCATTACCCCGGGATAACGGCTGCAAGGCACTCAGCCCCGCTCCAGGCGTGCATCTATTTCACCCAGCAGGGCGATCAGGCGGCCACCGTCATTGCGCTCGCGGAAAAACTCCTCCGCAATGGGTGCGGTGCCGCATTTCTGCGGCAGCGGACCGCCGGCCTCCACCAGCTGCGCCATACGCGGGATAAAGATGAACTGCAGCCACTGGGGCAGGGTCAGGGTATCGACGCAGAACGGCTGGCTGCTGGCCAGGTCCTCGGCGGACGGCGATTCCGCCTGCCAGAGATCCAGCCGCCGCAGTTCCGCTTCCAGCTGCAGCAGCTGGTCCGCTACGTCGAGGTAAATACTGCTCATAGGGACTCCGTCTGTTCGGTTGCGGTGTGATCGGTAACCGCCCACTAGTTTATGTCGCGCCGGAACGGCGGCAGGGAATCCAGCATCGCGCGACCATAGCGGCGCGTGACGACACGCCGGTCCAGCAGGGTGACAGTGCCCTCGTCCCGTTCGGTGCGCAGCAGGCGCCCACAGGCCTGCACCAGCCGCACGGCCGCATCGGGGACGGTAATCTGCATGAACGGGTTGCCACCGCGGGCCTCCACCCATTCCGCCAGGGCCGCCTCGATAGGGTCATCGGGCACCGCGAACGGCAACTTGGCGATCACCACGTGGCGGCAGTAATCCCCGGGAAGGTCAAGCCCCTCGGCAAAGCTGGCAAGCCCGAACAGCACGCTGGCCCCGCCGCCATCAACGGTCTCGCGGTGAATTTCCAGCAACTGCTGGCGCGAACGCTGGCCCTGCATCTGGATACGGTTGCGCCAGGTCCCCGGCAGCGACTCATAGACCGTCTCCATCTGGCGACGGGACGAAAACAGCACCAGGGCGCCACCCCTGTCACCGAGCAGTTCCGGCAGGGCAGCGATGACTGCATCCGTATGCTGGTCCGCGTTACCCGCATCCACGGCGCTCGCCGGCACCTGGAGCGTGGCGCGGGAGAAATCGAACGGGCTGGGCACCACCTCGTAGGTGGCGTTATCGGGGGTACCGGCGCGCATCCGGAAACGGTCAAAGCGCCCCAGTGCGGTCAGGGTCGCCGAGGTCAGCACCGCGCCGTAGCAGCGCCGCCAGAGGCTGTACTCCAGTGTCTTGCCCGCCAGGATCGGCGAGCTGCACACCTCGAAATCGAATGAGCCACCCCAGTCCACCAGGGTCACCCAGCGGGCCTGCGGCAAAGCGTCCCGGGCATCCGGGCGGGCATAATTGGCCCACAACTGCAGGTTGGCCTCGGCGCGGCCGTACCAACTCCCCAGCAGGGGATACCAGCGCTCCAGGTCCACCGCCGGGACGGGGCTGTGCGGATCCTCCAGCAGCTTCTGCGCGGCCTGCACCATCTTGCCCAATACGGCTTCCAGCTCGTCGAAGTCATCGCGCAGGGTCTCAGCCAGGTGCATCAGCGCCTCCGGGACCACCCCACCCTCAAAGCGGTGACGGACGGTATTGCCGCGCTCGTCCTCAAACTCACAGGTCTCCTCGAGCAACGGCCACATCTGCTCCAGTGACTGCTTGGCGGAGGCCAGCAACCCCGGCAACTCCTCACCATGGCGATCCAGTTCGGCGCCATCGCCGATCTCGCCCAGCATCTGGCCGAGATTCTTGTTGGCCTGGTCGAGCCAGCCGGTGGAAGCCCCCACCCGGCTGTGGTGGGAAAAGTGGTTGAGCGCCTTGTCCGGAAGGTGATGCGCCTCGTCGAGCACATAAATGGTCTCTTCCGGCGGCGGCAGAATGGCACCGCCCCCCAGGGCCAGGTCGGCCAGCAGGAGATCGTGATTGGCCACGATTACCTGGGTCTTGCCCAGGTTTTCCCGGGCGCGGAAGAAGCTGCAGTTGCCCACATGGGGGCAGCGCCGACCACTGCATTGGCGATGGTCAGTGGTCACGCGGCTCCAGTCGGCCACCTCGATGGTGTCCGGCCAGTTGTCCCGGTCACCGTCCCAGCGACCGCTGGCTAGGCTCTCTGCCATATCCCGGTACAGCTGCACCCCGGTCTCGTCAACCTTTGGCAGCTCGTCCTCGTAGAGCCCCATGCTGGTGCCCACACCGCTGCCGCTGAATTCGGCCAGCAGCTGGTCGAGTTTGCTCAGGCACAGGTACCGGCCGCGGCCCTTGGCAAGGCTGAAGTCAAATTTCAGGCCACTGTGGCGCGCAACCTCCGGCAGGTCCTTGTGGATAATCTGCTCCTGCAGCGCGACGGTCGCGGTGGAGATAACCAGCTTCTTGTCCTGTGCCTGCGCCAGCGGAATCGCGGCCAGCAGGTAGGCCACTGTCTTGCCGGTCCCGGTGCCGGCCTCCACCACGCAGATATGTTCACCGTCGGTCTTGCTGCTGTCGCGCTCGCCACTGGCATCCTGCTCGATGGCTCCCAGCGAGCGCGCGATAGCCGCCACCATCAGCTTCTGCCCATAGCGGGCACGAAGCTCGCGCCCGGCCAGGAATTCGCTGTAGGCGGCCTGAATGGCCTGTTTGTCTTGTTTGCTTAACACAGTGTGGGAGCGCCGGCTGCTGGTGAATGGTCAGGGGCCGGCATTATCGCGCAAGCGCCCGTCGCACTCCACCATCGCCGCCAGCGATCACAGGTAGGCCAGCTTGGAGACTACCGGGTTGGCGTAGCCCCGAATCGCCCGCTCGCGCCAGCGCTCGTCGATGCGCTGCATGCGGGCCTCGAACTTCTCCCGCGTCTCCCTGTACTCGTCCGGGTTCCACTGCCTGGCAGGCCAGGATACCGGCAGGTCCGGGGTCTCGCCGTAGATCATCTGGTAGGCAATGAGGTTGGTCGGGTGAAGCACATAATTGCCGATCACCTGGCGATCGATCTCCTCCGCCAGTGCCCCCACATCGTGGTAATCACCCTCGATCGGGGTGCCGAAAGCCGCATGGACATGCCCTTTCTGGCCCACCACCCCCTTGGCGATGGAGTTCAGGTCCTCGTGGCGGGCCTTGCGATAGCCTTCCGGGTGCTCGGCGAAATACAGCTCGCGGGCCTTCTGCCGGTCGCAGGGGTCCCACTCGTAGGAGATGGCCAGCGGCACGATGTGCAGCTTGCGCCAGAACTCGGCAAACGGGGTATCCCGGTCCTTGGTCATGGCAAACATGGCCGCCAGCGCCGGGTTGGTGCGGTCCAGCCCATCCTTGGCACGGCCGGACCGCTGCGCGATCCAGACATGTTCATTCTCATTGACCACAGAGTGGTAGATGTAATTCGACAGCTTGGTGGCGGACTCCAGCTTTTCCCGGCGGGTGCTGGCCTTGCGCTTCACCGTAAAGCACTTGTTGAGCTTCATGATGTCCGTGGCAAACTGCTTCGTCAGCAGGTTGTCACCGATGGCGATACGGGCAGTCTCATGTCCCTCCTTGTACATGGCGAGGATGGACAGGGCCGGATCCATGGCAATATCGCGATGGTTGCTGACGAACAGGCAGGCACGATCCTTGGGCAGGGTATCCAGGCCCGAGATGGTCAGCCCGTCACTGGTACGGTTGACCGCCATCTCCAGGTACTTGGCCACCACTTCCTGTACGCCCCGCACGTCGCGCGCATTGCGGAACTCGAAGCGCAGGAACTGGCGCACCAGCCAGGCAATGGGTCCCTCAAGCTTCGCCAGCTTTGGCACCAGGAAATGCGCAGCTGCGTGGGACATTTCCGGGTCGCTGATCAGGCGCTTGAGGGCATCGCGCACCTCGTCGTCGCGGTAGGGGCGAATATCCTCGAACTGCGAGGGATCCAGTTCACTTGCTCTCATGAAATCACTACCTGCCACCTGACGCCACCGGATATCGGTGCCATCGGGCTCATTCTTATTGATGCTAGACCGGCTCACGGGCCGGGGACGATCGGTCCGGGGGGCCGGTAAAGCCCGGCCGGCGCAGAACATACCGGAACCGCCGCCGAACTGCCAGCACCGCCCGCGACCAGCCGGTGTGGACAGCTCGCACCGCAGCCGTGAGAATAGAGCGCTTCGCGCCGGCCGGCGCCCCGACAACGATAACGAGAATGGCCGCTGACCAGGCCCGAGAAGCAGATTTAGGAGCCCTACCTTGACCGAGCCCAGTTCCTCCCCCGCCGCCAAGCAGCCCAGCCTGCTGGACGCGCTGATCCCCTTGCTGATCCTGATAGCCCTGCTGTCCCTGTCGGTCTTCTTCTACGGTGCCGACTCATCTTATGGCCCCAACCAGATTGCCCTGCTACTGTGCGCCGGCATCGCCGCCCTGATGGGAATGAAAAACGGCCACAGCTGGGACGAGATGGAGGGCGGCATGCTGCACGGTATCGGGCTGGTGTTCGGCGCGATCCTGATCCTGCTGGCGGTGGGCGCCCTGATCGGCAGCTGGATCCTCGCTGGCACTGTGCCCTCGATGATCTATTACGGCGTACAGATACTGTCGCCACAGTGGTTCTATGCCGCCTCCTGCATCATCTGCGCGATTGTGGGGTTGAGCATCGGCTCCAGCTGGACCACTGCCGGCACCCTGGGTGTGGCCCTGATGGGCATCGCCGGCGCGCTGGGCCTGTCACCGGCGGTAACCGCCGGTGCGGTAATCTCCGGCGCCTATTTTGGTGACAAGATGTCGCCCCTGTCCGACACCACCAATGTGGCGGCAGCGGTGACGTCCAATGACCTGTTCCTGCATATCCGCAATATGCTCTGGACCACCATGCCCGCCTTTATCATCGCGCTGGTGGTGTTCTCCATCATCGGCCTGCGCACCGATGCGTCCGGGGCCTCGGCGGAAGACATCCAGTTGCTACTGGGTGCCCTGCAGGAGGAGTTCAACATCTCCATCGTCAGCATGCTGCCCCTGGCCCTGCTGCTGTTTATGGCCTGGCGCAAAATACCTGCCTACCCGACGCTGATGATCGGCGCCCTGGTGGGCTGCGCGATTGCCCTGGTATTCGAGCCGGAAACTGCCCGCCGCCTGGGTGGTGATGGCCCCCTGGCAGCCATCAAGGGCGCCTGGTACAGCCTGTTTGACGGCTACAAGTCCACCTCCAGTAACGAGGATGTGGCCGCCCTGCTCTCCAAGGGGGGCATGAGCAGCATGCTCAACACGATCTGGCTGATCGTATCCGCCATGGCTTTCGGCGGTGCCATGGAGCGCGCCGGGTTCCTCGAGCGAATCGTCAACTGGACCCTGTCGCGGGTGAAGACCGTGGGCGGGCTGGTGACATCCACCGTACTGACCTGCTTCGGCATGAACGCCGCTGCCGGCGACCAGTACATGGCCATCATTATCCCCGGCCGCATGTTCCGCGAGGCGTTTACCGAAAAAGGCCTGCATGGGCTCAACCTGTCGCGGACCCTCGAGGACTCCGGCACCATCACTTCGGTACTGATCCCCTGGAATACCTGTGGGGCCTACATGAGCGCGACCCTGGGCATCGCTACTTTTACCTACGCACCGTTCGCGTTGTTCAATATCCTTTGCCCGTTGCTGGCCATTGCCTACGGCTGGACACACTTCAAGCAACTGCCGCTGGATGCGGCACCAACGGCACAAGCCGCAAAATGAATGCACTTTCGCGCGAGACCAACCCGGCATGACCGACAACAGTAATCCTGGCACGCTGAGTGACCTGATCAGCCAGGCCCGCTTCAAATTGCGCTGGTTCGACCTTGGCCGGCGCGTCCGCTCGGTGCCCCGCAGCGCTGCCGATGCATTCGAGGCCGGCGATGCGCCCTGGCCACACCCCTACCTGCGCGAGGCCTGGGTCGGGCTACTGCTGTGGCCGGAGGAAGGTGGCGAGCCCGCCGTCTGGTTCCTGCGCCTGCCTCTCGATGAGCAGGGCAAACTACAGTTTGCGGCGCGGGACAACTTCCTTGCGCTCCTGAACCGCAAGCTCGTCGCCGGAGATGGCAGCGACGCCGGCGAGCAGCTCGGCAGCGCGCTCAGCGAGAGCGGCCTGGTGTATTCCCCCCCGCCCGAGCGCCAGGCAACTTTTCACGCCCACGCAGCCCGACTGCTACGGCGTGCCCCCAGTGCCCATTACGAAAACGTCCTGGCCTACCTCCGTGCGCCGGATTCCGGCACCTGGGGTCACCTGGGCCTGCAGGGGATCGCCGATGTCAGCGCGCGCTGGGAAGAGCACCGGCAGCTCATAGACGAGGCTTTGCCACAAATCGCTGCGCCGGTATTCGTCAGCCTCTGCCAGTGCCTGGAAAGTGAGGCGATCGACCACCGCCTGGCCGCTGCCATTATCCGCCGGGCAGACGCCGAGCTGCAGCAACAGCAACCGGAAGCCGCCATCCTTGCTGCGGCGGTGCGCGGCATTTCCTTCTCCCCGGCCCGGGGCCTGCGGCACGAATTCCTGCAGCGGCTGCTGCACAGCGACAGGGCCCGGGCGGGGGAAACCCTCGCCGCTATGGGCAGCCGCTGCCCGGAGGACCTCCAGGAACCGGCCCTGGCCGCGCTCTGGCTCACGGCGCTGGCCGAGAGCCAGAAACAGGAAACCTTCAACCTGCTGCTGGCCGACCTGATGTTCCTCCCGGCAACCCGCACAGCACTGCTGGATGCCCTGCGTTCGCCGGAACGGCCGGAAGCCCTGGCACGCGCATTCGGCGTGTTTCTCCACGGGCCGCAACCGACACACTGATTGCGCACCCCGGTGCGCCCTCCTCTTCCCGCTCTCACCCCACCTTCCACAATGCGGCGATGCGCACGACTAAAATAGGCCGGTGATCGGGAGAAATCCGGATCGGCGGCATACCCCCGGTATCGGCCACACTTTACGCCCTGAAACAGGGAGTGCCACCGGGCAATTGGCGCGGAAAATTTTGTCGAGACCCACTGGGAAAAAGTTTTTTTCAAGTTTCAAAAAATAAGTCGATGCGCCCCGCAACAGCTTACGCCACCAAATGGCAGGAAAGACTTTAAATATAGGTATTTTAAAGCGCCAAACTGGCGCCTGGTTTATCCTGAGTTAACGGCTGGCAGCTATTTTTCCCGCCCGCCTATTACACTCCAAAGGGCGGCTCTTTGTAGAACATCATTTTACAAAGCAGACCAAACAGGTGACGTTTTATTGGCTATGCTAATGGCTGACATCAACGGAAAGGAGTAAGGGGATGAATTTCACTCCAGCCAAGTACCTAATGGGAATTATCAGTGCACTGGTTTTGGCGGGCTGCTGTGCGGCACCTGCGCCACCGGCATCCTGCCCTCCGGGCTCTGAGCAAATCCCGCTTTCAATGGCTTGCCCGGCGGATGCCGATTGTTGGATGGCTTCCGACAATGTTCGCTGCATGAAAGTGGTCAAGTAAATCCACTTTTCGGCAAACATAGCAATGCCGCTTTTCGAAGCGGCATTTGCTTTTCCGGTACAACCGTTTGCTTTTCAGGTACAACTGCCTGCCCCTCCCCGATCTTCGACTGACCGCGGCAGCCACCACCCGGCACTGGCTGTAATTCCCATTTAGCGCTAGCATTGACGCGAAAAACTCCGTCGCAGCACCCGTCGCCTCTCCAGGTCGTCGACTGGGCAGCGCCACTCCCATTGCGCCGGAACACCTCCAACAGCAATAAAATACAAGCCAGTAATCCGGGGATAACATGACAGCCGAAACCGCAACGGCAAGCCGCTCCGCCGCCATCGCCCAGCTGCAATCACACCAGCGCGAACAGAGATGGTCACTGCGGGAGCTATTTGAAACCAACGCCAATCGCGCCGCGCAATACAGCAGCAGCGCCGCCGGAATTTACCTCGATTACAGCAAGAATCACCTGCAGGACCAGACCCTCGGGCATCTGCTGGATTACGCCGACCTGTGCGGACTGAAGGAGCAGATCGGGGCATTATTCTCCGGCGCAAACATCAATAACACCGAGCACCGCCCCGCATTGCATACAGCGCTGCGTTTCCAGGGGGAACCGGCCAATGAGCACGAGCAGGCGGTGGCCGATTGCCGTGCGCAAATGCGCGACTTTACCCGCCGGGTACACAGTGGCGACTGGCGTGGCTTTACCGGCGAACCGATCCGCCATGTGGTGAATATCGGCATCGGCGGCTCTGACCTGGGTCCACGCATGGTAGTCGAGGCCCTGCGTCCGTGGCAGAAGGAAGGCCTCAAGACACATTTTGTAGCCAATATCGACGGGGCTGACCTGAGCGATACACTCGCTGGCCTGCCGCCCGCCAATACCCTGTTTATCGTTGCCTCAAAATCCTTCTCGACCCTGGAGACGCGCGAGAATGCCCTGGCCGCACGCCAGTGGATGCTGGACGCCGGATGCGATGAGGCACAGCTTGCCAGGCACTTCGTTGCGGTAAGCAGCAACATCGTGGCCGCCCAGGACTTCGGCATCGCTGCGGAAAACATCTTCCCCATGTGGAGCTGGGTGGGGGGCCGCTACTCACTCTGGTCGGCCATCGGGCTTCCCATCGCGCTGGCCTGTGGCTACGAAACCTACGAGGCCCTCCTGTCTGGCGCACACGCCATGGATCGCCATTTTGCGACGGCGCCGCTGGCGGAGAACCTGCCGGTACTGATGGCCCTGATTCATTTCTGGTACCGGCAATGCTGGGGCGCTGGCAGCCAGGTGGTACTGCCCTATGCCCAGCGCATGGCCAAGTTTCCCGCGTGGCTGCAGCAACTGGACATGGAGAGCCTGGGCAAAGGGGTTGACCGGGACGGCCAGCCCCTGCACTACCCCAGCGGCAGCGTCATCTGGGGAACCGAAGGCAGTAATGGGCAGCATTCTTTCCACCAGCTGCTGCACCAGGGTACCGATTTAATCCCGGCAGACTTTATCGCCATCCGGGAACCGACATCCGGCCTGGTGGAACAGCATCGCTGGCTGCTGTCCTGCTGCATCAGCCAGAGCCAGGCACTGCTGCAGGGCAAAAGCCTGCACGAGGCCCGGCGGGAACTGGAAGACCAGGGTTACACCCACCGCGAGGCACATGCGCTGGCCCCGCACAAGGTGGTTCCCGGCAATCGCCCCAGCAATACCCTGGTGGTGGAAAAGCTGGACCCCTATCACCTGGGCGCCCTGCTGGCACTCTACGAACACAAAGTCTTCGTCGGCGGCTGCCTGCTGGGGATCAACCCGTTCGACCAGTGGGGAGTGGAACTCGGCAAGTTACTCGGCAATGCGGTGCACGAGGCAGCCGGTGGCGGCTCGACCGAGGGCTGGGACGGGTCCAGCAAAAAACTGCTGGAGCTGCTGTTCCAGGAAATCCCCGGCTAACCCCACAGTGCCTCGCCGCGATGGTGGGCTCAGGCCATCCACTCCCACCATCGCTCGATCCCCTTGAGGATCATGTCCACACCAAATGAACCGGTGAACAGGGCAGTCGCCCTGCCCGCCACCTCGATATACTTGCGCACGTAACGCTCGTGGCGCGTCTGTACCCAGTCGTAAAGCATTTTCAGCAGGATCAGGGACGCCAGTGCTACCGCCATCGCCAGGGTAATCGATAAAGCCCCTCCCACTGCACCCAGCCGGCTACCCGCCAGCACAGCGGCGCTGATGGTACCGGGACCGACAATAAACGGCATGGCAATGGCGCCGGCGACTTCATGCGAATGCAGGTTGATACTCTGCATCGGGCTCCCCATCCCCAGGGTCAACCGGATTCCCACAATCAGGAAAATAATGCCGCCAAAAATCATAAAGGCGAGAAAGCGGACCTGCAGCACACTGTCAAATATCTTCTCGCCAAACCAGGCAAACGCCAGGAATACCGACAGGCTGATCAGGAATGCCCGCATCAGCAGGCTGGAGAACATCCTCAGGTCCAGCCCGCGGATCAGGTCGAGCAGGTAGACACTGAGAACGAAGGGGTTCAGCAATACCAGCAGCAGCAAGAAAGCATTACTGAACTGTAAAAAATCCAGCTCAACCATGTTACCTCCGCCACTTCCCTTGATCCTGCCGGCTCACAGCAGCGCCGGGGTTGGTCGCTGCTGTCGGCGCGGCCCGGTTATGACTCAGCTTTCTGCTGCCCGGCCATCATGTTTTTCATCAACGGCTGGATCAGGTCCATGGGCAGCGGGAAAACGATGGTGGAATTCTGCTCGCCGGCAATATCAATCAGCGTCTGCATGTAACGCAGGGTGATGGCGTTTGAGTTACGCGACAGCTGGTCGGCTGCCTCGGTGAGCTTCATCGCTGCCTGGGCTTCACCCTCGGCATGGATGACCTTGGCGCGACGGGAGCGCTCTGCCTCTGCCTGCCGGGCGATGGCGCGGATCATGCTCTCATCCAGGTCTATATGCTTGATCTCGACATTGGTTACCTTGACACCCCAGGCATCGGTCTGCTCGTCGAGAATCTTCTGGATATCCACATTGAGCTTGTCCCGCTCGGACAGCATCTCGTCCAGCTCGTGCTTACCCAGCACAGAGCGCAGGGTGGTCTGCGACAGCTGGCTCACAGCCTCGTGGTAGTTCTCCACATTGATGATCGCGGACTGCGGGTCAATCACCCGGTAATACACAACTGCATTGACCTTCACGGACACGTTGTCACGGCTGATCACATCCTGCGTGGGTACATCCATTACCACCGTGCGCAGGTCTACCCGCTCCATGGTCTGGATCACCGGGATTATGATGATCAGGCCCGGCCCCTTGACCGACTGGAAACGGCCCAGGAAAAACACCACCGCGCGCTCGTACTCGCGCAGGATGCGGATGGCATACATCAGGATGAGTGCCACCGCGGCAATCAACAACCCCATAAAATAACTGACCATTTCGGACTCCTGTCTCTATCGCGTTGTTATCTTATTCCGGCCGGACCCGCAGCCGCAGGCCATGCTGTTCAGTAATGATTACCTGCTGGCCCGGCGACACCGGGTCATCGCTGTGCGCAGTCCAGATCTCGCCACCCACGTGTACCAGGATTTCGTCATCCTCTACCCTGTCCACCGTGGCGGTGCGCCCCACCAGCGCCTGGTCGCTGGCGACCCGGGGTCTGCGCAGGCTGCGCCCGACAGCCATCAATAACCCCAGCAGCATCAGGCCGCTCACCCCGGCGATCGCACCGATCAGCTTGCGCGAAACCTGCATACCAGGGACATCCGTATCGATCAGCATCACCGAGCCGATTACCAGCGCGATGACGCCACCGATACCCAGGGCGCCGAAACTGGGCATAAACACCTCTGCCACAATCAGCAATGCGCCGAGGATAATCAGTGCCAGGCCGGCGTAATTGATCGGCAACACCTGCAGTGCGTAGAAGGCCAGCAGCAGGCAGATGACCCCGACAATGCCGGGCACCAGCGCGCCCGGGTTATAGCCCTCGAAAATCAGGCCGTAGATTCCCACCAACAGCAGGATATAGGCCACCTGCGGATTGGTAATCAGGGCGAGCAGCTTGTTGCGCCAGTCGGGCTCATACTCCTGCACGCGGACATCCTCGATCTTCTCGTCGATGGTGACCTCGCCGGATTCCAGCTTCACCTTGCGCCCGCCCAGCTGCTGCAACAGGTCATCGGTATCGGTGGCCACAATATCCACCACATTCTGCTCGAGGGCCTCACCGGCGGTCAGCGTGGCGGCATCGCGCACTGCCTTCTCGGCCCAGTCCGCATTGCGGCCATGCCGGTTGGCGAGACCACGGATATAGGCCACCGAATCGTTGATCACCTTGCGCTCCATGGCGCTGCCAGGTTCTGGCGCCGTCCCCGCCCCTTCTTCCCTGTCGCCATCCTTTTTTTCCGTTTCCCCAGTATCACCAGCGGGCTGGTCGCCCCCTCCACCGGGTTGCTGGCCGGGTTGCGGCTGCCCCGGGGCGCCGCCCATCTGTACCGGTGTCGCCGCTCCCAGGGTGGTGGCAGGGGTCATGGCGGCGATATGGCTGGCGTAGAGGATATAGGTGCCGGCACTGGCGGCGCGCGCGCCGGAGGGGTGCACATAGGTCGCGACGGGGATTGGCGAAGCCAGGATATGCTTGATGATATCCCGGGTGGCGGCGTCGAGGCCGCCGGGAGTGTCCATGCGGATCAGGAACAGCTGGGCACCGTTTTCCTGTGCTTCCTCCATGGCCCTGATGAGGTAATCTGTCGTGGCGGGGCCGATGGCGCCCTCGATGGTGAAGCGGGCAACATGGGGCCCCTCCACGATCTCTCCCACTTCCTCCTGTGCCGCCACCAGGGGGGCGAACAGCGAAAGTAACAACAGTAACACCGACCGCAGGGGCAGGCTGCGCAAACCTCCTGTGAACCGCTTCAGCATGGCATCAATCCTGGATGCGAGAGTTGTTATACCTGCAGGTTAACAGAAATATCGGCCCGCCGTCGTGCGTCGGTGCAGCCCCGCCTTTCCGCCTGGAACCAGCGGGAACAAGGGGACGTGACGGCAGCATTTTGGAGAGGGGCAGCGGGGGAGTGTGGCTATACGGGAAGGGCAACCGGCGGGCCCCATGCCCACCGGCTTAAGGCGGTCAGATGGGGCTGCGGCGGCTGTGCCAGCGCACCGGGCGGGAGTACTTGTCCACATCCCCCTCAACACCCAGCAGCATGGCAAACAGGGCCATGCGCACCAGCAGGCCATTGTCGGTCTGGCGGAAAATTGCCAGGCTGGGGTGTTCGTTGAGATCCGTATCCAGCTCATTGGCTTCCGCACGGGAGTCCCGCGGCAGCGGGTGCATGATCACGGTGTTGGGCTCACAGTGGCGGGTAAAAATTTCCCGGTTCAGGCGGAAGCGACCGCGATAAAGGTTGGCCTCTTCCTGGGAGGCAAAGCGCTCCTCCTGGATGCGGGTGGAGTAGACGATATCGACGTGCCCGATCGACTCCTCCAATTGGTCAGTGACCGTCACCTGGTGGCCGGCGGCCCGCAGCTGCTCCACCACCGCCTCCGGCATCGCCAGTTCCGGCGGGGAGATAAACGTCAGCTGCACCTTGTCGAACAGGCACAACAGTTTGCACAGGGAGTGCACCGTGCGGCCATGCTTCAGGTCGCCAATCATGGCAATACGAACATCGTCGAGGGTACGCCCCTTGCCCGCCAGCTCCTTGCGGATGGTATACAGGTCGAGCAGCGCCTGGGTGGGATGCTCGTTGGCACCGTCCCCGCCATTGACCACCGGCACCCGGCTGGCGGCAGCAAACTCGGCCACCGACCCGGCCTGCGGGTGGCGCATGCAAATGATGTCGCTGTAGCCGGACAATACCCGTGCGGTGTCATACAGGGACTCGCCCTTGGCCATGGCACTGGCGGTAATTCCCACCGTCTCCCGCACCATGCCACCCAGCAGATTGAAAGCCGCGCCAAAACTGAGGCGGGTGCGGGTGCTTGGCTCCAGGAACATATTGCCGAGAATAGCCCCTTCCAGCACACGGGTGACTTTTTCCCGCCGTGCGTAGGGACCCATGCTGTCAGCCACTGAGAAAACACGGTCGATATCCGCGCGCTCGAACTGGCTGACAGAGAGAATGTTGGCTCCGATAAAGTCCATTGTTACTCCACTTGCTGCGCCTTGTGGGCGCGAGTCTTTACCGGGGCCGTATTCTAGCGGCGCGGCGCCCCGGAGCATAGCCGCGGGCTGCCGGCGGCGGTCTTTTACAGGGCCCGCCCGGCGGGCACCCCGGGTATCAGCCCTCAGGTAAGCAGGCCATCACCCCAGGCCTCCAGCTGGTCGAGCAGCCCGGCGCGCTCCGGGTACTGCTGGCGCAGCGCGGCAACCTCCTCGAAATACGGCTCCAGGGTGATGCTGGCACCTGCGGCCGGGTCGGTCAGGCGGCGGTAGCGCCACTCCTCCCAGCGCTGCTGCTCGTCAGCTGACAGGGTGTCCGGGAAGTTCCGGGCCCGCAACCGGAACAGCAGCTCCGGCAGGCGTCGGTCGGCGAACGGCACCTCGCCGGCCAATGCCTCCGGCCCGCGCTCCCCGAGCGCACGGTGGAGCTCCCGGCAGAGGTCGCGGTCACCGTCGTCCAGGAAGCCATCGTACAGGCTGGCCTCCACATCGCGGGGCGGAAATTCACTGTCCAGGTATACCCGGTGGAGCTTGTCGGTCAGCTCCGTATCCCGCAACTGCTGCCAGTGCCTCTCGCAGGCAGCCTTGTCCAGGCCCAGCTCTGCGGCGCGACGGTCGTCGAGCATATTGGCGGGTGCCAGCACCGGGCAGCGGTTCAGGTGTACCAGCTTGAGGCCCGCCGGCAATTCCCCCTCGCCCAGGTTGTCCCGGCCCGTATACAGGCGCTCGCGGAGGGCGTCCGCATCCAGTTCCAGGATCGGCCCCGGGTCCATGGCCAGGTTGGCGACGATAATGGCATTGCGATTGACCGGGTGGCTCGCCAGCGGCAGTACATAGGTGATGTGTCCCTGGCTGGCAGGGACCTTGCCGGATACATGCAACAGTGGCTTGCGCGCCCGCAGGTCAACCAGCTTTGCCGCCTCCTGCTTGCGACGCAGGCGGAAGACGTAATCGTACAGCCGGGGCTGGCGCTCGCGCACCAGGCGCGCCATGTCAATGGTGGCGCGCACATCCGACAGGGCATCGTGGGCGCCCTCGTGGGCAATCCCGTTGGCGGCGGTCAGTTCCTCCAGGCGAAAGGAGGGCGCGCCATCTTCGCGCCGCGGCCACTCGATACCTTCCGGCCGCAGGGCGTAGGCGAGCCGCACCATGTCGATGATGTCCCAGCGACTGTTGCCGCTACGCCACTCGCGCTCATAGGGGTCCAGCAGGTTGCGGTAGAGGGTGTGGCGGGTCACCTCGTCATCGAAGCGCAGGCTGTTATAGCCCACCCCACAGGTGCCCGGGGCGCCCAGCTCGGCCAGGATCCGGCGGATAAAGTCGATCTCCGGCACACCCTCTGCAAGCGCCCGCTGCGGGCTGATCCCGGTGACCAGGCTGGCCATGGGCTGCGGCAGGCAGTCGCTGGCAGGTCGGCAATAGAGCATCAGCGGCTCGCCGACGATATTCAGTTCCTCGTCCGTGCGGATACCCGCAAACTGGGATGGCTTGTCCGCGCCCGGGTCGGTGCCCCAGGTTTCATAGTCGTGCCAGTAGAGTGTGTTTTTGCTCACCTGTTCCCCCCTCTCGGTCTGCCGGCATCATATCATCAGCCGCAGCCCCCCCCGGCACCATGCCCGGAACCGCTACCATTACAGCAGCGCTGCCCGGCCGGGAGCGGGGTTCAGTTGCAAAGCCGGCCCCGCCCATTAAAATCGCGCGTTTCCCTACATTACACAGCAGAAGTCCAATCACCCTATGAATATTCGCCAGCTCCTTTCCGACAAAGTCCAGGCCGCCATGCTGGCCGCCGGCATCCCCGCCGAATGCGGCCCGGTGGTGGCGCAGGCCAAGAAAGCCGGCTTCGGCGACTACCAGGCCAATGGCGCCATGGCCGCCGCCAAGCGCATGGGCACCAATCCCCGCGAGCTGGCCAGCCAGATCGTCGAGCAGCTGGACCGCGGCGATATGATTGCCAGCGCCGAGGTGGCCGGCCCCGGCTTTATCAACCTGCACCTGAGCGAGCAGTGGCTGGCTGACCAGGTGGCAGTGGCAGGCCGCGATCCGCGACTGAATATCGCGGAGGTAGAGAACCCGCAAACAGTGGTGATCGACTACTCCCACCCCAACCTGGCCAAGGAGATGCACGTGGGGCACCTGCGCTCCACCATCATTGGCGACGCCCTGGCTCGCCTGCTGGAATTCCAGGGCCACCGGGTCATCCGCCAGAACCATATGGGCGACTGGGGCACCCAGTTCGGTATGCTGCTGGCACACCTGGCCGACAAGCTGGAAAACAACGATGCCGAGGTAGCACTGGCGGACCTGGAAACCTTCTACCGCGAGGCCAAGGTGCGCTTCGACGAGGAGGAGGGTTTCGACGACCGCGCGCGGGAG
Source organism: Microbulbifer zhoushanensis (assembly GCF_021729055.1). NCBI lineage: Bacteria > Pseudomonadati > Pseudomonadota > Gammaproteobacteria > Cellvibrionales > Microbulbiferaceae > Microbulbifer > Microbulbifer zhoushanensis. The sequence continues at coordinate 140,632 of NZ_JAJSAO010000006.1, forward strand.
TATGTGGTGCGCCTGCAGGGCGGCGACGCCGATTGCCTGAAGCTGTGGCAACAGTTTATCGACATCTCCATCAGTCACAGCGAGGAAATCTACGACAAGCTGAACGTGACGCTGAAGCGCAGCGATGTCTACGGCGAGAGCCAGTACAACGAGGACTTGCCGGTACTGGTCGAGGAACTGCTGGATAGCGGAATCGCTGTCAGGGACCAGGGCGCAGTGGTCGTATTCCTGCAGGAGATGGCGGACAAGGAGGGCAATCCCAGCCCGATGATCATCCAGAAAAAGGGCGGTGGTTACCTCTACTCCACCACTGACCTGGCCGCGATCCGCTACCGCGCAGGCAAGCTCGGTGCCGACCGGATCCTGTACGTAGTGGACGCACGCCAGTCCCTGCACCTGCAGCAGGCTTTCACCGCAGCGCGCAAGGCCGGGTTTGTCGACGAATCGGTCACCCTGGAGCACTGCGCCTTCGGCACCATGATGGGCGATGACGGCAAGCCCTTCAAAACCCGGACCGGTGGCACCGTGAAACTGGCGGCACTGCTGGACGAGGCAGTGGAACGCGCAGAGAAACTGGTGGCGGAGAAGAACCCGGACCTGGGCCCGCAGGAGTGCGCCGAGATCGGCCGGACCGTGGGTATCGGCGCGGTCAAGTACGCCGACCTGAGCAAGACCCGCACCAACGACTACGTCTTCAACTGGGACGCCATGCTGGCCTTCGAGGGCAATACTGCCCCCTACCTCCAGTATGCCTACACCCGTGTGCGCAGCATCTTCCGCCGTGCCGGGGTCGAGCCGCAATCCCTCACCGGTGACATCCTGCTGGAAACGCCGGAGGAGCGGGCACTGGCGGTCAAGCTGAGCCAGTTCGGCGAGGTGCTGGACCAGGTGGCCCGGGATACCTTCCCGCACGTACTGTGCAGCTACCTCTACGACCTGGCCAGCGCCTACATGGCTTTTTACGAGGCCTGCCCGGTACTCAGGGAAGGCGTGCCGGAAGCCCAGCGCAACAGTCGCCTGCAGCTGTGCAACCTGGTTGCCCGCACGATCGCCTGCGGCCTCGACCTGCTGGGTATCGAGGTCCTGGAAAAGATGTGATCCCCTTCCGGGCGGGGCCTGCCGCCCCGCCTGTCCAGCCCGCAGCGGATGCGGGCTCCCGGTTTCCTCTCGACAGGACTGAAATAATGAACATCCTTGTGACCGGCGCAACCGGCCTGCTGGGTCGCAGCGTATTCCGGCAACTGGCCGCCAACCCGGACTGGCAGGTGACTGGCACCTGCCACTCGCGCTCCGGGCCCGGGCTGCTGCCACTGGATCTCAGTGAGCCCGGGCAAATCCGCAATGCCCTGGAACAGCTGCAGCCGGATGTGGTGATCCACTGCGCCGCGGAGCGCTGGCCCGACCGCTGCGCGAACCAGCCCGACGCGGCCTGGGCCCTGAACGTGGATGCCACCGCCCTGCTGGCAGGCGCCTGCGAGGAGCTGGGCGCACAGCTGGTATATATCTCCACCGACTATGTGTTTGATGGCACTGCCCCACCCTACAGCGCCGACGCCCGTCCCGCCCCGATCAACTTCTATGGCCGCAGCAAGCGCGCCGGCGAGGAGGCGGTACTCGCCTGCCACGGGCACTGGGTGCTGCGCCTGCCACTGCTGTTCGGGCCGGTGGAGGAACCCCGGGAATCGGGCGTGACGGCACTGCTGGAAACTATCCGCACACGGGAACCCATGGCACTGGATCACTGGGCCATCCGCTACCCCACCAGTGTGGAGGAAGTTGCCAGCGTCCTGGAGCAGTGCCTGAGGCTAAAGGCCGGGGGCGAGATCCTGTCGGGTATCTACCACTGGAGTGGTGATACCGCCTGTACCCGTTTTGAGCTTGCGATGATGATTGCGGACCTGCTGCAACTGGACTGCCGCCATATCAGCGCCGATAGTGCCCCGCACTTCGTCGAGCCGCGGCCCCAGAACTGCCAGCTGGACAAGGCGCGCCTGCTGGCGCTGGGAATTCGCGGCGGTGCCCCACTGCCACAGCAACTGGCGAGCGTGCTGCGACCGCTGCACGAAGAGCCTGTGGAATCAGGGTAAGCCCGGCGGGAGGCTGATTTACTGGAGGGGGGATCGTGGGAACTGGCAGGGGTACCCCGGGCATCCGGGACAGTTTTCCGTAATCTCAGGCGCCGGTAACTGGCCGCGAATCGGCTGCACGGTGCCGCGCCACTGGTACAGCGGGCGCGACAGTCTCACCGTCGAGCACCTTGCGCAATACTTCCTGGGCGTTGGCCAACTGGCCATCCTGCATAATCCACAGTTCCGAGTACCAGGCTACGGGACCCGATTCCTCCTGCGGCACATCCACCGCCGCCTGCTGGGTGAGCGCCCGGATTCCCGATTTCTCCAGGAGGGTGTAGAGGTGGCTCACCAGCAGCTGGTCGCTGGCGAAGTAGATCCTGCAGGCCATGGCTTACGTTCCGTCGATATTCTTCTTCCCACCGTTCACTGGCAGGGAGTCGTCTTTATGCTTGTGGAATCCCTGCGGGGGCAGGAATTCACTTTCCGTTAACTTAAAACATAGACGACAGGAGAATATGGCGCGACAGGCGCTGGAGGGGAGTGGCGCCAACTGGCAGTAAAAAGCGCGCCCGGATAAAGCGGCGCCCAGGTTCAGGCAGTTACCGGCGATGCCCGGCGAGAGGCACAGGCCTCAGGATTTATCATCGTTGCCGGCTATGGCCGTAGGTACCTGCCCCCGGCGCCGACCAGTGGAAAGGTGTTCGATACAGGATAAGCGGTCGGAATAGATCTGGTAATTGTTCTTGCCGCGATACTTTGCGTGATACATGGCCACATCGGCCCGCTGCAGGATCGCCTCGAGCGTGTGCCCATGTTCCGGAATGGCAACAATGCCGATACTGAGAGTCACCCGCAGCACCTGGTCGCCAATTTTCACCGGTTGTGCCACCACACCAAGCAGCTTCTCCGCCAGCACACGGCAGGCATCATCGCCGCCGGCAGAGGGCACAAACACGCAGAACTCATCACCGCCGAGTCGGGCCACCGTATCGCCCTGGCGCACCACGCTTACCAGTCGCTGGGCCAGCACCCGCAGGAGGTCGTCGCCACGCTGGTGCCCCAGGGAATCGTTGACACGCTTGAAATCATCCAGGTCGATAAAAAAGACATACCCCGTGTTCTGCAGGTGGGACTCGCTGTGCAGGTATTGCTCGAGCTTGTCGACCAGTGCATGGCGGTTGGCGAGGCCGGTAAGCGTGTCGTGCATGGCGATATGCTCCAGCTCGGCGGTATTCTGCGCAACGATTTCCTTCATCACCTCCAGCTGGTCGCAGACCGCCAGGCCGGTATAGTCCAGTACGTCTATCTCATCGAAGTGGGTCCGGGGTTTGCGCACCGGGCGAATCAGTTGCCGCGCGCGGTCGAAATTGCCATCACTGAGCAGCGGCAGCGCTTCGGCCAGGCGACGCAGCCGGAAAATCGGGCTCCATAACATTCCCACCAGTGCGGCGATAAACGTGGCCGAACCCAGTGCCGCAAACCAGAACAGCAGCTTGAGTGAGTCCTCGATATGGCGCACCTGTGTGGTTACATCGTCAATGATGACAAAGCGGGCCCCACCGGGGTTGCCGTCCTGCAACGGGAAGGTGCGGACATCGTAACTGGCCGGACCAAAGTCATAACTGCCCGAGAACCGCAGTTCCGGCACCTGCGCCCCCTGCGCTGCCACCTCCCGCAACAGCGGCATCATCCGCTCGTGCGAAGTCAGGGCGATAACAGACCGGCTCCAGCCATCCAGGTAGGCATCGACCACCTTGTCCCCTTCGTCACCGGTCGCCGACAGGATGCCGATATCGGAGCCGGTGATCTGGCGGAATGCCAGCAGCTCATCGGCGAGGGAGCGGTCCACCTGCAGGACATATTCCTCTGACAGGTCGCCGGCGGTAATACCCATTACCAGGCTCTGTACACAGGACTCGGCACAATAGACCGACTCCCGTGTTTCGCCGCTGACGATCACATCCCGGACCTGTTCCGGCGTCAGGCGCCGGGTGGTCGCGCCCCATACCCTCGGCGGTCTCTGGCCCGGGCTGTATAGCTTGAGGGACTCCAGCCCCCAGCTGTCGCGCAGATGCTCCCACTGCTGGTCAAACAGTTTGTGGAGGATATCGGAATTGGGTGCCAGCCCACCGCGCCACAGCACAAACAGGTCGGTGAGCTGGTTCAGGTCTTCGCGCGACTGTTTCAGCAGGCCGGAAATCTGGTACTGGTAGGTGAGGTAACGACCCTCGCGGTTCTTTTCCAGCAGGGAGTGCAGGCTGCGGTGATCCAGCCAAATAAAGAACAGGCACATGGCGATGACCAGTGCCAGGGAAAATATGCCGACCCTGAACCGCAGACTGTGTAATTGCATATCCCTCGCAACTCCCGCCTCTGCCCTGATTGGATACGGAGCCCCGCGGCTCCCACCGGCCATTCCCTAACCGGTCATTTATTCTCTGTTGTGGTCTTTCAGCCCGGGGATGCCCTTGCCCATTACCCAAATCGCACCGGTGGGCAACCTGCCCCGGGGCAGGAGCCGGCTCCCTCCGGGTATACCAAGTATGATCAAGCCACCCTGCCGTGATTCCCGCGAGGCGGCCCATAGCAGTTTAAAATAGCGCCAACTCGGTCGTTTCTGGATTTAAATCACAAAAATCAGCGCAAAATAGCTTTTCCAGCGCTGCAGATCCGCCGATTGCCCGGCAGCCCGGCGATTGCTAAGATGCGCGCGGCTCACGAGGCCCACAAGCGCCCCGAGCAGCAGGCTGCCACTCCCCGTGGCACCGCGGCCATCCCGCCGCGCAGCGATCCCGCGTCCGTGCCGGCAACCCCGGTACGCAAATGGCGCCCGGGCCGCTCTGCTATTTTTTTAACCGGTGCCAGACCCCGCCGGCGGGCGCAATTCCAGCGACCTATCCCTGCGATACAGGAAACGACGTTTATGACCCAGCCATCTCTGCTGCAGTTGGAACAACACGACGCCTTCATTCACCGCCATATCGGACCCGACGAGGCGCAGATCAAAGAGATGCTGGAAACGCTCGGCGTGGCCAGCCTGGATGAACTGATCGAGAAAACCGTCCCCGCCTCCATTCGCAAACAGGACGAACTGGCCCTGGACGACGCGGTTAATGAGGAAGAGGCTCTCGGTGAGCTTCGCCAGCTGGCCCAGCGGAATAAAATTTACCGCACTTTTATCGGTATGGGCTACCACGACACGATTACACCCAATGTCATCCTGCGCAATGTGCTGGAGAATCCGGGCTGGTACACCGCCTACACCCCCTACCAGCCGGAGATTGCCCAGGGCCGGCTTGAGGGCCTGCTGAACTTCCAGCAGATGATCATGGACCTCACCGGGATGGAGCTGGCCAACGCCTCCATGCTCGACGAGGGCACCGCCGCCGCCGAGGCCATGGCGATGTGCAAGCGCCAGGCCAAGCGCAACAAGTCCAACATCTTCTTCGTGGACGGGGACTGCCACCCGCAGACGATCGCGGTGGTGAAGACCCGCGCAGAGCACTTCGGCTTTGAGATTGTGGTAGGCAACCCGGAGCAGGACCTGCCGGCCGAGCTGTTCGGCGCGCTGCTGCAATACCCTGGCTCCACCGGCGTAGTGCGCGACCTGACCGGCATCATCGACAAGGTGCACGAGGCCAATGGCCTGGTAACCGTGGCCGCCGACCTGATGAGCCTGGTGGCGCTGAAAGCACCCGGTGAAATGGGCGCCGATGTAGTGGTTGGCTGCAACCAGCGGTTCGGCATTCCCATGGGCTACGGTGGCCCGCACGCAGGCTTCTTCGCCTTCCGCGAGGCCTACAAGCGCTCCGCCCCCGGCCGGATCATCGGCGTTTCCGTGGACAGCAAGGGCAAACGCGCCCTGCGCATGGCCATGCAGACCCGCGAGCAGCATATCCGCCGCGAGAAAGCGAACTCCAATATCTGTACCTCCCAGGTACTGCTGGCGGTGATGAGCGCCTTCTACGCTGTCTACCATGGCCCCGAGGGCCTGAAGACCATCGCCACGCGCATCCAGCGCCTGGCCGACATCCTCGCCGCCGGACTGAAAAAGCAGGGTTTCGACCTGGCACACGACAGCTGGTTCGACACCCTGACCATCACTGCCGGTGACCAGCGCGATGCCATTTACCAGCGCGCCCTGGATGCGGAGATCAACCTGCGCAAGGTGGGTGAGGACGCGCTGGGTGTCAGCCTGCACGAGACCGCCAGCCTCGCTGATGTGTCCGACATCCTGCAGGCCTTCACCGGTGGCGAGCACGGCCTGGACCTGCACGAGCTCGACAGTGAGATCGCCGCCAAGGGCCCCCTGGGCGTCCCCGCGGCCCTGGTTCGCGAAAGCGAGTTCCTGACCCACCCGGTCTTCAATACCTACCACTCCGAAACGGAGATGCTGCGTTACCTGAAGATGCTGGAGTCCAAGGACATCGCACTGAATCACTCCATGATCCCGCTCGGCTCCTGCACCATGAAGCTGAACGCCACTGCGGAGATGATTCCGGTGACCTGGCCGGAATTCGGCAAGCTGCACCCGTTTGCCCCCGCTGACCAGGCCCAGGGCTATGCCGAGATGTTCCGCCAGCTGCAGCAGATGCTGGCCGCCTGTACTGGCTACGACGCCGTCAGCCTGCAGCCCAATGCCGGCTCCCAGGGTGAATATGCCGGCCTGGTAGCGATCAAGAAGTATTTCGAGGCCAGGGGCGAGACCCAGCGCGATATATGCCTGATTCCCGCCTCTGCCCATGGCACCAACCCGGCTTCCGCCATGATGGTGAGCATGAAGGTGGTGGTAGTTGCCTGCGACAACAAGGGCAACGTGGACATGGATGACCTCAGGGCCAAGGTGGAAGAACACGGCGATCGCATCGCCGCGCTGATGGTCACCTACCCGTCCACTCACGGCGTGTTCGAGGAAGGCATCCGCGATGTCTGCGAGCTGATCCACAATGCCGGCGGCCAGGTGTATATCGACGGCGCCAACATGAACGCACTGATTGGTGTCGCCGCACCGGGCAAGTTCGGTGGTGATGTCTCGCACCTGAACCTGCACAAGACCTTCTGTATCCCCCACGGTGGTGGCGGTCCCGGCATGGGCCCGATTGCCGTCGGCGAACACCTGAAGCCCTACCTGGCGGGCCACCCGGTCAGCGAGGTACCGGAGACCGATACGGCCAATGGCACCATTTCCGCGGCACCCTGGGGCTCTGCCAGCATCCTGCCGATCAGCTGGATGTATATCCGCATGATGGGCAAGACCGGCATGAAGCGTGCTACCGAGGTGGCGATCCTCAATGCCAACTATGTGGCCAAGCGCCTGAGCGAGCACTATTCCCTGCTGTATACCGGCACCAATGGCTTTATTGCCCACGAATGCCTGGTGGACCTGCGGCCACTCAAGGAATCGGCAGGCATCTCCGAGGAAGATATCGCCAAGCGCCTGATGGATTTCGGTTTCCACGCGCCCACCATGTCTTTCCCGGTGGCCGGCACCCTGATGATCGAGCCCACGGAAAGTGAGTCCCGCGAGGAGCTGGATCGCTTTGTCACCGCCATGGCCACCATTCGCCAGGAAGTGGAAGATGTAGCCAATGGCAAGTACAGCGCAGAGGACAACCCGCTGCACAATGCCCCCCACACTCTCGAGGACGTGATGGTCGACGAGTGGGCCCACGGCTATTCCCGCGATGTAGCGGGGCGCCCGGCAGCGTGGCTGAAGGAACACAAGGTGTGGCCGGCTTCCAACCGCATCGACAATGTCTACGGTGACCGCAACCTGATCTGCTCCTGCCCGCCGGTAGAGAGCTACATGGACTGACCCCGCGCAAATAAGGGGAACAATAAAAATGGCGAGCCAAACAGCTCGCCATTTTTTTTGCGGTATCGTCACCCGTGAATCACCAGGGCACACGACCCGGGTCCGGTTTCATTTCCCGCGCTGCCCCTGAAGTAATTCTCAAGGCTCTCGCTAGCGCTAATAAACCAGTGCACCCAGCTTTGCACGAAAACTGCAGGCATACGGCAGTGGATAAAACCCTTCCGGCTCCAGCTCTACAAAATAGTCCCGGGCTTCCCTGTTCCCGCTGGTCCTCTCCCGCTGGTAACGGAGGTAGCGGAACAGGTATTTATCATGGCCATCATAAACAGCGATCGACGCGGGGGATTCCTGTTCCCATCGCAAGCCTTCCCTCGCGCTTTTCCCTGCCGTCAGCTCGTTCAGTGCCAGCTCGCCACTCTCCTTGAAGCGGAACAGGTAGCGACGCTCGCAGTCCGTGCTTTTCAGCTCGAAGTCCGTAATGGAGAACTCAACCTCCCCCTGTCGCGGACCATCCCAGTCAACCCGGGTCATCGCGCTATCCACCAGGTATAACCCCATATTACCCTCGGTGTAGCGATGGCCGCTGACTTCTGCAGGATAGGCCCCATTCAGGGAAAAACCGCTTTTTGCGACAGCTTCAGTCACTTTGGCAACATGCCTCTCCGAAAACCTGCCCGGCTGGTATACCAGGATACTGCCAAGCAACGTGGCGGGATGGCGGTTATCGCGGGCAATGACTTCAAAACCTGACGATTCCAGGGATTGGGTTACCTGGAGGACCCGGTCTTCAGGTAAATACTTCGTGTGCAGGTGAATCCTTGTCGGCGCACATCCGGGAAGTGCGACTATCAATGCAAGCAACAAGAGGGCGGGACGTCTGCTTGGGAACAAGGGAGCCTCCGGATGTGATCTTGCCTCTCGGGCTGGGACGAGACGTGCGTTAACCCCGTAAAAACGGGTGTGTTCACAGATAACTCAACCACCAGTCGCTGCGCCGCGCCTTGACCCCTGCTAGCCAGCGGCAGAATGGATACAGCAGTGCGACGACCGCCAGCCAGGTTACATAGACCGCTGGCAGGGAAACCCCGTAACCGTCCGGCAGCCCCCACCAGCCTCCCGCTGCGGCACGCCAGCCAAATCCCTGCCACTGGGCGATGGCCAGCGCCAGCAGGTGGGCCAGGTAGATATGCAGGATGTAATAGGCAAAAGGCACGCGCCCGAAGGTATTGATGATATCCACCAGCGGGCCCCGCAGGCGCTCGGACCAGGCCAGCAACAGCAGCCCCGGCCCCAGGGTCATGAGTAGATACAGTAGTGATGGCGGGTATTTATCGACATTGAAGAAAGACACCAGGGTCATGCCATAGCTCGCCTGCGACATCCAGGGAACCGGGTCACCGTAAAAATTGCCCACGCGCAGAACCAGGAACAACACCACTGCGCCGAAACCGAGGGCCAGCAGTACCCTCCTGCGGCGCACCGCGGGCTCTCGGTATAGGCCGGCCAGCAGGTAACCCAGCGGCATCACCGCCAACCAGGGCAGCAGCGGGTAGACCACCACCAGCGGGAGGCCGGCAATACGGGTAAAGATATCCTCGTGCAGCGCATACCAGACCGGCGGTGGCCCCTCTTCCGGCATCACAAGGCGACCATCAAGCAGGTTGTGCCCGGCAATAATGACGACGCTAAGCACCAGCAGGGGATATCGCGGCAGGTGAATGAAAAGCGCCATGAAGATCATGCAGAAACCGATCATCGACAGGGTCGTCAACACCAGTGCGTAGCCCTGTGGCTGCACAAAACTCCAGCCAAATGACATTACCGTCTGCTCGATCAGGATCAACCAGAATCCCCGGGAGAGCAGAAACAGGCTCAACTCCCGCGGTGAGCGGCTGGCCCGCATAAACCCGGCTCCCATTCCCGCCAGGAGTACGAACAATGGCGCACAGAAATGGGTAATCCAGCGGGTAAAGAAGTAGGCGGGAGAGGTCTCCCCCAGCTCCTCAGGGGCGAAGCGCGCTGCGGTGGTGAAGTCGCGGACGTGATCCAGGGCCATGATGACCATCACCAGGCCCCGGGCAAAGTCCACCGACACCAGCCGCCCGGCCCGGGTATCAGAGGCCTCCGCAGCGGGCCTGGACGTTAGCGGCCCGACGGCAGCCGCAGGAGTAGCAGGATTTTGCATGGCAAGCACCCGTTGTTCTAAATTTTGGGATACTTCCTGATTGACGCGGGAATCGCAGGCCTGCTGGTTTGTGCCCCAAGCAGAAACCAATTTCTGCACGCAGTGCAAGTTTCGCCGGTCCCAGGCAATTACACCCGGCCGGCACGCAGCCTACCCCCAGCCGGTAAAATACTGGACGTCCTGCCAGAGCGCCCACAGGTAGGCCAGTGTACCGCTGCCGGCGGGCGACAGCAGCCATACCAGCGCCCCCAGGTTGCCAAGCACGGTTAACCAGAACAGCATCCGGAAAGACGCCTTGGATGTCTTGTGCCGGAATATTTCCCGGCCCACGAGCGCGCCGGTCCAGCCGCCGGTGATTGAAAACAGGTGCAGGGTGTTCTCCGGCGTGCGCCAGCGGCCGTTACGTGCCGCCGACTTGTCTTTCGCGTAGAGCACAAAAGTCAGCAGGCCCAGTGCCAGGAACCATAGTGGCACCAGTGGCGGAAACCGCCCCGCCAGCACCAATGCGGCCAGTACCGTGTAGAAAACCAGGCAGAATAGAACTGCACGACCGCCCCGGCCGCCCGCAACGACAGGGCGGTGATGTCCCCGTCGGGGCCTCACCCGGATGGCGCGTGGCCGCCCCCGGTCGTCAGCCGAAACAGCGAAGCTCACGATCAATCCTTGCTCTGGCCGCCGATGCTGCCGGCTGAAATCGCGGATATGCAGGAACAGTTGCCTGCCGCCACCGGACGGTTCGATAAAGCCAAACCCCCGTGCGTCGTCCCAGGTGACAATGGTGCCAGTACCACTGTTCATCGCCCATTCCTCCCTCTGCAGCCTGATTGGCCTCCCCCGGACCAACCGGGCAATGACCGGGTCACATGCGTTTCCTGGTTTTACTGGTGGCCTGTGCACTGAGCGGATCATCGGGCCAGTAATGTTTCTGGTAACGGATGCGCAATTCCTTTTTGACTTCCGTGTACGTATTCTGCCAGAAGCTTGCCAGGTCGCGGGTAACCTGTACCGGCCGCTGTGCTGGCGACAAGAGGTAAATCATTAGTTCGAACCGGCCCTGCAGGATCGCCGGTGTCTGTGCCAGCCCGAACAACTCCTGCAGGCGCACTGCCAGCACCGGGATATCCTCCCCGTAATCGATCGGCATGCGCGAGCCACTGGGCACGACAATATGCGTGGGTGCAAACTCATCAATCTGCTGCAGGTCCGCCCATTCCAGCTGCCCCTGAAAAATGCCGTGCATGTTGAGCCCGGACAATTGCTCGAGGCTACGCATCCCCGCCAGGTGTGGCAACAGCCAGTCTTCCAGGCTCTCCAGCAGGCAGTCATCATTCCACCGGGGCAGTGACAGGCCCGCCAGCAGGTCGGGATAATTGTCGGCCTGGGCCCGCAGGAACCCCACCCGTGCGCGCAGCGCATTCGCCTCGCGTGTCCAGGGCAATACCCCCAGTCCCTTCTGCCGGACCGCATCGAGCAATGCACGGCTGAGTGCATCCGGGGAAATATTTTCGGCCGCTCTTTCATCCAGTACGATCCGGCCGAGACAGGTGCGCACGCTGGCAACGGCCCGGCCCACCCGGTCATCCCAGCGGACCTGTTCTTCCTGTTCAATCAGGTGGGGGAAATATTCCGGCAATAACTCGCCGGGGATCTGCGCAGCCAGCAGAATACGCGCGTCGCGCCCCTGCCCGTCCAGCTCTGCCACTACCAGGTAATCGGCTACAGCCAGTTCATCATCGTGGGAGAAGTGCGCCCCGCGGCCACTGGCAAGCAGGAAGCGGCGGCCGCGGTCATGGCGATTCCGGGCAATGCGGTCCGGGTATGCCAGTGCCAGCAACAGTCCGGTGCGGTCGGCCGTATCGATGGCGCTTCCCCCGGAACCAGCAGTGGATCCATCCATCCGGGCGAGCTGTGCCTGCCAGGTCCTGGCCTGCTGCCGGATTCTCTGCACCGCACCGCGATCTACAGTGCCGTCCCCTTTGCCCCCCTCGAGTAACCATTCCATGCGCCGGTGCAGGTCCCGGTCCAGGCGTCGCTCGCCGCGAAAGATATCCCGCTCCGACAGCAGCGCCGCCAGCAGGCAGGCTTCCCGCTGCAGGCCCCAGTCGCAACTGTGCAGCATCATATGGGCGAGCCGCGGGTGGGTCCCCAGTGCCAGCATCGCAGCACCATGTGCGGTAATGCGCAGTTCGGCGTCGAGGGCCTCCAGACGCTGCAGCAGGTCGCGGGCCTGGCCCAGCGGCCCCGGCGGCGGCAGGTCCAGCCACTGCAACTCATCCGGGTCGCTCACGCCCCACTGCGCCAGCTCAAGCACCAGCGGGGCCAGGTCACTGTTGAGGATTTCCGGCGTGTTCTTGGCTGGCAGCCCCCCGTGGCGCGACTCGGTCCACAGGCGCAGGCAGGTGCCGGGCCCCAGTCGCCCGGCGCGGCCACAACGCTGGGTGGCGGACGCCCGGGAAATAGTGGTGGTCTCGAGCCGGTTCATACCGGTGTTGGGGTCGAAACGGGATTCGCGCATCAGGCCGGAATCCACCACCAGTGAAATCCCCTCAATGGTCAGGCTGGTTTCCGCCACGTTGGTAGCCAGCACTACTTTGCGGCGCCCCTGCGGGGCGGGCGCAATGGCTGCGTCCTGCTGTTCCCGGCCCAGGTCCCCGTACAGGGGGGCGATATCGACATCGTTGAAAACCTCATCCCCGGCCCTTTCCGCCAGCAGCTCCCCCACCCTGCGGATCTCGCCTACACCAGGCAGGAAAGCCAGCAGGCTGCCGCCGGCCTCAGCGAGCAGTTCGCCGATCTTGCGCGCCATCAGCGCCGGCAACTGGCGCGCGTCTTCCACCACTTCCCGGGGGGCGAGGTAACGGGTCTCCACCGGATAGCTGCGCCCCTCGCTGCTCACCACCGGCGCACCGCCGAGCAGGCTTGCCACGCCCGTCGCATCAAGTGTGGCGGACATCACCAGTAGCTTGAGGTCCTCGCGCAGGACTTCCTGGGATTGCAGGCAGAGCGCCAGTGACAGGTCCGCCTGCAGGTTGCGCTCATGGAATTCATCGAAGATGACCAGGGCCGTCCGGGCAAGCTCCGGATCCGACTGCAGCAGGCGGGTGAGTATGCCCTCGGTAACGACCAGGATGCGCGTGCCTGCCCCGGCCTGTCGCTCACCGCGAACCTGGTAGCCGACGGTCTGGCCCACCGGCTCACCGAGCAGCGAGGCCATACGCCTGGCCGCGGTGCGCGCCGCCAGCCGGCGGGGTTCCAGCATGATGATATTGCGCCCCGCCAGCCAGCCGCACTCCAGCAGCGCCAGGGGGACGGCGGTTGTCTTGCCGGCACCGGGGGGCGCCTGCAGAACGACATTGTTGTGGCCCGCCAGTGCTGCGAGGAGGTCCGGCAGGGCGGCGTTGATCGGTAGTTCCGGCATGGGCGCGATTATATCGGTTTTACCGCCTGCCAGCGTCCGCGATTGGGGCCGGGAAACGGATGCGGGATCTCTCCCGCAGGCTCAGCCCCGGCTGGTGCTATCGAGCAGTGCCAGGTCGAGCAGTCCCGGCACCAGCTTGCGTGCACCATAGGCACTCAGGTGGTCATCGTCGCGATAGAGCGGCACCCCGCGCTCCTCGATTCGGCAGGCGGACGAACAGAGCTCCGGCACCGGGCTGACCTGGTCCGCCCCCAGCTCCGCGGCAATGGTGTCGATAATGTGGTTGGCACGACGGTTGCGACGCTCGACCTCTTTGCGTGTGGGTGCGTGCTCCAGCGACGTACCGATAAATTCCGCGTTGATCACTGCCAGGGGTACAGAGAAACCCACTTCAGGCACCCCCTTCACAATCAACACCCGGCGCCCGGTGGCCCGGATACGCCGGACGGTGTCGGCAAGGCTGCCCCGCACCAGCTCCGCGTTAGTCTCGCGATGGTCATCGCCGGCCACCAGGCCATCATTCCCTGCATCAGCCGAGCGTTGCAGTACCGCATTGTCACCGCCCTCTCCCGGTGCCGGTGTACCTTCCACCGCCTGTGCCCAGCGGGCCACCAGGATAACGGTATCCAGGTCATCCCGAGCCTCGAGAAATTCCATCACCTGCCGGTTGAACAAGTCACAGCGATGGGACTCACCCTTATCAGCCCGCACCAGCCCCAGCAATGGGGGGCAGGCAGACTTGACCGCCGCCAGCCCTGCCTGGCCCCGTCCCCGTACCCAGAGATCAAACCCGGGCAGGAAGGCTCCGGCATGGGAATCGCCCCAGATCAGCACATCCGCAAGCCCGTCCGCCGCCGTGTCACCAAAGCGGCACAACCCCTCGTCCGGCAAACGCCCCATGCAGCGCTCCTGCCGCGGCGTACGCTCCACCGCCTCGGTATATATCGCCAGCAGCTCCGGCGGCAGCCGGCCGGGAAACCCCTTGCCGCTGTTGATAATCACCGCCACCAGCACCAGCGCCACTGCCGCCACACTCCCGGCCCGCACAATCGCCGGGCGTGAACCCCAACGACCGCCGCGACGGCGAAAGGGCCCCTCCACCCAGCGCCAGCTGGCGTACGCCAGCCCTCCGGCCACCACCACCGCCAGCAGGGCGGAGAGCAGCGGTAATTCCGCCGCGCCGTGGATAAGGCGCGCAAATACCAGCACCGGCCAGTGCCACAGGTACAGGGAATAGGAAACCAGCCCCACACCGACAAAAACCGGCAGGGACAGCAGGCGGGTGGCAAACACCGGCCGCTGCGCGCCCGCCCAGATCAGGGCCACCGCCCCGCCGCAGGGTAGTAGTGCCGCGAGTCCCGGAAATGGCGTGGCGCTGTCATAGGCAACCACGCTGCAGGCGATAGCCAGCAATCCGGCGGCGGCCACCACCTCCACCACGATACGGCGCCCGCAACGGGGCACTGCGCCCAGTGCCAGCAGGGCGCCCAGGCCCAGCTCCCAGATACGCGTGGGCGTGAGGAAATAATTTGCGAATGGCTGGGCCTGCGTGGCCCACATCGAGGCACAGAGTGAAACAAGGGAGAGCAGCGCGACCACCGCCAGCATCCAGCCGGATCGCCTCGCCAGCAGGCACAACAGCAGAGGGAAAAACACATAAAACTGCTCTTCCACTGCCAGCGACCAGGTGTGCAGCAGTGGTTCCCATTCCGCCGAAGCGCCAAAGTAGTCACCGCTACTGCGCCAGAACCAGAAATTGGAGACAAAGAACACCGTGGCCAGCACCGATCGTGCATAGCCCTCAAGCAGGTCGGGCGGCAGCACCAACCAGCTGGCCAGGGTGGTGGCGGACAGTACAGTGAAAAGGGCCGGCAGGATCCGCCGCGCCCGGCGCTCGTAAAAATCTGCCAGGGAGAAACGCCCCTGGCGGATTTCCCGCACCAGGATGCCGGTAATCAGGTAGCCTGAAATGACAAAGAAAACATCGACCCCGACAAAGCCGCCGGAAAAGCCCGGCAGGCCCGCGTGGGCAAAAACCACCGGCAGCACCGCCAGCGCCCGTAACCCGTCGATATCCCGGCGGTAACCACTGTTCACTGTCATCGTTATCCAGATTGGCTCGTTACTTGCGGATCCCTGTGTGGATCCCCCGATGCAGTCCCTGCGGTTGCCGCCGGTATCTTACCGGCCGCTGCGTTTTTTCCTCCTGAGGCGACTCCACCAGGGAGTCCTTGCCGGCGCGATGGCCGCGGTGCGGGCAAGGCACTGCCGGATACCCTGCAACTCCCCGGCCACACCCTGCGACAGGGTTCCTGCCGCCACCGGGTCTTCCAGCAGGGAGCGAATGCAATCGTCCAGCAGCGCATCCCTCAGCCCGCGGGGATTCTCTATGCCCGAGCCCAGAAGATCTGCCGACCACTCCGCAAGATCGGCGCAGGACAGCAGGTCATTGCCCGTTTCCGGGTAGGTGGAGAAATCATCACTGAATGCCAGGCCGGATTCATGCTGGAGATAGCGCTCGCTCAACTGGCGGTTCGACTCGGCAAACGCCTCGAAAAAGGCCCGGGCGTTGTCCCGGCCCGGCGTCACACGGCTGCTGTCGCCGCGCATCCCGGGTTTCAACCGGCGGATATCGCCGGGCGCTGCACCCAGCTCGATCAACTTGTGGGTGAGCAGGAATTCCCGGCGCCCCACGCCCTCGTTGACACGACACGGGGGAATATCCAGTCCATCGCCAAGCAGGCTCGCGAAGTCGGTGACGATATCGCCCCCCTGCAGCCTTGCAGGCCTGAACTCGCGCACCTGCAGCGCGTCCCGCCCGAAACTTGCCTCCCACTGCCGCAGCTTGCTGAAGTAATCGTAATAAGTGCGCACCGCCGGCGTCAGTTGCGGCAGCGCGCCTGCCTCGTGGCCCAGCAACTTGCTTGAGGAGCTGCGCCCACGCTCACAGCCCCGCGCACCCTGCTGCTTGAAAGAGCGGGCGTGCAGGTCCTGGCGGCGCAGGTAGGCGACCACCACAGTGCGGTCGAAATGTTCCGCGCAGATATCCCGCACCCGCTCGATATCCACGGGCCGGTACAGAAAGGAGAAGTGCTCGGCGGAGACAATGACGGTATCGCTGCGAGTGGCTGCCAGCAGCTGGCGGAAGCGATCATTCAGGTGAAAGTGCAGGCCAGTGTCCCGCGCCTCCACGTCGATGGCTCCCGATGAATTGCCCTTCTTGCCGAGGGCCGCAAACTCCACCCCGCGATCCAGCAATGCCGCGCGACAGCGGTGCAGGGCCAGTTGCAATGAGCTGGAGCCGGTCTTGTGGAAACCGATATGCAGGTAGAGAGTACGCATTATTATTCTTTACCAGGGGAACAGAGTTTACCGGCCGGGCCGGTGCCGGCTTCCCCGCCCGTTTTTGATCAGTAAAACGTCACCAACAAGGATGTCACCAATAAAAAAGGCCGGTCTTACCGGCCTTCAGGCTCCCGGCGATACTCCCGCAGGAGTTCGACCGGGATTACAGTCTGTCAGCGACGCGGCCCGCGGCTCCCGCCGCCGCGACGGCCGCCTCCGCGACCATCCCGGCTGTCCCGGCCACCACGCGCGCCGCGGCCATCGCCGCCGCTGCTGCGTTTAACCTTGACCTTGGGCGGCTCTTCCAGCAGCTCCAGGGGCGGCTGTTCGCAGTTCAGCTTCTGACCCAGCAGCGCCTCGATTGGCTCCAGGCGCATGGCATCGTCCTCACAGGCAAAACTGATCGAGGTGCCTGTCTTGCCGGCGCGACCGGTACGGCCGATGCGGTGGACGTAGTCCTCGGGCTCTTCCGGCAGGGTGAAGTTGACCACGTGGCTGATGCCATCGATATGGATACCGCGGCCGGCCACGTCGGTGGCCACCAGTACCCGGGTCTTGCCCGTCTTGAAATCCTCCAGCGTGCGTACGCGCTTGTTCTGCGCCACCTCACCGGATAACAGGCCCGCCTTGAAACCGTGCGCCTCCAGGTTCTCGTGCAGGCGACGGCACTGGTCGCGACGGTTGGCAAAGACAATCAGGCTTTCCACCTCGTCACTCTGCAGGATGTTATACAGCAGGGTGTATTTCTCCTCGCTGGCAGCCAGGTAAACGCGCTGGTCGACGGAATCGGTAGCAACCCGCTCCGGCTCGATTTCCACGATCACCGGCTCGTCAGTCCACTGCTCCACCAGGGAATCCACTTCCGGGGTAAAGGTGGCGGAGAAGAACATGGTCTGGCGATGGGTCTTGCGCGGGGTCTGGCGCACGATCCGGCGCACCTGGGGGATAAAGCCCATGTCCAGCATCCGGTCCGCCTCATCGATCACCAGGACTTCCACCTGGTCGAGGTAGCAGTCGCGGTTGCTGGCGAAATCCAGCAGGCGGCCCGGCGTGGCCACCAGGATATCCACAAGGCGCTCGTTCAGGTTGCGCTGCTGCTTGCCGTAGTCCATTCCCCCCACGAGGGTGTGGATCTCCAGGTCCGTATATTTACACAGGGCCTTGGCATCGTCGGCGATCTGCATTACCAGCTCACGGGTCGGGGCAATGATCAGTGAGCGGGCCTCACCGGCGTAGCGCTCGCCCTCGAACGGGTTCTTGAGCAGGTCGTCGATTATGGTGATCAGGAAGGCCGCGGTCTTGCCGGTACCGGTCTGCGCCTTGCCCACCAGGTCGTGGCCATTGAGGGTGTGGGGCAGCGAGCGGCCCTGGATCGGCGAACAATATTCGAAGCCCAGGTCGTGAATCCCATGCATCAGGTCCAGCGGCAGGTCCAGGTCGTGGAAGCGGACCTTGCCCTCCTGCTCCGGCACCTGGAACTGGTCCAGCGACCATTTGGTCGCCGGGCGTGACTGGCGGCGCTTATTGCCGCCTTTCCCGCCCCGCGAGCCATCTTCATCCCTGCCCCGGCCGGGACCCTTGCCTTGAGGCTTATCCCGAGTCTTGCCCTTGGCGGAACTGCTGGCCTCGCGCGACTCACCGCTGCCCTTGCTGCCGGTATTCCGCTGGCCACGGGCAGGCTTGTCGGCATCTCCGCGCTGGCGGCTGCTGTCCTGACTATTGTCAGTTTCATTGCTGGCATCTGCCGCGTCGGCAGATGAACGGCGAAACAACTTTCCTATCAAGTGAAATACTCGCTTACATGCTCAAATAATCGGCGAGTATATCATCTATGGGCGAAGACTACCTGTTAGCGTCTTGCGGCGGCTGGCCGCGACCGTGAGAGCGCCGGCAAATCCAGTAATCCAGGCTGGCATAGCGCCCCCCACCGGTTCCCAGCAGGGCCAGCAGCATTACGAAGTAGGTGGCTGCGAACTCGATCCCGTTCTTGAGCACGGTGAAGCTGCCCGCCTCCGTAAGCCAGCTGTAATTGCCATGGGCCTTAAGCAGTTCCACCGCTTTGTCCTTACGCGCCACGGCCTCCGCAATCAGGTCCTCGCGCCACTCCCAGGGCATGGTCAGCGTCTGCTCGGGAAGCGCGTGCCAGCCGTACTGCCAGTGGGCGGTAGCTGCTGCCACCACCATCACAAACATCAGCGGGACGGTTGCCAGCCGCACCCCCAGCCCCAGTAGCAGCGCAACACCACCGAGCAATTCGGTCAGCGCAGCCATCCAGGCCAGCAACTGCGGTGCCGGCAGGCCCAGCCCCCAGTCGGGATTGCCGAACCAGGCCGCCACGTCACCGATATGGCCCAGCTTGTTTATTCCCGCCAGGATAAAGATCGGCGCCAGGAACAGTCGCAGGGCCAGTGGCCCCAACCAGTCGGTGGCACTGGCCAGGCGCAGGAAGCTGCCGTACAGGCGATTGAACCAACCCGATGAGCGCTCCATAATCCCTCCCTCCTCTACGATTGTTTGTGCTGGTGGGCTGCACGGGCAGTCTGGTGACTCGTCGCCAACAGGCGAACGCATTCGGGGCACTCCGGTAAAAGACGGGAAAACGCGGGCATAGCAGTGCTATTCCAGGTTTTCTCACCCCGGCCGGGTGTTCGGGAGACGCGGACTGTCACCTGTTGTCCGTATGGTCCATTGTAGGTCGGTCAACCGGCCCACCTGTTACACACCGAATTAAGGTAGCCCAGCGGCGCTCTGCCATGTTCAAGATCTACAAGCGGGCCACCGCCACCGAACTCTCCCGCATTACCACCCTCGGCGGCCCGCTGGTCATCAGCAACCTGGCGGTCATCAGTATGGGGGTCACCGATACCATCGTTGCCGGTCGCGCCGGCGAGGTGGACCTGGCGGGACTGGCGCTGGGTTCCAGCATCTGGGCCGTTTGCGCAGTAACCCTGATGGGCCTGCTGGCAGCGGTATCGCCGGTGGTGGCCCACCTCCGTGGCGCACGCAATGAAGTCGGCGCGGCGGCAGAGCTGCAACAGGCGTTCTGGATCGCACTCGCCGGCGGGCTGGTGGTGGTGGCCGCATTGCTGGCGGTGCCCTGGTGGAGCCAGTGGATCGATACCGAGGAACCGGTGCGCCGCGTGATGCAGCACTACCTGCTGGCACTGGCCACCTCCACCCTGCCGTTTGCGCTCGGCACCGCGTTGCGCGGCTACTGCGAGGGCATGGCCCAGGTGCGGGCGGTAATGCGTATCTACCTGGCCGCAGCAGTGCTGAATATTCCCCTGGATATGGCGCTGGTCTTCGGCTGGGGACCACTCCCGGCCCTGGGCGGGGCCGGCTGTGGCTGGGCCACCAGCCTGGTGAGCTGGGCCATCGCCCTGGCGCTGTTCTGGCATGCCAACAACGACCGAACCTATCGCGCCCTCGACCTGCGCTTCGCGCTGCCGAAACCCCACTGGCCCACACTGCGCCACCAGCTGGCCCTGGGCCTGCCTATCTGTATCGGCGCCGGCAGCGAGGTCACCTTTTTTGCCAGCCTCACGGTGCTGCTGGCTCCCTATGGCGCCACCATCGTGGCCGCCCACCAGATCGGCATGAACATCGGCTCCATTTTCTACCTGGTGGCCCTGGCACTGGCCCAGGCCCTGAGTATCCGCGTGGCCCAGTTGCTGGGCCAGGGGCGGCCGAAACGGGCACGCTTTAGCAGCACGGTGGGGGTTTCCGGCGGACTCCTGTACGCCCTGGCCACCGGGCTGGTACTGATCGTCCTGCGCCATCCGTTCGTGTCCGTATACACCAGCGATGCGGACATCATCGCGGTAGCCACCAACCTGCTGCTGCTATGCGCGGCCTTCCAGCTGGTGGATGTGGCCCAGGCCATGGCCTGGGGCGCACTGCGTGGCTATAAAGATACGCGGGTACCCATGTATATGCAGATACTCTCCTACTGGCTGGTGGGGCTCACCAGTGCCCGCTGGCTGGGTGAGAGCTTCTGGGGTGTCTACGGTTACTGGGCAGGCATCTGCATCGGTCTCGGGGTCGCCTCGGTGCTGCTGGGGGCGCGCCTCTGGCGCACCAGTGGCATGGCGATCAAACACCGGGGCCGGCTGGACATTTCGCCAAGTGGCGCGCAAACCTGAGGGAACGCTTTCGCTATACTCGCGCTCCAATTTATTACAGGCCGGCAACCTCTACGCGACGCCCGGTCATCAACATGCCAACAACCGGAGTTACTGCATGCCCCTGCGCTCGACAATGCGCCATTCCCGCCACGCTTTATTCCTCGCCACCGCCCTGGCATCGTCCCTTGCCCTCGGCCTGACCGAGGACCCGGACGATCCCCAGGAGGTGCCCCTGCCCAAGGCTGAAAACCTGAAGCTGGACGAGCCCACCACCGAGGAGGCCCTGAACAAGCCACGGGAACAGGAACCTGGTGACGACGGGGACGCGCAGCAGGCCCCGGCCCCCGAACCCGCAAAGCCAGCAGAAGACAAGCCGGCCGCTGGCGACAACAGCGAAGCGGGGGAAGAGACCGAAGCAGAGCCCGTGGCTGCCAAGCCGCTGCGCCTGCTGGGGTCCGAGGTGCCGCCGGCCACCGCCACGCGGCTCGCCTGGTCACCCAGCCAGCATTTCGAGGGCGTCTACAGCAATACCGCCGTGCTGGTGGTAAACGGTGCCCAGCCCGGCCCTACCCTGTGCCTGACCGCCGCCGTCCACGGCGATGAGCTGAACGGCATCGAGACCGTTCGCCGGGTGCTGTACAACCTCGAGCCGGCCAGCCTCAGTGGCGCCGTGATCGGTGTGCCGATCGTCAACCTGCAGGGTTTCCATCGCGGCTCGCGCTACCTGACCGACCGCCGCGACCTGAACCGCCACTTCCCCGGTCACCCGCACGGTTCTTCGGCGTCCCGTATCGCCCACTCGTTCTTCAACGAGGTCATTGTCAACTGCGATGCCGTGGTCGACCTGCATACCGGTTCCTTCTACCGTACCAACCTGCCCCAGCTGCGCGGTGACCTCCGCAATCCGAAGGTGGTGAAGATGACCAGGGGCTTCGGCTCCACCGTGGTTCTGCACAGTGACGGTGCCGAGGGCACCCTGCGTCGCGCGGCCGTAGAGGCCGGCATCCCCACCGTCACCCTGGAGGCCGGCGCCCCCATGG
This sequence comes from Microbulbifer zhoushanensis, assembly GCF_021729055.1. Classification (NCBI taxonomy): domain Bacteria; kingdom Pseudomonadati; phylum Pseudomonadota; class Gammaproteobacteria; order Cellvibrionales; family Microbulbiferaceae; genus Microbulbifer; species Microbulbifer zhoushanensis. Next base: position 162,631 of record NZ_JAJSAO010000006.1, read on the forward strand.
TGCTGGACGAGACCTCGGTCAGTCACAGCGTAAAGGGCATCCGCACCCTGCTGAACCAGTTGGGCATGGTGAGCAAATTCCGCCTCTGGGGCGACCCGGAACCGGTGTACTACAACTCCACCTGGCAGCGCGCCACTACCGGCGGGATTATTTTCAGTGAAGTGGAACTGGGGGAGACGGTCAGCAAAGGCGACCTGCTGGGCACCGTCACCAACCCCATCACCAACGTGCGCAAGGAAATTCGCTCGGAGCACAACGGCCGCATACTGGGTATGGCCCTGAACCAGGTGGTGCAGCCCGGCTTTGCCGCCTATCACATCGGCATCCAGGCACCGCAGGAGCAGATCAGCCCGCCGGAGGAAGTGACCGCCGATACTGCGGAGAAAAGTGCTGCCGGGCTGGAATCCAGCCAGCAGGAAACCGCGACCCAGCCTGCGGAGGCCGCCGGGGAGGAAGAGGGACTGGAAGAGGAGTCCGCCGATCCGGGCCCGATTTCCGAAAAGATGGCCAAACCCCAGGCGGTCAGCCCCGAGGGTGAGGACGACTAGGTAACTACCGGCCCCCGGTTTCTGACGGCTGGCCCGGCGATCACTCGCGGGGCTGGCCGGATACCCGGTCGATGATATGGATATGGTGTTCGCCCAGCGGCTCTGGTTGCAGGGTGATATGGTCGATGTCAAAGCGCCGTACCAATGTATCCCGCAGCCGCTCCAGCACAGCGGGCCAGGCCTCCAGGTCATCGACGACAATATGTGCCGACAGCGACACCGTGCGCGAATCCAGTCGCCAGATATGCAGGTCGTGCACCGAGCGTACCCCCTCCACTGCCACCAGCGCCTTGCCCACCACCGGCAGGCTCAGCTCCCGCGGCACCCGCTCCATCAGCACATCGACAGAATCCCGCAGCAGGCGCAGGCTGGATACCAGGATCAGCAGGCAGATAAGCAGGGACAGCAGGGGATCGATCGGCGTCCAGCCGGTGAAGTGAATCACCGCCCCCGCCACCAGCGCGGCCACGGAACCCAGCAGGTCACCCATCACGTGCAGCAGGGCACCGCGGATATTCAGCGTCTGCTCACCGCGGTGCAGGATCCACGCCACCAACAGGTTCACCAGCAGGCCGATGGCCGCAATCAGCATCACCATGCCCCCCTGCACCGGTTGTGGTGAACGCAGCCGGTCGATGGCCGCCACGCCGATGGCAATGATGATCACCAGCATGAAGACCGCGTTGGCCACCGCCGCCAGCACCTCGGCGCGACCCCAGCCATAGGACAACTGCCGGTCGGCGGGTTTCTGCGCCAGCAGGGCCGCCACCGCGCCCAGGGCCAGGGCCAGGGCATCCGTGGCCATATGGCCGGCGTCACCCAGCAGCGCCAGCGACCCGGAGAGCCAGCCACCCACAGCCTCCACCAGCGCGAAGGCGAAGGTGACCACCAGCCCCCAGACCAGGGGACGCAGGTGCCCGCTGCCGTGATGATGGTGTGAGTGTTCGTGCATCGCCGCTGCTTCCCTGGATGGCTTCAATTTATTGCGGGGGCGCCGCGCGGGCTACTTCCGGCCCAGCGTGAGCCGCTCCCGGCCGCTGTAATCGTTGCGGCTGGATACCTCGTGCAGCCCTGCCGCGGTAAATATTCTGCGCGCGCCGGCGGCCTGTTGCCAACCATGCTCCACCACCAGCCAGCCACCGTTTTCCAGGTAGTCGCCACAGGCGGTGGCGATGCGCTCAATATCGGCAAATCCACCTCTCTCAGCCACCAGCGCCGAGCGCGGTTCGAAGCGCACATCGCCCTGTTGCAAGTGCGGGTCAGCGGCGTCGATATACGGCGGGTTGCTGACGATCAGGCCGAACTTCCCGCGGGGAACATCGCTGAACCAGTCGCTCTGTCGCACCTCGACATTCTCCAGCCCCAGCGCCCGGCGGTTCTCGTCCGCGAGAGCCACCGCAGCGGCAGACCTGTCCACCGCCAGCAGGTGCCACCCCGGGCGCTCGGTGGCCAGCGCCAGGGCAATGGCCCCGCTGCCGGTACCCAGGTCGAGCGCGCGCAGTTGCTCCTGCGGACAGAGTTCCAGCGCGGTCTCCACCAGCAGCTCGGTCTCCGGGCGGGGGATCAGGGTGGAGGTATCGACTTTCAGGTCCAGCGACCAGAATTCCCGCCGGCCGACGATATGAGCCACCGGCTCGCCCGCCGCCCGGCGCGCCAGCAGCTGGTCAAACAGCTGCTGTTCTTCTGTGCCCAGCTCGTATTCGGGCCAGGTATAGAGCCAGGTGCGGGTTTTCCCCAGCAGGTGCGCCAGCAGCACCTCGGCATCCAGCCGCGCGCTGTCACTGTGCTCCAGTTCACCACTGCGGGCGAGATTCTGCTTGATGGTGGCCATGGCCGGTTTTCTCGTAATGTCCGCGGGATTCCTGTGGCAAACCCGGCCCGCCTGTTCGGGCGGGACCGGGCTTACTGCCCCAGCGCCGCCAGCTGGTCGGCCTGGTGCTCGGTGCGCAGGGGCTCGATGACCTCGGCCAGGCCGCCCTGCATGATCTCATCCAGCTTGTAGAGGGTCAGCCCGATGCGGTGATCGGTGACCCGTCCCTGTGGGAAGTTGTAGGTGCGAATGCGCTCGGAGCGATCGCCACTGCCAACCAGGTTGCGCCGTGCGTCGGAAATCTCCCGGGCGGCGGCCGCTTCCTGCTCACTGCTGAGCCGCGCCTGCAGCAGCGCCATGGCCTTGGCGCGGTTCTTGTGCTGTGAGCGCTCGTCCTGGCACTCCACCACAATCCCGGTGGGAATGTGGGTCAGGCGGACCGCGGAATCAGTCTTGTTAACGTGCTGGCCGCCGGCACCCGACGCACGGTAGGTGTCCACGCGCAAGTCGGCCTTGTTGATCTCGATCGCATCCTGCTCGTCCGGCTCCGGCATCACCGCCACCGTACAGGCGGAGGTGTGAATCCGGCCCTGGGACTCGGTTTCGGGCACCCGCTGTACCCGGTGGGCGCCGGACTCGAATTTGAGCCGCGCGTATACATCGTCGCCGCTGACACGGGAGATGATCTCCTTGTAGCCGCCGTGCTCACCGGGGTTTTCACTGATGATTTCAATACGCCAGCCCTGCTTTTCGGCATAGCGCGAATACATACGGAACAGGTCACCGGAGAATATCGCCGCCTCGTCGCCGCCGGTACCGGCACGGATTTCGAGGAAGACATTCTTACGGTCGTTGGGATCGCGCGGCAGCAACAGTGTCTGCAGCTGCCGTTCCAGGGGCTCCAGCTGGCCCTCTGCCTCGCGCAGTTCTTCCTGCGCCATCTCGCGCATCTCGGCATCGCTCTCGTCGAGCATTTCCCGGGCCGCGTCCATATCCTCGCGCACCTGCCGGTAGCGGCCATAACATTGCACCACCTCTTCCAGCTCGGAAAACTCGCGCGAGAGATCGCGGAACTGCGCCTGGTCGCTGATGATATCGGCATCGCCGAGCAGGGCGGAAACTTCCTCGTGACGCTCGACGAGGTTTTCCAGTTTATTCAGTAACGAGTCTTTCATCCGTTCTTCTTGGTGCCTTCCAGTTTGCGGCTCTCCGGCCCCGGCTTGGCCGGTGCCTCCAGGCCGATGATCTCCCGCGCGATACGCAGGCGCTGCGGATCCCCTCCGGCGGCGCGCTTCAGGTTCACCGTGGGTGCATGGATCAGTTTATTGGTCAGGGAGCGTGCCAGCTGCTGCATCAGGCGGCGCGGGTCGCCGCCCTTGTCCAGCAGCTGCAACACCTTCTCAAGCTCTGCATCGCCAATTTCCTGCGCCTGCTGGCGATAGGTGCGGATCGTGTCCACAGCACCCAGCGAGCGGTACTGGCGCATAAATTCTGTCGCCGCCTGCTCGACAATTTCATAGGCGGCGCGGGCGGCCGCCTCGCGCGAGCGGCGCCCCTCATCAATCACCCCGCGCAGGTCGTCAACGGTGTACAGGTAGACGTCGTCCAACTGCTCCACCTGCGGCTCGATATCCCGCGGCACGGCGATATCCACCATAAAGACCGGCCGGTGCCGGCGCTGCTTGAGGGCGGTTTCCACCGCGCCCTTGCCGAGGATCGGCAACTGGCTGGCAGTGGAACTGATCACAATGTCGGCCCGCGGCAGGTACTCGGGAATATCCGCCAGCAGGATCGGCTCGGCGCCCAGCTCCTGCGCCAGCTGCTCGGCGCGACTGAGGGTCCGGTTGGCCACGATCAGCCTGTCGATACCCTGCTCCCGCAGGTGGCGGGCCACCAGTTCGATGGTCTCGCCGGCACCGATCAGCAGCGCGGTCTGCCGGGTGAGGTCGGTGAAGATACGCGAGGCCAGGGACACCGCGGCATAGGCCACGGATACGGGGTTCTCACCGATTGCAGTTTCCGTGCGCACCCGCTTGGCCACCGCGAACACCTGCTGGAACACACTGTGCAGCAGGCTGCCGACACTGCCCGACTCCTGCGCAACGGCGTAAGCCGACTTGATCTGCCCGAGGATCTGGGGCTCCCCCAGCACCAGCGAGTCCAGGCCACAGGCGACACGCATCATATGGCGCACCGCTTCCTCGCCGGTATGGCGGTAGGTACAGCCCAGCAACTGGTCGAGCGCAACGCCGTGGTACTCCGCCAGCCACCCCAGCAGCCGGTCGGGATCCGTGTCGGCGTAGATCTCGGTGCGATTGCAGGTAGACAGGATGGCCAGCTCCGGACAGTCGAGCGCGGCGCGAGCCTCCTCCAGGGCCGCTGGCATCACCTCCGGGGCAAACGCCACCCGCTCGCGCACCTCGATTGGTGCACTGTCGTGATTGATACCCAGGGCAAGGATCGGCATAAATTCTCGCTGGCAATGAAACAAGTCGGGCCGCCGGACTGTCTTATTCCACAGTCGTACCGGCCCGGGTCGCAAGGGCTGTCAGGGTGGCGCATTTTCAGGCCCCGCAGCCCGCCTTGCAAGCGCCGGGGCTCTGCGCGTCACCGCGGATGGCGGCGGAAGCAAAGCCCGGCGGGCAATTCGCGACTAGAATTATACGGCTACCGACACACGGATCACGCTTTCCACGCCCTCCCGGCGCGGCGACAACGTATGGATACGCCCTATGCCCGCACTTCGGCTTTCGCCCCTCTCCCGCAACCCCCGGATTCACCCCCTGGCCTGCCTCCTCACCGCCTCATGCCTGCTGGTGGCCTGCGTCCAGGCGCCGCAGCAGGCGGCGGAAATGTCCACCGCCAGGGAAGCCGGCACCGGGGCCGCGACCGCTGGAGCGGATGTGGCTGAAACACGCGCCTTCCCCATCGAGACTTTTTACACACTGCTGGTGGCGGAAGTGGCGGGCAATCGCGAGCAGTATGATGTCGCCCTGGCCAATTACTACCACCAGGCGGCGAGCACCCGGGATGCCGGCATCGCGGCCCGGGCCACCCGTATCGCCCGGTTTCTCAACGCCCGCCGCGCGGCGCTGGAATCTGCGCGCCTGTGGGCGGAGCTGGAACCGGACAGTGCCGAGGCACAACTGGCAGTCACTGCCGAACTGACCCTCGCCGGGGAACTGGATACCGCCCTCGAGCATGCCGAGCTGGCCCTGGCGCTGGGCGGCGATGCCCCGCTGCAATCCCTGGCTGCCACCGCGGTGTCCAATCGCGAACTGACGGAGTCGGTCCAGCCCACCTTCCAGCGCCTGGCGGACAAATACCCGGAAAATCCCGAGGCCGCCCTGGCCCACGCCATGACCCTGCGCGCCACCGAGAACTATGCCGAGGCCCTGGCCATTGTGCAGCGGGTCCAGGAGCGCCACCCGGACCTCCTGGATCCTCCCTTGCTGGAATCCCACCTGCTGGTTGACCAGGGCAAGGAGGCGGAAGCCATCGCCATGCTGGAAAAGCTGGTGGAACTCTACCCACAGGAGAGCCGCCTGCGCCTGCAGTATGCACGGCTTCTGGTGAGCGAAGATCTGGAGCGGGCGCAGACGCAGTTCACCGAACTGGTGCGGCAACGCCCCAGGGATGGCAACCTGATCCTGTCCCTGGCACTGATCCGCTTCGAAACCGAAGACCTGGCCGCCGCCAAGCCCCTGTTCGAAAGGCTGCTGGAACTCGAAGAGCATGAGTCCGCTGCGCATTTTTACCTCGGCGGTATTGCCGAGGATGAGCAGCGTTTCGAGCAGGCAGTGACCCACTATCGCCAGGTGGGCCCGGGCAACGACTATCTCAACGCCATCAAGCGCGGCACCGAGCTGCTGGCAACCAACGGCCTCTCCAACGACAACCGGGACTGGTTCGCCGAGCTGCGCCAGCGTCACCCGGACCAGGCCGAGCATTTCTACCTGGTGGAGGCCGACCTGCTGCGCCGCCACGACCGGCCGGAGGAAGCCCTGCAGCTGCTGGATCGCGCGGTCGAGGACCATAACGACAGCGGCCGGCTGCTCTATACCCAGGCGCTGGTGAACGAACAACTGGGTAACGCGACCGAATTCGAGCAGGGCATGCGCAAGCTGATTGCCCGGGATCCCGACAATGCCACCCTCCTCAACGCACTGGGGTACAAGCTGACGGACTATGACGACCGCCTCGACGAGGCCCGGGAACTGATCGAGAAGGCGCTGGAGCTGCGCCCGGACGACCCCGCCATTATCGACAGCATGGGCTGGGTAGAGTACCGTCAGGGCAATCACGCCGAGGCCGTGAAGTACCTGGAACAGGCACTGGAAAAACTGCCCGACCACGAGATCGCCGCCCACCTGGGTGAGGTGCTGTGGATGCAGGGCAATCGTGAACAGGCCGTTAAGGTCTGGAAACGCGGGCTCGAGATCAACCCGGAAAGCAAGATTATCCCGGCTGCCATGGAGCGGCTGCGGATCAGAGACACCATGGAGCAGCATGTTTCGGATAGCTGACTGGCATCGGGCCCGGTTCAACCACCTAACCATCGCACTTGTGGCACTGCTGCTCGGCGCCTGCGCCGGGCAGCAAAAGAATCCACTGCCCGTACCGGTACCCGGGACTGGTGGGCATTCGGTGGAGCAACTGCAGAGCTTTACCATTGCCGGCAAGCTGGGTGTGCGCTCACCCACAGACAATGGCAGCGCCAACATCAACTGGGAGCAGCAAGCCGCCGCCAACTACCGCATTCACCTGAGCGGTCCCCTGGGGGCCGGCGCCACAATCATCACTGGTAACTCCGGTGGCGTCAGCTTGAAGCGGGGCAGCGAGCCCCCCATGCGCGCCGCCAACCCGGCCCAGCTCACCCAGCAGATGCTGGGCTGGCCGCTGCCGGTACGGGAGATGTTTTACTGGGTTCGTGGCCTGCCGGCACCGGGAGGTACTGCCGGTGAAAAGCGCAATTCCGCCGGCCAGCTACAGGCACTGCAGCAGGCTGGCTGGCAACTGGAGTTCAGCGACTACCAGCGGGTAGGCCGCTATACCCTCCCCACCCGTATCAAGGCCCGCACCAACCAGGCGGCGGGTCCGGTGAAGGTAACCCTCGTCATCAAGGAATGGCAGACCTAGGAGGGGTGCAGGCGCCCGGCCCATGCACAGGGGGCCGGGAGGCGCTATGATTGCGCCTTTTACGACGCACGTATTGCCCATTCCCTATGCCCCTGGAAGAGCCACACACACACCGGCCGCCGGCAGACCTGGTGCTGCCGGCCCCCGCCAAGCTTAACCTGCTGTTACGCATTCTCGGCCGCAGGCCCGACGGCTACCACGAACTCCAGACCCTGTTCCAGTTACTGGATTTCGGGGATGAGCTGGCACTTACCCGAACCGATGCAAAGGACATTACCCTGGCATCCGACGGCGATGCCGCCGGCATCCCGCTTACCGACAACCTGGTTTACCGGGCTGCACGACTGCTGCAGGAGCACAGCAACAGCAGCCATGGTGCACATATCCACCTCCACAAGCATCTGCCCCTGGGCGGTGGAATCGGCGGCGGTAGCAGCGATGCCGCCACCACTCTGCTGGGCCTCAACCATCTCTGGCAATGCGACCTGCCTGTCGACACCCTGGCGGAACTGGGACGACAACTGGGCGCCGACGTCCCTGTTTTCGTGCGCGGCCACACTGCCTGGGCCGAAGGGGTGGGAGAGGAACTGGTCCCGGTGCAGACAGCGACACGCCACTTTATCGTGGTGGTACCTGGCTGCTCAGTGAGCACAGCTGCCGTTTTCGGCCACCCCCGTTTGACAAGAGATTCCGGCGCAATTACATTACCGCACCTTCGCGACGGGCGGCTGGACACAGACTGGCTGGAAAGACATTCCAGCAACGATTGCCAGGCGCTGGTGGAAGACCTCTACCCCGCGGTGCGTGCAGCCAGGCAGTGGCTGCAACAGTTTGCCAGGGCGCAACTGACCGGCACCGGGGCCTGTGTTTTCGCAGCATTCGACAGCGCCTATGAAGCGCAACAGGTTCTGCGACAACTACCGGCCAAGTGGGAGGGCTTTGTCGCGGCAGGCGTGAACATTTCCCCTGCCCACGAGCGACTCGCGAAGGCGACTCAATAAACAGTCGCAATCCACTGGGGCGTAGCCAAGCGGTAAGGCAGCGGGTTTTGATCCCGTCATGCGTAGGTTCGAATCCTACCGCCCCAGCCATATTTTCCGATTCGCACGCAGCGGATCGAAGCTCCGGAATTCGACAGGTTCGAGCCGACTAACTGCGAAGCAAGTTTGGGCGCCGGAGTAGAAGTAAACGGACGGCGGGGCGAAGCCCCGAGCACGAAGTGCGAGTCCACGGGCAGGGCCGCCGGAGACCAGCGAGCCGACAGGCGAAGCTAATCCTACCGCCCCAGCCACTTTTAAGTTTCAGCGAAAACGTCCGTGTTTTCGCTGAAAAGCGCAGTTTGCGGCACATGTCCGCAAGCCGCTCCCGGCACTCCCCGGTGCCACAGAGAACTGATGTTCAACTTCCTCCGCGGCGCCTGTGCCGCCACAGCAAAAGGTGACGCTACTGCGCGCTACAAGCTTTCACAACCGCAGGCATCTAAACTTCAACGACATCAACTTCATCGGATCAAAAGGTACACGCAGTGGCTGACTTAATGGTCTTTACCGGCAATGCCAACCCGGAACTGGCGCAGAAAATTGTTGACCAGATGGCAATCCCCCTCGGCGAGGCCGTGGTAAAACGCTTTTCGGATGGCGAGATTGCGGTGGAAATCACCGATAACGTACGCGGCCGCGACGTTTTTGTGGTCCAGTCCACCTGCCAGCCCACCAACCGCAACCTGATGGAACTGATCCTGCTGGTCGACGCCCTGCGCCGTGCCTCTGCCGGCCGCATCACCGCAGTTGTGCCCTACTTCGGCTATGCCCGCCAGGATCGCCGCGTGCGCTCCCAGCGCGTACCCATCTCCGCCAAGGTCGTAGCTGACATGATGGTCAGCGTCGGTATTGACCGGGTACTGACCGTGGACCTGCACGCCGAGCAAATCCAGGGCTTTTTCGACGTACCGGTGGACAACGTCTACGGCTCCTCCGTGCTGCTGGACGATATCGAGCGCCAGAATTATGAAGACCTGGTTGTCGTCTCCCCGGACATCGGCGGCGTCGTGCGCGCCCGCGCCGTGGCCAAGAGCCTCGAGTGCGACCTGGCCATCATCGACAAGCGCCGCCCGGCCGCCAATGTCGCCGAGGTGATGAATATCATCGGCGAAATCAACGGTCGCACCTGCCTGCTGGTGGACGACATGGTCGACACCGCCGGCACCCTGTGCAATGCCGCCAACGCCCTGAAAGAGCACGGCGCCAAGAAAGTTGTCGCCTACTGTACCCACCCGGTGCTCTCCGGTGCGGCCATCGACAACCTGAACAACTCCGTGCTGGATGAACTGGTAGTCACCGACTCCATCCCGCTGGGCGACAAGATGCAGAAGGCGCCCAAAATCCGCCAGCTGACCCTGTCCGCCATGCTGGCCGAGTCAGTGCGCCGCATCAGCAACGAGGAATCCCTGTCGGCGATGTTCCGGTCCTGACGCCGGGGCGGACCCGAAGTCCGGAAAAACGGCAGGCGCCACTGGCGCCGCCGCTGCGATTCCCTTAGAATACGCGCCCGCCCGGCCCCGCCGGGCGTTTACTATTGGGCCCGGGGTACCCGGGACCCGTTTACAGCAATGCCAGAGCGGTCCGGTCGCAGGTCGCCCTGGACAGACAACCAGAGGTTTACCCCATGTCTGATTTCACCCTGAACGCCACCGTCCGCAGCGACGAAGGGAAAGGTGCGAGCCGCCGCCTGCGTCGCGTGGAAGGCCGTGTACCCGCCATCGTTTACGGCGGCAAGGCCAAGCCTGCCTCCATCTCCATTGAAGCCCGCCAGATGTGGAAGGCCCTGGAGAGCGAGTCTTTCTTCTCTTCCGTACTGACCCTCGATATCGAAGGCAAGAAAGAGACCGTGATCCTGCGTGACCTGCAGCGCCACCCGGCCCAGCAGATCCTGCTGCACGCCGACTTCCAGCGCGTGTCCGCCAACACCAAGGTTCACCTGAAAGTGCCGCTGCACTTCCTGAACGAAGACAGCTGCAAGGGCGTCAAGGCAGGCGGCATCGTCTCCCACACCCTGACCGAGCTGGACATCAGCGCGCCGGCCTCCAAGCTGCCCGAGTTCATCGAGGTAGACCTGGCCGACCTGGAGCTGGACCAGACCGTGCACATCTCCGACATCAAGCTGCCTTCCGGCGTCGAGTCTGTGGACCTGAGCCACGGCGAAGACCACGACCTGGTTGTCGCTTCCGTGCACAAGCCCCGCGGCGCTGTTGAAGCTGAAGCCGAAGAAGGCGAAGGCGAAGCTGCCGAAGGCGAAAGCGGCGAAGAGTAAGCGCTTTGTCGAAGGCACCGGACACGCCCATCCAGTTGATCGTGGGACTCGGCAACCCGGGTCCCGAGTACGACCGGACGCGCCACAATGCCGGTGCCGACTATGTCACCGAGCTGGCACGCCGCCACGGCGTCCAGCTCGCGTCAGACAGCAAGTACCACGGTCTCTCCGGCCGGGTACGCATCGGTGGGCAGGACATTCGCCTGCTGATCCCCACCACCTACATGAATCGCAGCGGCCAGTCCGTCGGCCCGCTGGCGAACTTTTTCAAGATTCCCCCGCAAGCGATCCTGGTCGCTCACGATGAGCTGGACCTGCCACCGGGAACCGCGCGCCTGAAGGCCGGCGGCGGCCATGGCGGCCACAACGGGCTGCGGGATATCATCTCCGCCCTGGGCAACAGCCGCGATTTCATGCGCCTGCGCCTGGGCATCGGTCACCCGGGCAGCGCCCGCGAAGTGGTCAAGTTCGTCCTGCAGCGGGCCCCGCGCACCGAGCAGGAGCAACTGGCAGACGCCATCGACCGGGCCGTGGACGTTACCCCCATGGCCGCCGCCGGTGACTGGGGTGCAGCCATGAAGGAACTCCACTCCGCCAGAGCGGCGGCAAAATAGATCGCCCGATCGCTTTCCCGGAAACAATACACCGTATGGGCGCAACCGCGACCCATCGCTGAACGAGCAAACAGGAACCAGACCATGGGCTTTACTTGCGGTATCGTCGGCCTGCCCAACGTGGGCAAATCCACCCTGTTCAACGCCCTGACAGAAGCGGGCATCGACGCCGAGAACTTTCCTTTCTGCACCATTGAGCCAAATGCCGGCGTGGTGCCGGTACCCGACCCGCGCCTCGACAAACTGGCAGAGATCGTCAAGCCGCAGAAAGTGATCCCCACCACCATGGAGTTCACCGACATTGCCGGCCTTGTGGCTGGCGCCTCCAAGGGTGAGGGCCTGGGCAACAAGTTCCTGGCCAATATCCGCGAGACCGACGCCATCGCCCATGTAGTCCGCTGTTTCGAGGACGACAACGTAATTCACGTGTCCAACCAGGTGCACCCGGTGGCTGACATTGAGGTCATCAATACCGAGCTGGCACTGGCCGACCTGGACACCGTGGAAAAAGCCCTGCAACGCTATACCCGCGCCGCCAAAGGCCAGGACAAGCACGCCATCAAGATGAAGGCACTGCTGGAAAAGATCCAGCCGCACCTGGACGAGGCCAAGCCCCTGCGCTCCTTCGGGCTCAGTGACGACGAACTGGCGGGCCTGCGCGAACTCAGCCTGCTGACCATCAAGCCCACCATGTACATCGCCAACGTGGACGAGGACGGCTTCGAGAACAACCCGCACCTGGACGCCGTGGCCGCCATCGCCGCGGAAGAGAACGCCGTACTGGTGCCGATCTGCAACAAGCTGGAAGCCGAAATCGCCGAGCTGGACGATGAAGAAAAACAGGAGTTCCTGGAGGAGCTGGGCATGGAGGAGCCGGGCCTGAACCGGGTGATCCGCGCCGGTTACGACCTGCTGGGCCTGCACACCTACTTCACCGCCGGCGTCAAGGAAGTACGCGCCTGGACCATCCCGCTGGGGGCCACCGCGCCGCAGGCAGCGGGCAAGATCCACACCGATTTCGAGAAGGGCTTTATCCGCGCCGAAGTGGTCAGCTACGACGACTTCGTCAGCCATAACGGCGAGGCCGGCGCAAAAGAGGCGGGCAAATGGCGCCTCGAAGGCAAGGACTATGTCGTCGCGGATGGCGACGTTATCCATTTCCGCTTCAACGTCTGATACCCGCCCTGCCCGCCGCCTGTGGCGGGCCCCTCCCCTGCCGGCAACAGCCGGCAACAACCGACCCGGTAGCCGCCCATGATCGAATCCAACTGGCGCATCGGCCTGCCCATGGCCCTGATTACCGCGTTTATGTGGGCACTGTTACCCATTGCCCTGAAAGGCCTGCTGGACGAGATTTCAGCCACCACCGCCACCTGGTTCCGCTTTGCCGGCGCAGCCGTACTGGCGGGAGGCTACCTGACGTGGAACCGCAGCCTGAACCTGCGCCAGCTGTTCCAGCGCTCGCTGCTGCCGCTGACACTGCTGGCAGTGGCGGGCCTGCTGACCAATTACCTGTCCTACGCCTCCGGCCTGCGCTTTATCACACCGGGCGCGGCCCAGATCGTCATCCAGCTGGCGCCGCTGTTACTGCTGGTCTCCAGCGTTATCTGGCTGGGGGAGCAGTTCTCACCACGCCAGTGGCTCGGGGTCCTGATGGTACTGGTGGGCCTGCCGCTGTTCTTCAACCAGAGGCTGCCGGAACTGCTGCGAGGCCAGGACACCGAATACCTGCTGGGCCTGGCACTGTTTGTACTGGCGGCAGTGGGCTGGGCCGTCTACGGTTTCTTCCAGAAGAAGATCCTGTCCCGCGCCCGGGCCCAGGACCTGCTGGTGCTGATCTACATCGCCGGCACCCTGTGCTTCCTGCCCGGCGCCGATCCCCTGAGCGTCCGGGGGCTCGACTGGATCGAGTGGGGACTGCTGCTGTTCCTCACGGTCAATACCCTGGTGGCCTACGGCGCCTTCACCAGGGCCCTGGGTAACTGGGAGGCCTCGCGGGTGAGCGCCACCCTCGCCCTGGTGCCACTGATGACCCTGCTGATCGGCAGCGCCATCGGGGCCGTCTGGCCGGACTATATTGAAGTAGAGCCCCTCAACTGGGTGAGCTGGGTCGGCGCCGGAGTGGTGGTCTGCGGCTCGCTGTTTGCGGCAATCGGCCGCGGCCGCTGACAAAAACCGGGCGGCGCTTTTGGACCTCACAGGCCGGCCCAACAGGACCCGTGAGGGTGACCGCACAGAAATCGCTCGATTCGCTAACTTACTGAAAAGAAACGAAAATCAGGGGTTGACAGCCCCCCTCAGGCGCACGATAATGCGCGCCCTCGGTTAAGCCGAGACACAAATTGAAAAGTCAGTGGCAAGGTAGCTCAGCCGGTTAGAGCGCAGCACTCATAATGCTGAGGTCGGGAGTTCAAGTCTCCCCCTTGCTACCATTTTCAATTCGCGAGAGCAGATCTCGCATCCCTTCACTGGGGCGTAGCCAAGCGGTAAGGCAGCGGGTTTTGATCCCGTCATGCGTAGGTTCGAATCCTACCGCCCCAGCCATTTTTCCCGATTCGCACCCAGCGGATCGAAGCTCCGGAGCTCGACAGGTTCGAGCCGGAGGCGGCGGGGCGCCGGGGACCAGCGAGCCGACAGGCGAAGCTCATCCTACCGCCCCAGCCACTTTTCCCCTCTCTCCAATCTCCAGTTTCACCGCATCGGTATAAACACCAGGCGCTATGGTTTCCTGTATCCCGGGTTTCCCCGAGCCCCGGCCGGGCGCACACAAGGTGCGCCCCTACGCAAGCGTCCTGTAGGGGTGGTTCTTGTGATCAGCCAGGATAAAGCGCAGGTTCGTGCACCAGTTTTCGCCCGTCGCGATGCCGGTGCAGCGCACTTGTCTCACCTTTTTTACCCCATGACGCCCCCCGGGAAAAACGCCCATAAAAAAAGCGGCCTTTCGAGCCGCTTTCAGTTATCGGAGCGCCTGTGGTCAGCGACTCTCCATCGCCAGCCCCGCCACAGGCAACCCTGCCGGGGATTCCGAATGCGGCCCGCCGGCGCGCCGGGCACGGGAGTGGCGCCGCGCCTCGCGACGCAGGCCCAGCACCCGCAACCACTCGAAGCCAGCCAGGCACAGCAGGAGTGCCACTATCGCAGCCAGTGTGCCTGTTACACCCAATGTCTCCCGCTCCGCGAGGCAGGTCCAGGCAAACTGTCCCACACACAGCAAGGCGACCACCAGCAGGGTCGGCCGCCTTCCGATCAGGCTCACCACCAGCACACCCAGCGGTGCCCCCAGGGCGACCACCGGTGCCGCCGCCAGCCAGTTACCGAAGACGTCGGGCTGCCAGTCGCCAGCCAGCGATTTCACTGCAACACCAACCACAGAGGAGAACGCCATGATCACCACCGACGTGGGAATGGCCACCTTGAGATCTACCCGGCTCAGGAGCACCAGTGCGGCATAGATCACCATATCGATCCCCACCCCGGTCACCGCCACCGCACTGAAACCCGCGAGCCCGCCCAACAGCAGGCCCACCCGGAAGTCGAGCGGGCAATCCGGGTCACCGGTGTGGTCGTGGGCGGTAATTTCCCGCAGACGATACAGGTGCAGGATACCGAAACTCCCCCACAGGATCGCGAAAGCCAGCTTGACCCAGAGATCCGGCACCAGCGGGGCAAACAACAGGATACCGGCCGGCGTCGCCACCAGCGCCCCCATCAATGCGCCTCGCAGCATCGCCCAGGCAAGGGGCTGCCGCCGGGCGAGGATATACAGGCTGGCACTCACCATCCCGATCGACTGGACCGCAAAACTGAAGTCCCGCCCCAGGCTGGCGGGCATATCAAACAGCAGCACCAGTACCGGGAACCCCACGGTTCCACCTCCCATGGGGGTTGAACCCGCTGCATAGCTGCCGAAGGCCATGGCCAGCGCCATGGGCCAGTGCTCGAGCGCAACGTCCAGCTTTCCCTGGCCAAAAACAATAAGCGCCCATACGGCATAGAACAGGGCCAGCCCGGTATACCAGACCCAGAGGAAGGAGCCGGAGCGGCGCTTACTGAACACCGTCACCTCCGGCCATGTCCTGGCGCACCGTCTCGAGAAAATGCTCATGGGTCTGGCACGCCGGCAATACCTGGCCCACCTGGGCGGAAAAGCGGGAGAATATCCCCATCGAATCACGCTCATCGAGCGACATCGTCAGGCGGGGGTAGCGGTTCATACCATAGAGAACATAGCGATAATTCATGTCGGTAAAGATACTGGCAAAACTGCCGGCAAAGTCCTGGTGCTCGCAGATCTTGTGCTCCCAGACCCGCAGCTGTTGCTCCAGCCACGGGCAACGGGACAATGTTGACGCTGCCGCACGCCAGAACGCCGTATCGTCCCTGTCAGTCAGCGCGTAGTGCAGCACAATAAACTGCTTCAGGTCCTCGTAGAAACCGCGCATCTTGGCGTTGTAGGCCTCCCGTAGCGGGGGCACATCCACTCCCCCGGCGAGGTGCGTTGCCAGCAGGCCAACCCCCAGGTGAATCATATGCAGCCCGGTGGATTCCAGCGGCTCGATAAAACCACCGGCAAGCCCCACCGCCACACAATTACCGACCCAGAAGTCCTGTCTCCGGCCAACACGCATGTCCAGGTGGTTGCAGCTGAGGAACTCTGAATCCCGTCCCAGGAAGTCACGCAACTCGGCTTCAGCCTGGGATGGAGTGAGTCGTTTGCTGTCGTAGACATAACCGCAGCCCTGGCGGCTGGTCAGGTCAATCTGCCAGGCCCAGCCGTGATCGAGGGCGGTGGCCATGGTATAGGGGCGTGGCCGCCCGTCCCCGGGCAGGGCTCTCTGGATCGCAACGGCCTTGTCACAGGGCAGCGCATCTGCGAAGGACTCCCAGTTGTCGGCCTTCAGGCGGTCGATCAGGAGTCCCCGAAAACCCGTGCAGTCGACGAACAGATCCCCGGAAATTGATCCGGAGTCAGTCACAACGCTCCGGATCTGCCCATCGCCAACCACGACATCGGAAACCGTCGCCTCAATATGGTTGACCCCCGCCTCGACCGCCTTGCGCCGGAGGAAGCGCCCCATAAGGGTGGCGTCGAGGTGATATCCGTAGGGCGTGACGCCACCAAAATCGGGCGACCTGGGGGCCTTGGGGCATAGTCCATCGGTAATCAGGTGGGAATTGATACTGACAGCTTCATCGTAGCGTTCACTACCGGCGCGATCACTGAGCAGCCAGGCAGAGGAAATATCGATCGATCCCCCCGGCTGCTGCTGGTCAAAGGGGTGGAAGTACTCATGGACCCTGGCCCCGGACGGTTTTTTCCAGTTGCGGAACATAATGCCGGTTTTGACCGTGGCATTGGTTTCGGCCATCAGTTCCTTTTCATCCAGCCCCATGGCGGCGAAAAAGAAGCGAATACTGTGGACCGTGGCTTCACCGACACCTATTGCCCCGATATCCGGGCTCTCGATGACATTGATCGAGAAATTCTTCCGGGCCTGGTTGAAGTAACGGTTCAGGTAGATGGCCGTCATCCAGCCGGCAGATCCCCCGCCGACAATGTTGATCACTTTCATGGGACTCACGGACATAATTTGACTAGACAGCCTGCAGGCCAAAGCGGGAGATTTTCTCGATCAGCTCGCGGTGCTGCGGCAGGTGTTCACACAACTGTTGCCCGAGTTGTGCGATTTCGGCAAAACGGGCGTTTGCGTGCCCCCCCGCGCCGTACCGGCCATGGACAGCATCCAGGGAGGTGCCGTACTCCATGCCGTAAAGCACATACAGGTAGTTGGGCAGGTTGAAGATTTCCAGCTTGCTGGGAAAGTCATACTCGGTGGGCGGCTGGAACCGCCAGAGCTCCAGCTTCTCGAGCAAACTGTCGGGGATGGATGCAGGATCGCGATTATCCCTCCAGAACTCGCTGTCGTTCCTCCGGGAAATACAGTAGTGGAGCTTGATAAACTCGATAACCCGGTCCCAGGCGTAGCGCGTGTGCCGGTTGAACTGGTCTGCAGCAATACCCATGACGTGCCGGTTGGCCGGGAAGGTATCCGCCAGCATCCGCGCCGTCGCGTCGTAGACCAGGATCCCCGTCGCCTCCAACGGCTCAACAAAGCCCTGGGAGAGCCCGATGGCTACACAGTTACCCTGCCAGAAGCGCTCCCGGTAACCTACCTTCATGGGAATACGGCGTACCTGCGCCGTTTCACCAGCACTACCCAGGTACTGGCGAAATACGTCCTCCGCCCTCTGGTGCTCCGTATGGGCACTGGAGTAGACATATCCAGTCCCCCTGCGGTGCGGCAGGCCGATATCCCATATCCAGCCGGACTCCTGCGCTGTGGCGGTGGTGTGGCTGGGTATGGGTGCACGCTCCTCGCCATAGGGCACCTGGGCCGCAAGAGCGAAGTCGGCAAACAGTTGTCCAGACTTATCCTTGAAGGGGACCCGCATCGCCTGCCCGAGCAACAGGGAGGAAAACCCGGTGCAGTCGACAAAGAGATCTGCGGAAATCTCACCGTGTTTATCGGTTTCTACCGCTGCGATATCGCCATTTTCAGCCTGCCTGGCCCGCAATACATTGCCGGTCAGGTGCCGTACCCCCAGCTTCTCCACTGCGTGCCGGGTCAGCAGGCGGGCAAATTTGGCTGCGTCCAGGTGATAGGCGTAACTGGTATATCCCTGGTATTCGGGCTGCGTAATATCCTTGGGCGCCAGGCCCCGGTCACAGACCCTGCCCTGTACCGAAACGGCATCCACATAAGGAACAGCCCCATCCTGTGCCAGCCAGTATGGCGTCAGGTCGCCAGCGCGACTGTCGGGGTAATCAAACACATGGTGATAGTAGCGGCGGCCAGACTGGCCCGGGGATCGCACCCAGTCGACAAACTTGATGCTCTGCTTGAAGGTGGCATCACACTCGCGAATAAACTCGCTTTCACTGATACCGAGGTAATTCAGGCTCTGCCTGATGGCAGGCACGGTGCCCTCACCGACACCAATGGTGGGGATATCTTCGGACTCGATTAACGTGACCCGGACACCATCGGGATTATCCGGGGAAAGCCTGCGAGCGAGGTGGCACGCCGACAACCAGCCGGCCGTGCCCCCTCCAACTACCAGCACATGTCTTATTTCACCCGGTTCGTGGCTTTTATCCATGAGCTGATACAGGCCAGTCTATCAGGCACCGGCCTGCAGTTTCGCCAGCTTTGACAGCTGGTGCAGGGAACCCAGTTGTGCATACAGCGCCGGCAGGAAGCCGCGCTTGCGGAAGTCGGCAAAGTCTTCCTCGCTCAGCTCGTTGAGTTTCTTCTCGTCGACAATGTAGAGACCAGACAGGTTGATCTTCTCCTCGCCGGCATTGACCGAAACGGACTGCTGGGTCAGCAGCTCCTTGTCGGTCAGGACCTTCACGAATGCCCGGGTCACCTGGTCACTTTCCAGATAGCTTACCAGGGACTCCTTCTTGGCCTTGAGGTACTCGCTCTCTGCACCGCCCTCCTCGAACAGGTCGTTGCCCTCTTCCTCGCTGACCAGGTGGCTGTTCTCAACCAGGCCCACGACCAGTTGGTCCTGGTTCTGGCCGCTGGGAGCGAGCACAAACGGATGGTTGCGAATGCTGGCCGGCAGGAAAACGCCCTGCCACTTGCCTTCCTTCAGGAACAGGTTCTCGCCCACTTTCAGACCCAGCAGGGCCACAGACTGGAACTGCCCGGTTTCGGAGTTCTTTACAAAAACGATCGGGTATTCGGCTCCCAGGCGGGTGAATTCATGGGCGGTGACCGGCACCATGTGGCTACCCTCTACGTGGTCAAAGCCACCGAGTTCACGCACTTTCAGCTTGCCATGAACGTCGCTCTGCAGGGGTACGATTTTGGGAGACTGTTTATTAGTCATACAACACCATCAATGTAACGTAGTTATTCTGTCAGATGATCAGCTAGTATATTTTTTATACGAAAAAAGGGAAGCCTAAACTTCCCTTTCTTCGCTACCGCTTATACTACCAGATTCCCGATCAGAACTTGGCAGAAACGCCCAGGTTTACCCGGCGAGCAGTCTCGTACTCGTACAGCGGGAAGCCCGGCGTAAAGCCGCTGCCCGGCGTCTGCTCGGCATTGTTACCCAGCTGTACAGACTCCTCGGCCAGCAGGTTGTTGACATCCAGCTTTACATCGACATTGTCAGTCGCGTGCCAGACGCCACTCAGGTCGAGGCTGCCGAAGTCATCGTGCAGGCGGTTACCGTAGGAACCGGACTCCCGAATCATGTACTCACTGCGCCAGTTGTAGGCGATACGCGCCGAGAACATGGCATTCTCGTAGTAACCGGTCAGGTTGTAGACGTTCTCGGAGCTGTCGCTCAGGAACGGGTTACCGTCGGTGAAGGTATCCTCGGCAGTTGAGGTGTCGGTCCAGGTGTAGTTCACGATGGTGCCGAAGCCATTGCCGAAATCCTGCTGGTAGCCCAGCTCGATACCGGTAATGTCAGCACTTTCGCCGTTATCCAGCTCCTGTACCGTCCAGCCGAATGCCTCTTCACTGGCTGGCAGGTCAAAGGGAATCTCGCTGGCGTCGGCAGCGTACTCGCTGATGGTCACGAAATTGGACACATCCTTGTAGAACACTGCACCGGACAGCAGGGAGCCCTCGGCGAAGTACCATTCCACACCCAGGTCAAACTGGTTGGCGGTATAGGGCTCGAGGCCAACATTACCCACTACCCAGATCTGGTTGTTGTCGATTTCGTCGTCCGCACCCAGCACATTCGGGTTTACGTACATGTCAACGTATTGCGGGCGCGCAATGACCTTGGCCGCAGAGGTACGCAGGATCACCTCGTCGGTGAGGTCATAGGCCAGGTTGAAGCTCGGCAGGATTTCCGAGTAGTCCGCACCGCTCTCGGTACGCTGCCCGTCCAGGTAATAAGTGGAGGTGGCATCGGTCGCGATATAGCGCAGGCCGAAGTTACCCCGAACCCGGTCACCGGCATAATTTGCCATTACATATAGAGCATCGTTGGTCTCGTCGATCTCGCTGTAGGAACCGAGATCCTCAACCTTGCCAACGATGGAGGAACGAGCCCAGGCCTTGAGGGCATCGGCGTCCAGCTTCGGAATTACATAACCACCGGCACCCGCCTCGATGGTGCCGTCGAGCACGTCAGCCGTGGCGATGGAAGTTTCGAAATCCGGGTCCTGCAGGAACTCGTAACGACGGCTGGTCGCGTTGTGGTCAGCGGTCTTGATGCCGGTCTTGATGCTGTTGATCAGGCCCAGCTCGACATCGAACTCGAGGTCTGCCTGGAAGTAAGACTCTTCGTCGGTTTTCGGGGTCGCATTGAAGTTGGCACCGGTACCCATGGCTACGGAGCCCGGGTCGTAGGAAGCCAGGTCGAAACCATTCAGGTCCCAGCTCTGGCCGCCGCCAAAGAAATCGTAGGTACCGCCCGGAATCGGGGTGCCACCGGAACCATCATCCAGCACCATCTCGAAGTCGGTGCCACCGCTGGAGGTGGTGCGGCCAACCTGGAAGCTCAGCTCGTATGAGTCACCGGAGTAGGTAGTGGACAGATCGAATACATCGGAATTCATGGTCGCTTCGCGGGGACGGGCCTGCAGGAAGGCGACGTTCAGGGGGCCGCGGGCGGTAGTGCCATTCAGCTGGTCAGCCGGGTCAACCTCTACGCCACACCAGCCACAGTTGCCCTGGGTCAGCCACAGTGCGTAGTTGGTATTGTCCGCTTCCATCTGCATGTCGATGGCATTGAACACGATGTCCAGGCGCTCGGTCGGCTGGTACTGGAAAGTGGCGTTGATCGCAGAGCGGTTACGCTCCTGCTCGAATGCCACCGGGCCTGCGCCCCACTCCCAGAATGCCTCGTTGCCCTGGCGCTGCAGCTGGCGCTCCTGGGATACGGCGGATACCAGCACACCAAAGGTTTCAGAATCGTTTTTCCAGCTGGCCAGGCCTGAGAACTGCGGGTCGGTGGAATCGGAATCGGATTGGGAAGACGCTTCAACAGCGCCGTGCAGGGTCATTGCATCGAGGTCCAGCGGCTTGCGGGTATTAATCACCACGGTACCACCAACACCACCCTCGGCCAGGTCTGCCTGGGAGCTCTTGTAGACTTCGATATCGCCTACCAGCTCAGACGGCAGCAGCTCATAGTTGAAGCTGCGCTTGGCCGGCTCCAGCACGAACCAGCCGGTGGATGCCACGTTCTGGCCATTCAGGGTGGTCAGGGTCAGGTCGTTACCGGCACCCCGGATAGACACTGCCGCACCTTCACCGAACTGGCGCTGGATCGTCACGCCCGGGACGCGCTGCAGGGACTCGGCAACGTTCTTGTCCGGGAACTTGCCGATATCTTCAGCAGAGATCGCATCTACAATCGCATTGGAATCGCGCTTGGTGCTGAGGGCATCCTGCAGAGAACCGCGAATACCGGTCACGGTAATCTCTTCAAGGGATTGGTCAGTTTGGGCAACGGCCAGCGGAGCCATCAGGCCGCCACTGAGCACGGCCGCACTAATGGAAAGTGCGAGTTGATTGCGCTTTAGCATCGAGTTTCCCCTTCCTTTTTATTGATATGAAGGTTGGTTAATAATTTTTTTCACCTTGTACCGCCTAAATGATAGCGCTGTCATTCCGTTTTATGATAGCGCTGTCATCTACACGCTCGAAGATACACACAAAAAAAATAAAAAGCTACTGCCCCGCGGGCAAAACAACCGTCAATTACGGACAGGAGATGCGCGAAAAGCGACTAAAAAATACACAACTTTCTGAAAATTGTTTTCGCTTCAGTCACTTACGCAAGCAAAGATGTCTGGGGAAAATCTGGGGAGGGATTGGCCTGTGGGGCGGAGGATGATCAACTTCCGGGCAGAGAGCCGCAATACCGGGAAAGCCGGGCGCAACTCCTGTTCCGCCCGGCCAGCGTTGTTGGCTAAATATCACTCAATCTCTTTAATCCGCATCGAGCTGGTGTGACCACCGACATTAAGCCGCTCACCCTGGGTAATCAGGATTCGCTGGCCCTTCTGCAGGTCGACCCGGGAACTCAGGACTTCGATAATCGACTCGGTCAGGTGGCCGAGAGGTACCGGAGCCGGATCGAATTCCGCCGGCTCTACCCCGCGCAACAGCACCAACTGGCGCGCGACGCGCGGGTGACGGGTCAGGGCGTAGATCGGCAGGCGCGTGGTGGCCCGCGACATGAGACGCGGCGTGCGGCCGGATTCCGTCAGCGCGGCGATCGCACACAGGTTCTCAACCCGCGCCGCCGCGTCGATGGCGGCCTGGGCAATCACGGTATCAATACGCTCGGACGCCCCCCGCTCTACCGCCGGGCGCGGCACGCTGCCCAGGTATTGCTCCGCACCCACGATCACCTCGGCCATGGACTCCACTGCGGCTACCGGGAAATCACCCGCAGCAGTCTCTCCCGAGAGCATCACCGCGTCAGTGCCATCCAGCACCGCATTGGCCACGTCCATGACCTCGGCCCGCGTGGGCGTGGGGCTGGTAATCATGGATTCCATCATCTGCGTCGCGGTGATCACACCACGGTTCAGGGCATTGGCACGGTTGATCAGTTTCTTCTGCACGCCGATCAGTGCCGGGTCGCCAATCTCCACACCCAGGTCACCACGAGCCACCATGATCACGTCGGCGGCCAGGATCAGGCTGTCCATGGTGTCGTCATCCGCAACTGCTTCAGCGCGTTCCACCTTGGCCACGATTGCCGCCTGGCTACCGGCCTCTTCCATTGCGCGGCGGGCGGTTTCCAGGTCTTCCGCACAGCGCGGGAAGCTCACTGCCAGGAAATCCACGTCCAGCTCAGCCGCCAGCTTGATATCGCGGTAATCCTTCTCCGTCAGTGCCGGCGCGGACAGTCCACCGCCGAGCAGGTTGATGCCCTTGTTGTTGGAGAGCTTGCCCCCCTGCAACACGCGGCAGAACAGCTTGGTAGGCGTGGCACCGGTCACTTCCAGGCGGATCTTGCCATCGTCCAGCAGCAGGATGTTGCCGGTCTCGCAGTCCTCGATCAGCGACGGGAAGTCGACACCCACGCGGTGCTCGTCGCCGCCTTCAGGTGGACAGTCCGCATCCAGGGTGAATTCGGCGTCGTTGTCCAGCCAGACACTGCCGCTGGCAAAGCGCGCGATACGGATTTTGGGCCCCTGCAGGTCACCCAGCACTGCCACTAGGCGGTTCTGCGCGGCCGCGGCAGCGCGCACTTCCTCGACACGGCGACGATGGTCGTCGGCACTGCCGTGGGAAAAGTTGAGGCGCACCACGTTGACCCCGGCACGGATCATTTCCTCGATAACGTGTGGCTTGTCGGTGCCCGGGCCGAGAGTGGCGACGATTTTAGTGTGTCGGATCATAAATGGCTGTCGTTCTCTGGAGACTGTTGTTTCCGCTGCGCGGATATTTTGGAGTTGCCGCCTGCTCAGGCAGTTTCTGCGGCAACCCGTTCGAGTTTCAGCGCCTCGGCCATGGCCAGGCTGGTATCCAGCATGCGGTGCGAGAAGCCCCACTCGTTGTCGTACCAGGCCATCACCTTCACCAGGTTGCCGTTGACCCGGGTATGGTTGGCGTCAAAGTGGCTGGATGCGGTGGTGTGATTGAAATCCACCGAAACCAGGGGCTGGTCGCAGTATGTCAGTACCCCACCGCTGGCCTCGGCTGCCTGCTGCATAACCTGGTTTACTTCCTCGGCGGTGGTGTCGCGGCCGGCGATAAACTGGCAGTCCACCAGGGATACATTGCTTACCGGGACCCGCACGGCCATACCGTCCAGGCGCCCTTTCAATTCTGGCAATACCAGGCCCACTGCAGCCGCAGCACCGGTCTTGGTCGGGATCATGTTGTCCGCCGCAGCACGGGCACGGTAGATGTCGGCGTGTACCGCATCCTGGGTATTCTGGTCGTTGGTGTAGGCATGCACTGTGGTCATGAAGCCGCGCTCGATACCCAGCTCGCGGTGCAGTGCCTTGGCTACCGGTGCCAGGCAGTTGGTGGTACAGGACGCATTGGAAACCACCTTGTGCTCGGCGGTGAGCTTGTCGTCATTAACGCCGTAAACCACGGTCAGGTCCGCATCCTTGGACGGGGCCGAAATCAAGACAGCCTTGGCACCCGCAGTAATGTGCGCAGAGGCGGCCTCTTTGCCCGTAAAGCGGCCAGTGCATTCCAGCACAAGATCGACGCCCAGTTTCTTCCACGGCAGCTGCGCCGGGTCCCGCTCCTGGCATACCTGGATACGGTCGCCGCCAATCAGAAGCGCGTCCCCCTCGACACTCACCGGCGTATTGAACCGGCCGTGAATAGTGTCAAACCGCGTCAGGTGCGCATTGGACTCCACCGGCGCGAGATCATTGATGGCCACCAGCTGCACTTTGTCGCTGTAGCCGGATTCGTAAATTGCACGGGTGACATTGCGCCCGATGCGGCCATAGCCATTGATCGCAATTCTGATTTTCATATCCCAAGCCTCAATTATTGAACTTATTACTACCGCGTCTCGCAGCGGGGCTGCACCCCGCCGTTAATTTCTATCCGTTGCCCAGTGCCGCAGCCTCACGCGCCAGCCGCGTAACCTCGTCCCAGTTCTTCTCCTTCACCAGGGCCGGTGACGCCATCCAGGAACCGCCCACACACACCACGTTGGCCAGCCCCAGGTAATCCGTCGCATTGCCGGGACCGATGCCACCGGTGGGGCAGAACTGCACCTGGGGCAGTGGCCCGCCGATGGATTTCAGCATTGGCACACCGCCGGCGGCCTGCGCCGGGAAAAACTTCTGGTACCGATAGCCACGCTCGTACAGGCGCATGACCTCGGATGGGCTGGCCGCTCCCGGCAGCAGCGGTACCGGGCATTCCGCGGCGGCATCCAGCAGCTTTTCGGTCGTCCCCGGGCTCACCATGAAAGTTGCCCCGGCATCCACCGAACGGCGAATGTCCTCCGCACTCATCACGGTGCCTGTGCCCACATGGGCATCCGGCAGGTGTTTGGCGATTTCCTCTACCGCCGCAAGGGCAGCTTTGGTGCGCAGGGTTACCTCGAGCACATTCAGGCCACCCTCAACCAGGGCCTGGGCCAGGGGCAGTGCCTCTTTGGCGTCGTCGATGACCAGTACCGGCACGACACCCGCCTGCGCCAGCACTTCTCCTAATTTGTTCTGCATTGATCAATCCCAATTTCTGTATCTATCAAATCCACCAGATGACCCGGCCAATCAGGGTGCCCAGTAAACCGTGACCGGTTTCCGCCCCTGGCGCAGCACGCTGCGAATCGGCATCTCCAGCTCGTCCGTACCCAGCAGTGCCTCGCGGTAAACTTTCAGTTTCTCGTCACCGGTAATCAGCAGCTTGATATCCCGCGCCTGCAGGATGGCGGCCAGGCTCAGGGTCATGCGCTCGGTGTGGCTGCCAGTCACCTCACTCTGCCGCGCGGTAATGGCACGGCAGAGTTCAGCAGCATCCGCATCGAGGGCCTGCTCCAGTCCCGCCGCATGCGGGAAGAGTGAGGCGGTGTGGCCATCACTTCCCATTCCCAGCAGGCACACGTCAAAAGGACGCGGTAGTTCAGCGTAGGCGCGCTCACAATCGGCCTGCCCTTCTGCCGCGCTTGTGTGAGCGTTCTTCATGCCCAGGAACGGCGCTTCGGCAGCGTTGTTTTGCAACAGGCTCTTTTCGATAAAAGAGTGGTTACTGCCGCTTTGCCCGGGCTCTACCCAGCGTTCATCTACCAGGGCCACATTGATCTGGTTCCAGGGCAGCGGCCGCTTTGACAGCGCCTGATAAACCGGCTCCGGTGAACTGCCACCGGAGACCAGGAAGGTGGCCTGGCCCTGCTCCTTGATACCCCGCTGCAGGGCGCTGGCACAGTCATTTGCCAGCGCCATCACCAGGCGTTCGCGATCCGGATAAAACTTTTCTTCTACCATCATGGCTTGGGGCCCCGATCGGTGTTAATTCAATTGATTTCTGATTTCTATCGGCAAGTGGCTACTGGGCGTTAAACCAGTGCCGCCCGTCCTCCTCGAGCAGCTCGTTGGCAGCCTGTGGCCCCCAACTGCCCGCCCGGTACAGGTCCGGCTGACTATCGGTTTCCCGCCAGTGATCGATGATCGGGTCGACCCAGGCCCAGGCCGCCGCCACTTCCTCCCGGTGGATAAACAGTGCAGCGTTGTTTGCCGCCGCATCGAGCATCAGGCGCTTGTAGGCGTCACTCTTGAAGCTGTCGTAGGTTTCGGACAGTGAAAGGTTGAGTTCAGCAGGCTGCAGTTCCATTTCCAGGCTGTCCATTTTCTTGGACATGAGCACCAGCTTGATGCTCTCCTCGGGCTGCAGTCGGATCACCAGCCGGTTCGGGATGACCTTGCCAGCGCTCTCGCCATACACCCGGTGCGAGACATCCTTATACTGGATCACAATCTCAGCGCAGCGCTTCTCCATCCGCTTGCCGGTACGGAGGTAAAAGGGCACGCCAGCCCAGCGCCAGTTATCGATATGGGCACGGATGGCGACAAATGTTTCTGTATTGCTGGAGGCTGCATCCAGCTCCTCGAGATAACCGGGCACCAGCTGGGTGCCCAGGCCACCGGCCACATACTGGCCACGCACGATATTTTCTTCCACCGCTTCGCCAACCAGCGGACGCAGCGCTTCCAGCACCTTGATTTTTTCAGTGCGGATATTTTTCGAGGACATGCTGTTGGGGGATTCCATCGCAATCAGGCACAGCAGCTGCAACAGGTGGTTCTGCACCATATCCCGCATCGCGCCGGTCTCATCGTAAAAACCGGCACGTCCCTCCAGGCCCACGGTCTCGGCAATACTGATCTGGATGTGGTCAATAACGCTGGCATCCCACAGGTGTTCGAACAGCACGTTACTGAAGCGCAGTGCCAGCAGGTTCTGGACCGTTTCCTTCCCGAGGTAATGGTCGATGCGGAAAATATGGTTTTCCGGGAAGTATTCGCCGATCTTGCCGTTGATCTCTGCAGAAGTCTGGGCGTTATATCCCAGAGGTTTTTCCACCACTACACGCGATTGCTCGTGGATCAGCCCCTTCAGGGAGAGGTTCTCGCAGCAGGGCCCAAAAACAGCAGGCGGGATCGCCAGGTAAAACAGACGTACCCGCTCCTCGCCGGCGCCCAGGATGTCACCGAGTTGATCCCACTTGTCGTCCGGCTCAGAAATATCCAGCGCCACTGCACGCAACAGGTTGCTGAACGACTTCCATACCGACTCGCTGTACTCCCCGTTGCGCAGGTGGGTCTTCAGGGCCTCACGGGCCAGGTCCAGGTAATTGTCTACATCCTCCTGGCGACGGCAGACCGGCAGGATGCGGCTGCCCTCGGCCAGGCCCCCTTCCAGGTGTGCACGGTAAAGGGCCGGAATCAGCTTGCGCAGGGCCAGGTCGCCCACACCGCCAAACAACACCAAGTCAAAAGGATTATTCATGTCTCTTGCTCTGCCATCCTGTAAGAGTTTTTGAGCCCCACGTTAAAAAGCTCCGTGACGTCTTGGCGCCGGTTAGTAGAGAACGCTCGCGCCGCTTTCCGCGCCGCTGGCGAGGGCCCGCAGGTTGTTAAAGAGTTCGCGCCCCATACCCCGGCCATTTGCACTCAGGTCGTGCTCTGCCGGCTCCCGCGCGGCCAGCTCGGCGTCGTCTACATGCACCTGCAGCACACCGGCCTCGGAATCCAGCTCAATGATGTCGCCGTCCTGGATCCTCGCAATCCAGCCGCCATCGGCAGCTTCAGGAGACATGTGGATCGCCGCAGGTACCTTGCCCGATGCGCCGGACATACGGCCGTCAGTCACCAGCGCCACCTTGAAACCGCGATCCTGCAATACACCCAGGGTCGGGGTCAGCTTGTGCAGTTCCGGCATACCATTGGCCTGGGGGCCCTGGAAGCGGACCACCGCGACAAAATCCCTTTCCAGCTCACCGGCCTTGAAACGTTCCAGCAATTCGTCCTGGCTGTTCATGACGATAGCCGGCGCCTTTACTTTCAGCTGGTCATTCTTGAGGGCGGACACCTTGATGACACTGCGGCCGATATTGCCTTCAAGCAGCTGCAGGCCGCCGTGATGGGAGAACGGGTCGCTGACCGGGCGGATGATGTCCGGATTACCGGTTTCCTCGACCGTCGGGCGCCAGACCACATCGGTCTTGTCATCGTTAAGGAAGGGGTCGTGGCAGTAAGGCTTCAGCCCGGAGTTGCCCAGTACTGTGTGTACATCATTGTGCAGCAGGCCGGCGCTGAGTAATTCGCGGATCAGGAACTGCATACCACCGGCAGCGGCGAAGTGGTTGATGTCCGCCACACCATTCGGGTAGACGTGGCACATGAGTGGCACCACGTCGGACAGCTCGGCCATATCCTGCCAGGTGATCTGGATACCGGCAGCGCGCGCCATCGCCACCAGGTGCAAGGTATGGTTGGTGGAGCCACCGGTGGCAAGCAGCCCGACGATACCGTTGACGAACGTCTTCTCGCTGAGGATTTTCGCAATCGGGGTATGCTGGCTCGGCTCGGTGATGTTTACCAGCTGCTTCACTGCCGCATCGTTCAGTGCGTTGCGCAGCTCCGTGCCCGGATTGACAAATGAGCTGCCCGGCAGCTGCAGCCCCATGATCTCCACCAGCATCTGGTTGCTGTTGGCGGTCCCATAGAAGGTGCAGGTACCGGGACTGTGGTAGGAGGCACTCTCGGCCTCCAGCAGTTCCTCGCGGCCCACCTTGCCCTCGGCGTACAACTGCCGCACCCGGGCCTTCTCCGGATTGGGGAGCCCGGAAGGCATGGGACCCGCCGGGACAAATATCGCCGGCAGGTGGCCAAAGGCCAATGCACCGATCACCAGCCCGGGGACAATCTTGTCGCAGATGCCCAGGTACATGCTGCCTTCAAAGACATCATGCGACAGCGCAATGGCCGTGGCCATGGCGATGACATCCCGGGAAAACAGGCTCAGCTCCATCCCGGTGCGTCCCTGGGTCACACCGTCACACATGGCGGGCACACCACCCGCCACCTGCGCGGTAGCACCGTTGCGCGCCGCGGCCTGTTTCAGCAGGTCGGGATAGGCACCATAGGGTTGGTGTGCCGAAAGCATGTCATTGTAGGCGTTGACGATTGCCAGGTTGGGACCGCGGCCAGAGGCAATCAGGTTCTTTTCTTCCTGGCTGGAAGCCGCGATCGCGTGCGCCAGGTTACCGCAGGAAAGGTGGCTGGCCGCCCGCCCCTGGATATGCGACTTTTCGACCTGCGCCAGATATTCCGCGCGGGTCTGTTCGCTCCGCTCGATGATTCGCTCGGTAACCGCTTGAACCTTGCTGTGTACCATAAACTTTCTGCTCTATTGTGTATTTACCCGGCAAACTCCCGGGCTTCACTCCCCGGGTTCGCCCGCCGGTAGTACTCGATCAGGCGCGCGGTGGAACTGTCCTCACCGGCCAGGTCACCACTCCGTAACTTCGGTTGTAGTGCCGATGCCAGGCCTTTACCCAGTTCCACGCCCCACTGGTCGAAAGAATAAATTTGCAGCACAACACCCTGGGCAAAAATCTTGTGCTCGTAAAGTGCAACCAGAGCCCCCAGAGACTGCGGATCCAGCCCGCGCAGCAGCACGGTGTTGCTCGGCCGATTCCCGCGGTGCTCTTTATAGGGCACCAGTTCTTCCACCTGTTGGGCCGGAAGCCCCTTTTCACCCAGCTCGGCAGCCACTTGCTCGCGATTCACACCGGTCATCAGGGCCTGGCTCTGCGCAAACATATTGGCCAGCAGGATTTCGTGGTGCGCCCCGAGACTGTGCCCGGGCCGTGTGCTCCCAATAAAGTCAGCGGGAACCACTTCCGGGCTCTGGTGCAGGTACTGGTAAAAAGCGTGCTGGCCGTTGATGCCGAGCTGTCCCCATATTAGGGGGCCGGTGGTGTAAGCCGCCTCCTCCCCCGTTCTGGTAGTAGATTTACCGTTACTTTCCATCTCCGCCTGCTGCAGGTACGCCGGCAACATGTGCAGCGCCTGCTCGTAGGGCAATACCGCCTGGGCGGGCCAGCCCATAAAAGTGCAGTTCCACAAACTCACCAGCGCCATCAGCACCGGCGCATTCTCTGCCAGCGGCGCCTGCCGGAAGTGCCGGTCCATACTTGCCGCACCATCCAGCACTGCACGGAACCCACCAAAGCCGACCGCAATCGCCAGCGGCAGGCCGATGGCGGACCAGAGCGAGAAGCGCCCACCAACCCAGTCCCAGAACCGGAAGGTAAACCTGTCAGGGATACCGAATTCCCGTGCCCTGTCCGGGCTCGCTGTCACCGCCACAAAGTGGCGCCGCAACAGCTCCGCCTCGGGTGCCAGCTCGCCGAGCCAGGCCAGTGCACTGCGCGCATTGGTCAGTGTCTCGACGGTGGTGAAAGTTTTTGATGACACCAGGAACAGTGTGGTCTCCGGTCGCAACCCCTCCAGCGTGTTTTCCAGCTGGGCGCCGTCTACGTTGGAGACGAAATGAACCCGGATCTTGCCCTGCCAGTATGGCCTGAGCGCTTCCACCGCCATCTGTGGCCCCAGGTGCGACCCCCCAACCCCAAGATTCACCACATCGGTAACAGGAGAGCCGCCGCATCCGCGAATGTCGCCATTATGTAGTAAATTTACAAACTCTTTCAAGCGTGCCAGCTCCGCCTCGACCTGACTGCTCACATTTTGACCATCAACTGTGACAGACGGCCCTGCAGAACCCCGCAGGGCCGTGTGCAGTACCGGGCGTCCCTCGGTGCGATTGATCGGCTCGCCGGCAAACATTGCTTCCCGCCAGTCTTCCAGGCCGGTCTCGCGCGCGAGCTCCAGCAGCGCCTGTAGCACCTGCTCATCGATGAAGTTCTTGGAGTAATCAAGCAGGAAGTGCGGTGTTTCCAGCGAGTAACGGTCGGCACGCGACGGATCCCGGGCAAACATCTGCGCCAGTTTCCGCTGCTTCATTTCCCCCGCGAGCACCTGCAGTTTGTGCCAGACCGGCAATGTGGTGATATCCATGGCTGCCCCCTATTTTCTGTTATCGCCGGCGCCCAGGCCGGGACGGCAATTCTTATTTCCTGGCTGCCACCCTGGTCGACACGCCGGCATAACCGGGGCGCCAAACGGTCAAAATCGGATGACAACGCTGTCATACTAACCGAAACAGAACATCCGCGACAGGCGGTCGGCGCGTTTTTTGTAGTAATACTTCACAAAGCCGGCAGGCCCATCGCCGACACTGCTCCCGGTCCTCGCCGTGGGCACACAACCCTTCAAAGCCGTGCACGCGAAGCACCCGGGAATTGCTGGTAGACTGGGACGATACGCCGCCTGAGAGGGAAGGCCCCGGAATGGAAGTCCCGGCAACCGGGACCAAGGACAAGACCGCCGCCAATGAAAGTTACCATCAACGATGTCGCCGCTCGCGCCGGCGTATCCATAAAAACGGTTTCGCGCGTTATCAATAATGAGCCCTCGGTCCGCCCCGCCACGAGGAAGAAGGTGCAGGATGCGGTGGACGCGCTCCACTACCAGCCCAACCTGGCGGCACGCAACCTGGCCGGATCACGGGCCTATACCATTGCCCTGATCTACGACAACCCCAACGCCTACTACGTCATCAACATGCAGAACGGTATCCTGGATGCCTGCAAGGCACGGGGGTACGAACTGCTGATCCACCCCAGCAACTCCCGGTCGGAATCCGTATACCAGGAGCTGGAAGACCTGGTGCTGCACTCGAAAGTGGCCGGCCTGGTCCTCACCCCGCCGTTCTCGGAAACTCCCTCTGTCATCGACACTCTCAAGAAGCTCAATGTGGACTATGTCCGTATTGTCTCCAAGACGGCCGACCTCGAGGACAGCGAGGACTGTATCCAGGTGGACGATACCGCAGCTGCATTCGACCTGACCCAGCATCTCTTGCAGCTGGGCCATAAACGCATTGGCTTCCTCTGCGGTGGCGAAGAGCACGTCTCGACCTACGGCCGCCTGGAAGGTTACCGCCAGGCCCTGGAGCAGGCCGGGATCCCGGTCGAGGATGACCTGGTCCTGAAAGGGGAGTACTCGTTCGACTCCGGCGTGCAGGGAGCAAAAAAACTGCTGGGCCAGGACAACCCGCCCACCGCCATCTTTGCCAGTAACGACGAAATGGCGGCCGGCGCCCTGTTTGCCGCACGGCTGATGAATATCGATATTCCGGGGCAGCTCTCCATTGTCGGCTTTGAGGACAGCCCCTTCTCAAGGCAGACCTGGCCCAAACTCACCACCGCCCACCAGCCCAACAATGAAATTGCCAAGTGCGCTGCCGCCCTCGTACTGAGCAAGGCGAGGGGCCATACCGCTGCCGAGAGCGGCTCGGCCAGCAAGGAGGCGGGCATCAAGCGGGAGTTCACTCCGGAGCTGGTGGTGCGCGATTCCAGCGGCCCCGCACCGGCGGAATAATCTCGCCATCCCCGGGCCCCGCACCAGCGGGCGCCCCGGCACACCCGGCTTTGCCCTCCCCTTATGCCGCAATCAACCGGCAATTGATCCCCCGCTTTCACGGCCCCGGCCCCACAGGCGCATCGAGGCGATTCCCCACGCATAAAAAAGCCCTCCAGTGGAGGGCGAAGTCACGAGAACCAAAGGTTACAACGATGAGAAAACAAAACTGATTGACGCGGGTCAGCTCCAGCTGCGCATCTTGTGCCCCTTGAGGGCATAGAAAAGGATAAACAGGTAACAGGGTAGTGCCACCCAGTAGCCCACCTGGGTATTGTCTGCAAAGTGCGCCATCTTGCCGAACACCAGCGGGATAATCGCACCACCGGCGATCCCCATGATCAGCAACGCTGAGCCCTGGGCGGTAAAGCGGCCCAGGCCTTCCAGCGCCAGCGGCCAGATTGCGGGCCAGCAGAGGGCATGCGCCAGACCCATCAGGGCGACAAAGGTCACGGTGTCCGGCACCACCGGGATACCCGACCAGCCCCACAGGATACTGGCAATCGCCGTGCTCTCGGATGAACCGAACAATACCCCCATAACACACAGGCTACCGGCAACGGCCGAGCCCAGCAGCGCCTGTTGCTGGCTGATATAGCGCGGGATACCGACCACCCCAACCAGGTAGCCGATCACCATAAACACCATGGTGTAGGAAGTCAGCGAGGCATAATTGGCCAGGCCCAGGCGCTCGCCGTAAAGGCCAATGGTGTCGCCGGCAATCACTTCCACCCCCACGTAGGTGAACAGCGCCAGCGCCCCGAGCACTACCTGGGGAAACTGCAGGATGCCGGATTTCGTCTCGCTGTCCTCGCTCTCCTCTTCGTCGATATCAGGCAGTCCGGACAGCTTCACCAGTGCCACCAGCATGAACAGCAATGCCGCCATATAGACATAAGGCATGATGAGGCGGTTGGAAACCTCTTCCAGCCGTGCCGCGCGCTCCGCTTCACCGAGCCTGGAGATCGCCTCGGTATTGAAATCGGCGAGACCCGAGAGCACCAGCGCCGTGAACACGATCGGCGCCAGGACACCGGCGCTCTTATTGATGATGCCCATTACCGCGATGCGCGTGGCAGCGCTCTCCGCCGGACCCACCTTGACCACATAGGGATTGGAGGCGGTCTGCAGGATGGTCAGGCCTGCACCCAGGCCGAACAGGGCCAGCAGGAATACCGGATAGCTACCCGTCTGCGCCGCGGGGATAAAAACCAGTGCGGCCACGCCCATGATCGCGAGGCCGATAGCCATGCCGTCGCGATAGCCCGTCCGGCGCAGGATATAGGACATCGGCAGGGCCATGACGGTGTAGGCAATATAAAAGGCGAAGGTAACGAACAGCGCCTGGAACTCATTCAGGTCGCACAACACCTTGAGAAACGGGATCAGTGAACCATTCAGCCAGGTCACAAAACCAAAAATAAAAAACAGCATGCCAATGATTGCCATGGGCAACAGGCTGCTGCGGGATTCGTTCTGGCTCAGAACTGCAGTTTCCATAGGGAGCACCTTTTATCGTTATAATTACAAGTCTGTTTACTGGGCGGAAAAGACTTCCTGTCCGGCAATCCAGGTTTTCGTGACCCGCTGATCGCCATTCAACAAAATCAGGTCTGCACGCACACCTGCCGCAATCTTCCCGCCCGCAAAACCGAGAAACTGTGACGGGTACAGCGAGGCCATCCTCAGCGCCTCAATCAACTCGACACCGCACCAGTCGCGAATGTTGCGCACCGCGCTGATCATATCCAGGTGTGATCCCGCCAGCTCTCCTGTGGTGGAGGTCAGGCGGTCGCCCTGCCGCACCACCGTGCGATCGAACAGCGGGAAGCTCGTCTCCTCGCTGCCCACCAGGGACATGGCATCGGTGACCAGCATGACCTTGCCCCGCGGCTTGGCCTTCAGCGCCAGGATCATGGCTTCAGGGCTCACGTGGTGGCCATCCGCAATCAGGCCACACCAGGCGTCGTCGCTGATCAGGGCCGTACCCACCATGCCCGGCTCGCGCGAGTGCAGCGGCGACATGGCGTTATACAGGTGGGTAAAGCCGGTGGCCCCGGCCTCCAGTGCCGCAGCGGCGGTAGCGCCATCGGCGTTCGAGTGGCCAAGGCAGACTCTCACTCCAAGGTCCACCAGCTTACGGATATCTTCCGGCGCAACATTTTCAGGGGCCAGGGTGACCATCTTGATCCCCAGGTCGTCACGGGCGTAGATGGCCAGCTCCCCGTCGGTCAGCGGCCGGATGAAACGCTCTTCATGGGTACCCTTCTTGGGCGCACTCAGGTGGGGCCCCTCGAAATGCACACCCAGCACGCCCGGCACGCCCTCTCGCAGTGCAGCACTTACGGCGTCCGCCGCCCGCTGCATCACCTCGATTTCATCCGTGATCAGCGTGGGCATAAAACCGGTGGTGCCATAACGCGCATGGGCGCGACTCATTCTGACCAGTGATTCCACGGTAGGCTCATTGTTAAACAGTGCACCGCCGCCACCGTTGACCTGGACATCAACCAGGCCCGGGGCCAGCAGGCCCCGCAGCCGCTGTGCCCCCTCCGGCGCAGGGCCTCCCACACTGGAAATCCGGCCTTCGCCATCAACCTGCAGGGCTACATCCCGATGTAACTGCTCGCCGTCGAATAACTGTTCGGCTACCAACACCTGGCTCACGAGTATCTCCAAATCCGCTTACAGCGCCCTGTCATCAGACCGTCTGGGTGACTTTCTTGAGGCCGGCAGGTTCGTCCGGGTTGATCCCGCGACTGACCGCCACATGAGCCACATCGATATAGAAACGCTGCAGCAGGGCCAGGGGCGCGACGCGCGGGTGTACGCCCTGGCTGGGCACATGCAGGTTGATCAGGGTGCCACCACGGCGGATGATATCGGCAATCTGTTCGCTGTGTGCCTGGAAGGACTCGTCCTCGATCGGTACGTTGATCACGGTGAGCTTCTGCTCCACCAGGGTGACCGGCCCGTGCAGGAACTCCGCACTGGAGAAGGATTCCGCGTGAATGTTGCAGACCTCCTTCAACTTCAGAGCAAGTTCACGGGTAATGCCGTAACCGGGGCCGCGCCCCAGCACCACCAGGTTTTTCACCGCGGCCAGGTCCTCCGGGCGCAGCTGGGTCTCCGCGTCGACAGCGTCGCGCAGGACCTGCGGCAGTGCGTCCACCCCGGCCAGCAAGTCGTCGCTCTCGGTCCAGTTGGCCACCAGCTGCAGCACCGCCGAGAGCGTCGCCAGGTAACTCTTGGTGGCGGCCACCGCCTTTTCCGGGCCAGCCTTGAGCGGTACTGTCAGGTCGGCGATATCCTTGATCGGGGCCGATTCATCATTTACCAGTGCCACGGTGTAGGCACCTGCCTCCTTCGCCATGCGCGCCTGCGCCAGGATGTCCGGGCTGCGGCCGGACTGGGAAATTACCAGCACCAGCGCGTCCTCGAGCTTCAGCTTGCGGCCGTACACACTGGAAACAGACGGGGCCGCGGCAAAGGTGGGAACACCGGTCTCGATTTCTATCAGGTACTTGGCGAACACCCCGGCGTGATCCGATGAGCCGCGCCCGACGATCATTACGAAGCGCGGTGGCTGGCGCCGCAGCCGCTCACCGAGCTCTGCCATGACGCCGGCGTTGGCCTGTAGCTGTTCGGCGATCCTGTCCGGCGCCTCGCGGGCCTCCATCTCCATAACCGTCTTGACCATGGTGCTACCTACCTGTGTTGCCTCGGCGGGATTTCCTGCAGTCATAATATTCTCGAGCTTCTCTGCTTGTTAACCGAACAGGGCCTTGCCCTCAGCTTCTGTGGCCGTCTCCCCGGCACTGATTTCCGTTGCCATCGACTGCTGCGCGAAGTGCACGCATCCGATTTCCGGCGGGTCCAGCGGATCCGCCAGTCGCTCGACCACGTGTGGCGCCAGCCAGGGCCGCAGGCGCGGCGCCAGGCCGCCAATAATCGACAGGCGCGGCGCATTGAATTCCAGCAACTTGTCTGCAAGGTCACTGATATAGGACGCACCATCACGCATGATCGCGGAGGCTACCGGATCACCGGCTTCCGCACACTCAACCACCTGCACTGCCAGACGAGCGTAGTGACTGGAGGACTTGCCTCCAATTTTTTCGAACACGTCGTTGGCGTCACTGCTCTCCAGGACGCGCAGCAGCTCGTCTTTCAGCTGCGAGTCCTCCGCCAGGCCATCGAGGGCGAGGAACAGGTACTTCACCGCTTCCATGCCCATCCAGGCACC
This sequence comes from Microbulbifer zhoushanensis, assembly GCF_021729055.1. Classification (NCBI taxonomy): domain Bacteria; kingdom Pseudomonadati; phylum Pseudomonadota; class Gammaproteobacteria; order Cellvibrionales; family Microbulbiferaceae; genus Microbulbifer; species Microbulbifer zhoushanensis. The sequence continues at coordinate 199,823 of NZ_JAJSAO010000006.1, forward strand.
ACTGCCCTTGTCTCCGTGGGGGAAACCGTGACCACCCAGGACTTCCGCGCGCCCGCCGACCCAGGCATAACCACAGGATCCGGTACCGGCAATAATCACTGCGCCCTCGCCGCCACGATGGGCACCCAGGCATGCCGAATGCTGGTCGGTGGTGAGGTACATTTTGCGGAAGGGGTGTGACCAGGAGGCCATTTTGTTGTAGAGGCTGGGCATATTGACCCCGGCGAGCCCTACACCGGCCACCAGCTCACCCAACAGGTCTGCGGACAGGCCGGCATCTGCCAGGGCGAGGGAGGCGGACCGCACCACAGAATCTATCGTCTGTGCGTAACCATGCAGGGGATTGGCGGGACCTGCGACTCCTGTACCCAGTACACGGTTATCGCTGTCGACGACTGAAGCGCGGCATTTGCTGCCACCGCCATCGATACCTATATAAAGGAGTTCCCTATCTCTCGAAGCAACCATCTCAATCGGCCTCTAAGAATTTCTTTTGTTATGTATCTCTTCCCCTACCCGTTCCCAAATCCCCCGGGAGGCAGGAGCGGCGCACGGGGCGCCGGTGCCATACGATAAAAACCATACTACAGGACGCATGACAGCGTTGTCATCCCCTTTTTGGGAAAAATTCCGCTCTCGGGCGGCAAACTTCACCCCGCGTAACCTCCCTGTGCCACGCACGTGACAAACCGCCTCCTTCCCGCAACGACCCTGTCACACTTTTCTGCGATAACAGCGTCCGCTTTCCCCGCTGGCAGGCGGTCGGACAGGGAGGCGCCTTGAAGCATAAAGCAGGATAGAGGGGATTTATCAATGGGGGCTTTCACGCAGCTGGGTGTAGCGTTGCTAATGGTTCTGGTGGCACTGCCCGTCACCGCCCTGGAGACACAGACCCTGTTCAGGCTTACCGGTTCCAATACCATCGGTGCCGAACTGGGCCCCGCCCTGGTCCGCGGTTACCTGGAAAGCCTGGGTGGCAGGCGCATCGACCAGCGCAGTGCCGGCGAGCAACACTGGATAACCGCCGAGCTCTCGGGCCGCCGTGTGCAAGTACCGATCATCGCGCGGGGATCCAGCACCGGCTTCAAGGCCCTCGACACGGGAAGCGCAGACATCGGTATGGCCTCGCGGAGAATAAAGCCGGCGGAAATTAACCGGCTGGCACGTTTTGGCGATATGACCGGGGTTGCGGCGGAACATGTCATTGGCCTCGACGCCCTGGTGGTTTCCGTGCACCCGATGAACCCGGTACAGCAGCTCACCATCGAGCAGTTGCAGCGCATCTATCGCGGCGAGATCCGCAACTGGCGCGAACTAGGCGGCGCAGACCAGCCTGTATACCCGCTGCACCGGGATATCGAATCCGGTACCCGCGCCACTTTCGACAGTGAAATCTTTGGCGGCAGCCGACAGGCAGAGCCCCATGTCTACGAGGTCTCCGGCAATGCCGAGACCCGTGAACTGGTGATGTCCAGGCCCGGTGCGATTGGCTATCTACCATTCGCGGATGCCACAGGCGTCAAGAAGGTTGCCATCAAGGCGGGACAACTGGCTGCGGTAGTGCCAGACCGGGGCATTGTCGCCACAGAAGACTTTCCCCTGACCCGACGCCTCTACCTGTACCGCAATCCGGCCCAGTACCACCCGCAAGTGGAGGATTTCCTGCGTTATGTTGAGTCGGCCGCCGGCCAGGCACTGGTCGCGGACACCGGCTTCATCAACCTGTCACCGGTCGCCCTGGAAATAACGCCTTACCCGAACGCACCCGGCGACTACCAGGCACTGATGCGTGAAGCACAGCGCCTCAGTATCTCGTTCCGGTTTGCCGACGGCAGTGCCGAACTGGACAACCGCGCCCTCAAGGACCTGCGACGACTGGAAGACTACCTGCAACAGGCCGAGCGGGAGCTGGAACTGACCCTGGTGGGGTTCTCTGACCATGGTTCCAACAGCAATATTACCGACCTCATCTCCCGCTTCCGCGCACTGAAAGTCCGCGGGGCGCTGTTGCGGGAGCACAGCATCAGCAATATCAATGTAATGGCACTGGGTGCCTTCGCCCCCCTCGCAGCCAATGCCGGCCAGGCGCCATTCAAGAACAGCCGCGTCGAGGTCTGGATCCGGTAGCGGCCCGGCCTCGATTACCTGCCAATCCACGCCACTTTACCGCACGTATGTGAATCGATGGGCCGCGTTTCTGTCCAATGCTATCCAGCATACGCAGGCAGCAGGTCTGCCAGCGTCCGTCTTGTCCTGGATTGAGTAGACTTACCAGTGGGACCTATGCGTGCGCGGGCAATGGCTCACCGGGGATAACAGCAGAAGGCGTGAACAATGTACGGTGTCGATGACTACCGACTTTTCCAGGCAGGACGAGGTACCGGTGGTGGCCGGCGATGGCGCCGGACACTACTGATTAGCTGCCTGTTGCTGCTGGCCAGCTGTTCCAGCATCCAGTTTGCGTACAACCAGCTCGACCGCTGGATGCGCTGGCAGATTGACGACTATGTGGATTTCAATGACCGGCAGGAGCTGATGCTGCGACAGTCACTGGACCAGTTTCACATCTGGCACCGGCGCACCCAGCTCCCCCGCTATGCAGATTCCCTGGAAGAACTGGCAGCACGAGTCGATTCACGCGACTTCGGCCCCGAAGACCTGCCAGCGGTAGAGGCACAACTCGAGGAATTCTGGGAGACCTCCAGCGCCCAGCTCTACGACCTGCTCCTGCCGCTCAGCGCCACTCTCACCCGGGACCAGGTGCGCGAACTGGCGCAGGAAATGCGCGAGAAACGTGAGGAGAGCCTGGAGAAGTGGCAGAAGTCCCCGGAAAAAATCGAACAGAAGCGCAGGAAACGCATTCGCAAGCAGAGTGAGCGCTGGCTGGGCTCCCTGAATGATGAACAGGAACAACTGATCTCTGCCTGGGTGCACCAGGTGGCCTATAACCCCCTGCTCCGGGACCAGCAGCGACAGAAGTGGCAGGCAGCCTTTCTCGACCTCCTATGGCGTCGCCCCGAAGGTTACCAGGAGAAACTGCGGGACCTGATCGACAACCCCCAGCAACTCTGGTCCGCGGAGTACCGCCAGCTGCAGGAGGAACGCCAGCGCCGGGCGCGGCAACTGGGAGAAAAGATCTTCGCCACCATCACTGACCGGCAGCGCAATCACCTGACCCGCACATTGCGGGAATACGCCCGGGACTTTCGCACGCTCAGCGCGCAATAATTACTACTGTAACGAACGCCGCGCCATCAATAGTTGCTGACGGCGACGGCGCCGGCCTGCTAAGCTCGCCACCTCAGTTATCAGCTATACGAGGGATGAACGTGCGTATCGACTCCGCCAGACGCGACCAGTTACTGGAATGGGAACAGGAACTGGAGGCGCAGTACCGGCGTATCTGCCAACACGAACTCAACCTGGACCTGACCCGGGGCAAGCCATCCGCGGATCAGCTGCACCTCTCCGACAAGCTGGACGGTATCCTGAATGGCGATTACCGCTCGCCGGACGGCATCGATACCCGCAATTACGGTGGCCTGGAGGGATTGCCCTGCACCCGCGCCCTGGGGGCAGACATCCTCCAGGTGCCCACTGAAGAAGTTCTCGCCGGGGGCAACAGCTCGCTAACCCTCATGTACCACGCAGTGCTTACCGGCTACCTGTTCGGTTTTGCCGGCACCACGCCCTGGCGCGAACTGCAGGCACCCAAGTTCCTCTGCCCGGTCCCCGGCTATGACCGCCACTTCACCATCTGTGAGCAGCTGGGCATCGGCATGGTGAACGTGCCGATGACAGCGACCGGCCCGGATATGGATGCGGCGGAAAAACTGGTGCGCGAGGACCAGGACATTATCGGTATCTGGTGCGTGCCCAAGTTCTCCAATCCCACCGGCGTCACCTACGACCAGGATACGGTCAACCGCCTGGCCCAACTCGGGCAGGTAGCCAATCCGGGATTCCGGATATTCTGGGATAACGCCTATGCCATCCACGACCTGGACCAGCATATCAACCTCCCCAGCATCCGCTCGGCGACGATCGAAAATGACACCGCCGACTCCGTGCTCCAGTTTGCCTCAACCTCCAAGGTCACCCACGCCGGCGCCGGCGTCGCCTTTGTCAGCGCCAGCCCGGCGAACCTGGATTCGCTCAAGCAGCAGATGCAGGCCATGACGATCGGCCCGGACAAGGTAAACCAGCTGCGCCACTCACGTCTCTTTCCTGAGTTCACCCTGCTAAAAGAGCATATGCAGCAGCATGCCAATATCCTCAAACCCAAGTTCGAGTGTGTGCTGAAGCACCTGCAGGACGCCTTTGGCGACTCCGACCTGGGCGAGTGGGAAACACCCCACGGCGGTTACTTTGTTTCCTTCGACACGCGTCCCGGCTGTGCCACTGAGGTAGTGAAGCTGGCCGCCGAGGCCGGGGTAAAGCTCACCCCGGCCGGTGCCACCTTCCCCTATGGCAAGGACCCGCAGAACCGCAATATCCGTATCGCCCCGAGCTTCCCGCCACTGGAGGAACTGGATACCGCCATGTCGGTACTGGTGCTGTGCATCAAGCTGGCCAGCGTACGGGTGCAGTTGCAGCAGGCCTGACCCTTCCGCCACCGGAACGACACCCGGCCAATCAAGAAGGGGCGCAGCGGCGCCCCTTTTTGTTTTGCTGGTTCTGCCGGATATCGGTGACCCGGGCAATGAAGCCGCTGTCAGCCGGCCAGGTACCTGCGGGAAAATTTCGGGTCCATTTTCTGCAGGTCCACCACCACCAGCCCGTCCACCGAATCACAGAAATCCGGATCCACATTGAAGGCGTGGAAACTGGTCCCCCCGGGAGTGGTCACCGCAGTGTATTTCTTGAACAACGGCGGCAGCAAAACACCCTCCTGCTTCAGGACCTGCTTGAGCTGCAGCATATCCTCTCCGGCACTGCCCACCAGGGGTGGCAGGTCCTGCCGGACCTCCTCGAACGGCAGGCGCGCATCGCCGAGCGGGTTGTCGGTGGAGAAGTGGTGCAGGAAATAACGCACGATCGCGGACTTGGCCCGCACCGTGAATGTGCCCGGCATTGATACCGGGCCAAACAGGTAACGCACATCATTCCTGGCAATCCACTGGCCAATACCGCACCAGAGCAGGTCCAGGCCGCGGCCACGCCAGTAGTCCGGCAACAGGAAACTGCGGCCCAGCTCCGCCGAGCCGGGCAGGCACTCCTGCGGCGGGCGCGGATAATTGAACAGGGTGCTGCTGTAAACCTGCTCCGGCTGCAAGCTGTCGGTGCTGGCAAGCCGGTAGGCGCCGGCAATCTGCCGGGCGTCTTCATCCCACAGCAGCAGGTGATCGTAGTGCGCGTCAAAGGCATCCCAGTCGCGGCTCAGGCCAGTGCCCTCCCCCACAGCCCGGAATGACACCTCGCGGCAGCGAGACAGCTCCCGCATTACCGGGCAGTCTGGCTGCTGGCGGTACAACCGGACCGTAAAGCCGCCCTGCTCCACCAGCGCTTCACACTGGCGGATGACCGCGGCCACTTTTCCAGCTGCTTCCGGTGCGGCAACCGGCTCGGGCCCCAGAGGGCGCGGGGAATGACTCAGCTGGTAGACATGCTTTCGCCACAGGCGCGCCTGGGTAGGGGGCGTGAGCGGCCACTGGCGAAAATAATCCGCCTCCACCGGGCTGCCGATACGGATGTCGATACTGCGGCTGGCCTGTTTGAACATTTCGCGGATCAGCCACAGGGTCGATAGTGGTTTGTTGACCATCGACAGGCCGTAGAACCACAGGGAGTTGCGGCCACGCACCTGCACCGGCAGGATCGGCGCCCCGGCCCTGGCGGCAAAGCGGACAAACCCCGGATTCCAGCGACCGTCACGCACGCCCTTCGGGGTCAGGCGCGAGACTTCGCCGGCGGGAAAAACAATAACCGCACCACCCCGGTGAAGATGCCGGTGAATCCCCTCCACGTCTGCCCGCCGGGTGCGCCCGTTGAAATTGTCGACCGGCAACAGGTATGGGCGCAAGGGCTCGATGTTCCACAGCAACTGGCTGGCCACCGCCCGCACATCGCCACGCACTCGCGCCACCATGTCGATCAGGGCCAGGCCATCGAGGCTCCCCAGCGGGTGGTTGGATACAATCACCAGGGGGCCGTCCCTGGGGATCCGCTCCAGCTCGCCGGGATACAGGTCATAGTGGAAATTGAAGTGGGCGAACACCTGCCGGATAAAGTCCAGGCCGCCCAGGTGGGGGTAGAGGCGCCCAAACTCCTGCAGTTTCTGTTCGCAGCATATTATCTTCAGCGTGGCTGAAGCCAGCCGTCGGGCGGGCTTTTGCGGCGCGGCACTGAACCATGGGTTGCGGGCCAGCAGGCTGTCCAGCTGGATCATGCCGCCACCACTTCGGTCATGATATGGGCGATTTTCGGGGCGCGCCGCCAGTGCAGCAATTCGAGACTGCCATCACGCTGCTCCACGACTGCACTCATGGAGTCGACCCAGTCACCGCAATTCGCGTAGGTGACTACGTTATCCCCAACCCGGTCATCGCGAACCGCCCCACGATGGATATGGCCGCAGATCACACCATCGTAGCCGCGGCTGGCGGTCTCGCGGACAGCCACCTGTTCAAACCGGTTCATCATTCGCCGCGCCGCGTTTACGCGGTTCTTGACGTGATTGGCCAGCGACCACCAGGGCAGGTCGAAACGGCTGCGCCAGTAATTGATCCAGCGATTGAAGCGCAACATCAGGTAATAACTCTGGTCACCGATATGGTAACTGACAGGATTGATGCTGATATGGTGCTCGAACTGGTCGCCATGGGTTACCCAGTAACGCTTGCCACTGGCGGCCTCGTGCACCCACTCCCGCTCGATGCGGATATTACCCAGGCGCTTGCCGGCCCAGCTCCGCATGGGGGCGTCGTGGTTGCCCGGCACATAGATTACCTCGGGCGTACTGCTGCTGATTTCAGATAGTATCTCCAGCAACAGGGTGGAAGCCTTGCACCAGCTGCCCTTACCCTGGGAAAGTGCTTTCATATCGAAGATATCGCCCACCAGGTAGACGGTATCGGCGCGGTGCTGGGCGAGGAAGTCGGCCAGGCGCTGGGGTTCACTGTCCCGGCTGCCCAGGTGAACATCGGAAATCCACAGTGCGCGGTAGCGGTTACTCATTGCAAGGCCCCAAGTAGCGGTTTGCACTAACTTGCAGGATATTTTTTACATTACAGGGGCGATTTGTTGACGGTTATGTTGCGCGTAACAGCTGCGGGCTCGCGCCAGCCTCGCCTGTGCCTGGCAAGGGCCTAGTTGCGCACCCGCTCTATCTGCTCAAAACGGGAAACACTGGCCAGGTAATCCTGCCAGCTGCGCTGGAGTTCGGTAGTCTGGTATTGGCGATATTTCTCCCGATCCAGCCAGAGCACCGTCGTCCGCGCCCTCCTCAGGTTGATCAGGGGCAGGTTGTCGATGGCAGCCGAGCCACTGCTGAACACGGACCCCGCCCTGGAGTTCTGGATCATGTCGCTGACAATCGTCAGGTGTACCTCCTGTGCCCGGCCATCCAGGCGATCCAGCGCCACCACATCCGACAGCGCCTCGTAAATCGGCGACACTTCCTGGTCACCGGCGGCAACCACCTCCGCGATAGCCCGGTCCAGTGGCTGCTCGAAGCGCTCCAGGTAGAGTCGCTCGACAAAGGCGCGGTTTGCGGTCAGTGCACTGACGGCGTCGGCGGTTTCGGGCTTGCAGATATCCACTACAGACTCGGAGAGTCCATGGTACTTCTCATCCAGGACAAAGAGGGTAAAGCGGTCGTTTACCGCGGCCTGCTCCAGCACACCGGATATATGCGTGCGGAGGAAGTGTTTCTGGTAATCCGACAGGGCGTCAGAAACATCAATGATAAAAACATGGTGCAGGGGGCGCGGCAGGCTCGTATTACACAGCGTTTTACGGTCGTAGTCATTCTCCGGTGCATTGATCACCCGCACGACGGTTACCGCAAGTGCGGCCAGGATCACGACACCGAGCGCCGCCACCATCAGGCCTTTCCTGTCATCGCCGGACAGGCGACTGAATATCTCCCTCATTAAACCCCACTCAGTCCCTTGTCCTGCTCTATCCGCTCGATGGCGGCATTGATCTGCCCATTGATGCTCTCGAGTTTCTCGCTGATCGCTTCCATGGCCGCGGCATATTCCTCATCGAGGCCTGCAATGACCCGTTCGAAACAGGACAGGTCCTCCCGGTGCTGGTCCAGCCCGGCGGTATTCAGCTTTGGCAGTTTTTCCAGCTCCACCTGCAGCAGCTTGCCAAAATAGGCGGCGCGCCGGTTGGTGATGCGCTCGGCATGGGACTGGTAGTGGCGGATCAGCTCGTCGAGCAGCCCCTGGGCCTTGACGATATCTTCCTCGTACTGCCGGCGGATATGCTCGCTGCGCTCGATACTTGCCTTGAAATCGATAAACTCCGAGCGTATTTCCTGCTCTCTCCCGGACACTTCCCGCCGGGTCTCCTCGGCCTCCCTGCCAACCTCGCGGAAAGCATCGGCACAGCGCTGCAGCCAGAGCCGGCGGGCCTCCCGGTGCCGGCGGGTCACCGCCGTATAGCCCGGATACCGATCGTCAACCAGGAAGAACTTGGCCGCCAGCAGCATTACCGCCATACCGCTGACAATCACCATGATCCAGGAATTGAAATCGCGGATGCCCAGCGGCTGGCCCGACAGGCTGGCGACTGCCAAGCCCGAGGCCGCAAACGGGTCGGCCTCGAGAGCCTCCCGGTAGTGGCCCACGCCCAGTACAAACAGGGTGGTCAGCGCTGCCGCGCCCAGGAACAGGCAGAGGAACAGGCTCTTCCTCAGGATACTGACGTGAAACAGGTTGCGCAGCGTGAAGGCCAGGAACGCCGCAAGGCCCAGGTTCACCAGGGAAATGATAAAGGCCTGGAAGAAGCCCCCCACCAGTCCCAGCTCGCTGCCTTTCGAAAGGAAAAAGGAATTGAGGGCGGTCTCGAGGATCACCACGAAGAAAATCACGGAAAAATGCAGGATCCTCGACTCGCGGTACTCCGCGTCCCGGGTCAGTCCGTTGCGGAGCCGGAATATCTCCAGGTCCATGCGTGTCGAAGATACCGTCGCGGCGGCACCTTCCATTTCCCGGCTCAGCAGGGCAAAGCGGTTCGCCAGCCGCTGGTGGATAGTGCGGCCGGTATTTCGCAGTTCCTGGTAGTGCTGGCGGATTTTGGCCTCACCGCGACGTTCGGCCTGTTCGTCCAGTGCCGCCTGCCGCTCCCGGTGGACACGGCCGATGATCTCACTGGTGACATAGGAGCGCAGGCTTTCTTCGCTCTCGGTGTGACTGTTCCGGTCCGATTCGGGTATGCCGGCTTTGACATCCCGCTCGACGCGCTGCTCGATCTTGAGGGTTGAGATGGCAGCCTTGGTCGCAGGTATTGAGGCCATATCCGTCACCTAAAAGACATCCCTTACATTTAGGTATCCGCGCTGCGCCCGACCACTGCGGTGCCGGTACTGGCAACGGCACCCGGAGGGTAGCGACACACGCATCCCTTATTCTTCAAGAATAGTGCTGATTCGCGGCGCCGGGTCGATTCGGCCGCCGGGGCGCGACGACCGGTTGCCCATCGCTGACGGGGAGAGCGGTATAAGGCCTGAATGGAAACGGGGTATGGGGGAAACGGGAAGCTGCGGGGCGGCACACCGGTGCCGCCGGAGTTCACTCGCCGTCTTGCGGCGGCTGCATGGGACTCGGGAAGGGGAACTTGGCGACCTTGTCACCCTTGACCTCGACAATCTTGCCGGTGCCCTCTTTCTCCACCTCGTCGATGCGCACGATGCTGTGCATGGGGATGTAGGAACGGGTCACCGAGGCGAACTCGGTCTTGAGCTTCTCCTCACTGGGATCCACTACCAACTGCGACTTTTCGCCGAAAACAAATTCCTCTACCTCGATAAAGCCGTACATATCGCTCTGGTAGATGGCCCGGGCGTAGAGTTCATACACCTGGTTCTGGTTGTGAAAGATGACTTTGTAGATCGGATTCGCCATAGAGTTCCCAGGATGGAGGTTGTCCCTCGCGGATTCTGCTTTTGGTACGGGGATCTCCCCGCAGTGCTCACTCACCGTCCCTGGCGCGACTAGCGGACATTCGGCCAGTCTCGGGCCCAGCCATCCATGGCTGGTGGATGGCCCCAGCGCGAAGCATTGCTTCCCCTGCGCCTGGACCATCCCGGAAAAAGCGCGCAAGAATAGCACAGGACCGCAGTCCCACATATAGTAGCTGCCCCGCCATCTATGCAGTGCCGGCGCGGGTCGCTATAATGCCCGCCCCTTTGGATTGCACAGTTTTTAACCAGGCCAGTTATGTCCGAAACCACGCCCCAGGCAAAAGTGAAAAAGCTCTATATCAAGACCCACGGCTGCCAGATGAACGAGTACGACTCGGCGCGCATGCGTGACCTGCTCGGGGAGTCGCACGCCATGGTGCCGACGGATGACCCGGAGGATGCGGATGTCCTGCTGGTGAACACCTGTTCTATCCGCGAGAAGGCCCAGGAAAAACTGTTCCACCAGCTGGGGCGCTGGAAGCACCTGAAGGAAAAGAATCCCGAGCTGATCATCGGCGTCGGCGGATGCGTGGCGAGCCAGGAGGGCGAGGCCATCTCCAAACGCGCACCCTACGTGGACCTGATTTTTGGTCCGCAGACCCTGCACCGCCTGCCGGACATGATGCAGACCCGGGAACAGAAAAACGGTGCTGTAGTGGTGGATGTCACTTTCCCGGAAATCGAGAAGTTCGACCGCCTGCCCCAGCCTGAGGCCGACGGCGCCACCGCCTTTGTCTCCATCATGGAGGGCTGCTCGAAGTACTGCACCTTCTGTGTCGTGCCTTACACCCGTGGCGAGGAGGTCAGCCGCCCGGTGGCAGACGTGCTGGAGGAAGTGGCGCACCTGGCGGACCAGGGTGTGCGCGAGGTCAACCTGCTGGGCCAGAATGTGAACGCTTACCGGGCCACCGGTGACGACGGCCAGGTGGTGGATTTTGCCGAACTGATCACCTACGTGGCGGCCATCGACGGGATCGACCGTATCCGTTACACCACCTCCCACCCGGTAGAGTTTTCCGACGCACTGATCGATGTCTACGCCGAAGTTCCGGAGCTGGTAAACCACCTGCACCTGCCGGTCCAGAGCGGCTCCGACCGTATCCTGATGGCGATGAAGCGAGGCCATACGGCGCTGGAGTACAAATCCAAGATCCGTCGACTGAAGAAGATCCGCCCGGAAATCTGCCTGTCTTCCGACTTTATTATCGGCTTCCCGGGGGAGACCGAGCAGGATTTCGAGGCCACCATGAAGCTGATCCAGGACGTGGGTTTTGACATTTCCTTCAGCTTTATTTACTCGGCGCGCCCGGGCACCCCGGCCGCCGACCTGCCGGACGACACCCCCGAAGCAGTGAAAAAGCAGCGCCTGCAGCTGCTGCAGCACCGTATCAACCAGCAGGCGGCGGAGATTGCCCGCCGCATGGTGGGCAACACCGAGCGGGTGCTGGTAACCGGCGTCTCCAGGAAGGACCCGGGCCAGCTGCAGGGCCGGACCGAAAACAACCGCGTAGTCAATTTCCGTGCCGACGATATGGCCCTGATCGGCAAGTTCGCCGATGTGGTGATCGAGGAAGCATTGCCAAACTCGCTGCGCGGCACGCTGGTGACCTCGGAACTGGAGGGGCCGCTGTTCTAGCGGCACCCCATCCAGGCTGGCGGCAGGCAGAGGACGGCGTCCCGGTTCTGTAATACCAGCCTGGTATAAAGGCCTTATAAGCTTAGAACCGATTCGTCACAGCCCGCCCTTTCCCCTACAGGGAAAATGGGTATACCCTAGCAATGAAATCCCGGATATAGGTGCACGGAAACCAATTTGGAAACACATACCCTCGCTCACAGCATCACCCTTGAGCCCAACGACGCCCGCCGCCTGGCCAACCTCTGTGGCCAATTCGACCAACACTTGCGCCAGATAGAACAGCGACTGGATATCGAGATCCGCAATCGCGGCAACGAGTTCGCGTTTTACGGTGAACCAGAGTCGGCGCGTGCCGCCGGGGAACTGCTCAGCTTCCTCTACCGCGAAACCGGCAGCCACGATCACCTGACGCCTGAGGAGATCCACCTCGCCCTGCAGCAATCAGGCGTGGAAGAGCTCCAGAACAAGAGCACAGGGGACAGCGAAGGCAGCGCGGAGGAATCCGAGCCGGTGGTGCTGATCCGCACCAAGAAATGCTCCGTGCGCCCGCGGGGCCTGAACCAGCGACGCTACGTGCGCGCGGTGCAGACCAACGATATCAACTTCGGCATCGGCCCCGCTGGCACCGGCAAGACCTACCTGGCCGTCGCCTGCGCTGTGGAAGCGCTGCTGAAGGACGAGGTGGAGCGGATCCTGCTGGTGCGCCCGGCAGTCGAGGCCGGCGAAAAGCTGGGCTTCCTGCCCGGCGACCTGAGCCAGAAAGTGGATCCCTACCTGCGACCGCTGTACGACGCCCTGTTTGAAATGCTGGGCTTCGAGACCGTGGGCAAGCTGATCGAGCGCAATGTGATCGAGGTGGCCCCGCTGGCCTACATGCGTGGCCGCACCCTCAACAACGCCTTCGTGATCCTGGACGAGAGCCAGAACACCACCCGCGAACAGATGAAAATGTTCCTGACCCGGATCGGCTTCGGCTCCACCGCCGTGATTACCGGTGACCCCAGCCAGATCGACCTGCCCCGCGGACAGGCCTCCGGCCTGCGCCATGCGATTGAGGTCCTGGGCAAGGTGAACGGCATCAGCTTTACCCATTTCGGAGCCAAGGACGTGGTACGCCACCCGCTGGTCCAGCGTATTGTGGAGGCTTACGACGCCCATGAGGCGGAGCGTGACGCCCTCGCGGGGAAACCCGACGAGAACGCGGCCTGACCCGGTGATGCCCAACCCCCATGACTGACCTCCACCTGGACGTGCAGCGGCCCAGCCGCTGCACCGACCTCCCCTCTGATGGCCAGATCGCCGAGTGGGCGTCAACCGCCCTGCGGGACCACCGCGATGAGGCAGAGCTGAGCGTGCGCATCGTCGATGAGGCGGAAAGCCGCGAGCTTAACCGGCAATACCGCGGCAAGGACAAGCCCACCAACGTACTCTCATTCCCGGCGGACCTGCCGGCAGACATCGCCGTGCCCCTGCTCGGGGACCTGGTAATCTGTGCCCCGGTGGTTGCCGCGGAGGCGGAACAGCAGCACAAAGCCCTGCCTGCGCACTGGGCACACATGGTGGTCCATGGCACACTGCACCTGCTCGGTTACGATCATATTGACGATGCCGAGGCAGAAATCATGGAGACCCTGGAGACCCGCCTGCTCGGGGAGCTGGGTTTCCCGGACCCGTACCGCCCCCCGCAGGGGCTGGACACCCGGCGCCCGCAGGGCCATCCGGAGTGATGACGGATCATTCACGCCGCCCGCAGCAGTTGCGGTAGCGGCCCTGATGTACGACTAATGTACAGGTATAGAGAGAGAAAGACGGAGCATGGCCACATCCATGACCACTGACGAACCCCCAAGTAGCCAATCCTCCAGCAAGCCCCGTTCCGGGGAGAAAAACTGGCTGGAAAAGCTGTTTGGCGCGTTTTCCGCCGAACCAAAATCGCGCGACGAACTGCTGGATATCATCAAGGATGCAGCAGAAAACAAGCTGGTAGACGCCGAGGCCCTATCGATTATCGAGGGCGCCCTGGACGTATCCAGCCAGCAGGTGCGCGAGGTCATGATTCCGCGCTCACAGATGGTTGTGGTCAGCCTGCAGGATTCCCCCGAGGAGTTCCTGCCCAAGATCATTGAGTCCGGGCACTCACGCTTCCCCGTGATCGGCGAGAGCGTGGACGATATCCGTGGCATCCTGCTGGCCAAGGACCTCTTGCCGCTGGTACTCAAAGGGCTGGAGAAGTTCAGCCTCGAGGAAATCATCCGCCCCGCCAATATCATTCCCGAGAGCAAGCGCCTGAATATCCTGCTGCGTGAGTTCCGAGAAAACCGGTACCATATGGCTGTGGTGATCGACGAGTACGGCGGTGTATCCGGCGTGGTCACCATTGAGGATATCCTCGAGGAAATCGTCGGCGAGATCGAGGACGAGACCGACGAGGAAGAGGAAGACAGCTTTATCCGCAAGGTGGGCGACAACGACTTTATCGTCAAGGCGCTCACCCCGATCGAGGATTTCAACGAGTACTTCGACAGCGAGCTCAGTGACGAGGAGTTCGATACCGTGGGCGGCCTGGTGATGCAGTCTTTCGGCCACCTGCCAGGACGCGACGAGATCACCCAGCTGGGCGAGTTCCGCTTCCGGGTACTCTATGCGGACAACCGCCAGGTGCACCTGCTACGGCTCAGCCGCCAGCAGTCGCCGGCCACCGACGCGGAATAACCCCGCGCCGCCTGTAGTGAACCGAAAACCCATGCGCAGACTCATCTACCCCCTTGCCAGTGCCGCTGCGGGCGCGCTCATGACACTGTCCTTCGCCCCGTTCAATCTCTGGGTGTGTGGCCTGTTGTCACTGGCAGCCTTCGCCGGACTGGTTTTGCATCGCAGCGGGGGGCTGCAGCTGCGCGGGCGCAGCAGCGCCTGGCTGGCGTTCTGGTTCGGCCTGGGGCTATTCGGCAGTGGCGGTTCCTGGGTTTATGTCTCGATCACCCAGTTCGGTGGCTCCTCCATGCCACTGGGCCTGCTCCTGACCGGCGGCTTTGTGGTGATCCTGGCGGCCATGCTGGCCGCGCCCTTCTATTTCCTCGGTCGCTTTACCGACCGCGCCCTGCCATTTGCGCTGGCATTTCCCGCACTGTGGTTTATCGGCGAATGGCTGCGCAGCTGGCTGTTTACCGGGTTTCCCTGGCTCTATGCCGGCTACGCGCACACCGGTACCTGGATGGCGGGCTGGGCACCACTGCTCAGCGTCTTCGGTATCGGCCTGCTGCTGGCGCTGACCGCCGCTGTCATGGCCCTGCTGGTGGCGGGGCGCCCCCTGCCCCTGGCCCGGCGCACACGCGTAGGCCTGTTGGTAGCGGCCCTGCTGCCGTGGCCCGCCGGTGCCCTGCTCGAGCAGGTGGAGTGGACCCGCGCCACCGGAGAACCGGTGACCGTGGGCCTGGTGCAGGCTAATATCCCGCAGGAGAAGAAGTGGCTGCCGGAGTTTCGCGCTGAAACCATCAATCGCTACCAGAGCGGCAGCCGGGCACTCGGCGAGAGCGGTGCAGAGGTGATCATATGGCCCGAGGCAGCCCTGCCACTGCTCTACAGCCAGGCCCCCAACCTGATGTCGACGCTGCAACGCAATGCCGAGGAAACGAAGATCGACCTGATCACCGGCGTGCTCTACGACCGGGTCGATAACGGGCTGCGTGTGGTGCACAACTCTGCTGCGGTCTTCGGCGGCAGCCCCCACGTCTACCACAAGCGCCACCTGGTGCCTTTCGGCGAATATGTACCGCTGGAGGAGTGGATCCGGGGCACTATCGAGTTCTTTGACCTGCCGACTTCATTTATCCGCCCGGGACCGGACGAACAGCCCCCCCTGGCTGCCGGCGGCCTCACCTGGGCCCCGCTGATCTGCTACGAGATTGTCTATCCCACACTTGTGGCCGGGTCCGCACAGACCTCCCAGGTCCTGCTCACGATCAGCAACGATGCCTGGTTTGGTGATTCCATCGGCCCGCTGCAGCATATGCAGATGGCGCAGATGCGCGCCCTGGAAACCGGGCGCTACCTGGTGCGCGCCACCAATACCGGCGTAACCGCAATCGTCGACCCGCAGGGGCAGGTCGTGGAGCGGCTGCCGCAGTTCCAGCGCGCCAACATGATTGGGAAGGTGACCGGCAGGAGCGGTTCCACCCCGTTTATGTGGGCCGGTATCTCCCTGGTATTCGCACTGGCGCTGCCGATGCTGGCCGCCGCCGTCGCCCTGCGCATCCGCCGTCGCGGGCCGGCAGTGGCACCTGTCGCCGGCCAGGCAACCGACTGACGAGCCGCTGGCGGGGCGGTCCTCCCGCCCCGGTGAGCCAAGACGCAGCTTTCCTCGTACCACCTCCTGCACCGCCCTTGCGGCCTGCTATGATGCAGTCACATCAACAACTTAAACGATCTGGCAAGGACGCCCTTGGCAATATGCACTGTTTAATCACTGGCGGCACGGGGCTGATCGGCCGCCTGTTCTGCCAGCACTGGCTGGCCCGGGGAAACTCTCTGACCGTGTTGAGCCGGCGCCCGGAACGTGTGCACGACCTGTGTGGTGAGGCGGCGCAGGGCTGCCGTGAGCTGCACGAGGTCAATGGCCCGGTGGACGTCATCGTCAACCTGGCCGGGGAACCCATCAGCCACCGCTGGACCAGCAAACGCAAGGCCGAGATCCGCCGCTCCCGCGTGGAGACCACCGAGAAACTGGTGGAGTGGACCCTGGCCCAACCGCAGCGACCGGCCTATGTCCTGTCGGGATCCGCGGTGGGCTACTACGGCGACCGCGGCGGCGACCTCCTGCGTGAGAGCAGCTCTCCCGGTGGCGGCTTCGCGGCCCAGCTCTGCCGTGACTGGGAGGCGGCCACCCTGCCCCTGCAGCAGGCCGGCATCTGTGTTGGCACCATGCGCACCTCCATTGTGCTATCCACCCGTGGTGGAGCCCTGCCGCAGATGCTGCCGGCATTTCGCCTTGGTCTTGGCGGCCCGATGAGTACCGGTGAGCACTGGATGAGCTGGATTCACGAGGAGGACATCGTCGGCCTGATGCTGCACGCCATCGATCACCACCTGTGCCAGCCATTCAATGCCTGCGCACCCGAGGCAGTTACCAACAACAGTTTCTCCCGCCTGCTGGCCAAGCAGCTACACCGGCCGTGCCTGATGCGCACGCCCGCGTGGATGCTGAAGCTGATGTTTGGCCAGATGGCCGAGGAATTGCTGCTGGCGAGCCAGAAGATGGAACCGCGCACCGCCCTGGACAGCGGCTACAGCTTTCGCTTCCCGACCCTGGAGCAGGCCCTGGCGGACCTGCTGGAGAATGGCCACGCGAACAAGGCACGAGCCTGATATCCCTGCCCCCGTTTGCTGCCTACAGGTTCATTACGCCCCCGACCGCCCGTCAGGCGGCCTCAGTACGCTGCTCGAGCGCCTGCTCCAGATAACGACGACTGGATACCGCCACCACCTCTTCAGAGCGGCATTCCATCGGAGCGGAGCCCACCCACTGGGCATGCCAGCGAATCCAGTGCCACTCTTCACCATCACCACGCACTTCAATGAAATCGGTCTGCGCCGGGTCCAGGTGAAACTCACGCACTACCTGTCCGGCAAAGGTTTCGAAGTTCTTGCTGACCAGGCCGCTGGTACTCGCGGTCAGGAACACCAGCTCGCGGCCGTCGCGCTGCACGCGCCTGATGCCCAGCCATACCGGGCGATTGAGCCGGTTATGCAACTGGATCGGGGAGAAGGATGAAGGCAGGTCCGTCATCTCTGGGTACCTCTGTTATTTTTATCTTTACTGACCACAGCGGCGCTCCGACTGCAAAATTCTTTTTTATCCGCCGGTAATGGCTACCAGGCAATACCTTGTGTCCGGAAAAGCCCGCTGGCATCTGGCGCTTGCATGATTGGCGGCCCGAGCCAGCCTGCTGTCACTGCGGTGGGGTGGACATCTTAGTGCGCGGCCCCAAACTGGACAAGCTCAAAGAGTGACCGGATCTTTGAACCGGCCACAACGCCAGGGTTCCCGTCTGGCCAGCGATTTAACTGCCCCGGCACTACTTCTGCGACCGATACGGGCCGGAACGCCACCGCTTAACAGTTATATTCCGGTGGCAGGGGTCGCCAGTGGTACCACGCAGAGGCCAGCACTTCCCGCCAGTAGACCTGGGTTCGCAACAGGGCCCCGGCACTGGGCATCCAGCGCAGCAGCCCTTCCTGGGCACGGGGCAACAGTTCTGCGGCACTGCCCACCGGCAACGGCTTTACCTGCAGGCCGGCCCGGGCGAATACCCGCGCTGCCCGCGGCATATGCCACCAGTGGGTGACCAGCACCACACTCTCAACCCCGGAATCATGCAGAATACTCGCACTGTTAACGGCATTTTCCGCGGTAGTGCGACTGCAATTGTCGCGCCAAGTCACCGGCCGCTGCAGCAAATCCTGCATCGCCGACGCCATAAGCTCCGCTTCCGGGGCGCGTTCCGCCTCGTATACACGTCCGCCTGAGACCAGCACTGGCAACTGTGCCGGCGCCTCCCGGGCAGCCCAACTCACCCGCTCCAGGCTGGTGGCCGACAGGCGTTCGTTACCGGAATTCCCGTCCCGGTAACGGCCACCCCCAAGCACCACGACGGCCTGGGGCACGCTCTGGGTCTCAATCGATTCTCCCACCAGGCGCGCACCCAGCCAGGCGGAGAAGGCCGGTGTCGCACAAAT
This sequence comes from Microbulbifer zhoushanensis, assembly GCF_021729055.1. Classification (NCBI taxonomy): domain Bacteria; kingdom Pseudomonadati; phylum Pseudomonadota; class Gammaproteobacteria; order Cellvibrionales; family Microbulbiferaceae; genus Microbulbifer; species Microbulbifer zhoushanensis. The sequence goes on from NZ_JAJSAO010000006.1 coordinate 218,326, forward strand.
CCACAGCACGGCAAACGAGAGCATAGCCAGTGGCAGTGACAGTTTGGCGACAGGGGAGGATTCCGGGAAACACCAGAATACGAAAGCCAGCACCATGCCCAATAATGGTGCAAGCGGCGGCAGCACCAGTGTGGTCAGTATTGCCTGCAACTCCATTATTCCTGCAGACCACCCTTGATCTGGCGGAAGCAGCCGTAGCCACAGCGGTGACAGGGGGTGATCTGGCTGCCGCGGGGCGGCAGGGCGCGATAGCCGCAACCGAGGCACTGCAGCTCCTCGTCAGGACCGACAATCTCCCCGGCCAGCGCCCAGGGCTCACCGGAGCGGATACAACGCATCAGGTTGGGCCAGGCGGTCTCCGTGGGGTCGGCGGCATCCAGTAGCCAGTCGCCAGTGCGCTCCTCCAGGGTCTGCAACTCCCCGCCGAGCCCCCGTAGATAGTCGACTGCACGGTGCAGGTCATCTTTTAACCAGGCGCGCAGGAAAGCGGCCTTGTTGGCGGTCAGGTCTTCCACCGCCAGCTCATCCTCGATCAGATTTTCCAGATCGCGGCGCAGTTCTTCCGCCAGATCGTCTTCCTGTGGCAACTTCGGTTCCTTCGCCATGGCATCCCCCATATAATTCGGCGCTCGCCAGCCTATCCGGTAGATGGCTATTTGACCAAGAAATGAATCACAAGAGTATAGGTTCCCGCCGATGGAAGAGCAGTACAACCCCGCCGCAGTCGAGGCCGCCGCCCAGCAACACTGGGAGGAGCAGAAAAGCTTTGAGGTGACGGAGGACGCCAGTAAGGAAAAATTCTACTGCCTGTCGATGTTCCCCTACCCCAGCGGCAAGCTGCACATGGGCCACGTGCGCAACTACACCATTACCGACGTGATCTCGCGCTTCCAGCGTATGCAGGGCAAGAATGTCCTGCACCCCATGGGCTGGGATGCCTTCGGCCTGCCGGCCGAGAATGCGGCGATCCAGAACAAGACTGCCCCTGCAAAGTGGACCTACGCCAATATCGATTACATGAAAGGCCAGCTGAAGGCGCTCGGCTTCGGTTTCGACTGGTCCCGCGAGCTGGCCACCTGCCAGCCTTCCTACTACCGCTGGGAACAGTGGTTCTTCACCCGCCTGTACGAAAAGGGGCTGGTGTACAAAAAGAACTCTGCAGTCAACTGGTGTCCCCACGACGCCACCGTACTGGCCAATGAGCAGGTGGAAGACGGCTGCTGCTGGCGCTGCGGCACCACTGTCGAGCGCCGTGAGCTGGCCCAGTGGTTTATCAAGATTACCGACTACGCCCAGGAGCTGCTGGACGACCTGGACAAGCTGCCCCACTGGCCGGAGCAGGTCCGCACCATGCAGCGCAACTGGATTGGCAAGAGCAAGGGCGTCGAGCTGAGCTTTGCCCTGCCCCGGACCGTTGCCGGCGTGGGCCATTTCGATGTCTACACCACCCGCCCGGACACCCTGATGGGCGTCACCTATGTCTCCCTGGCCGCGGAGCACCCCATCTCGCTGGCGCTGGCGGAAGACAACGCCGAACTCAAAGCCTTCATTGACGAGTGCAAGAAGCAGTCCCTGTCCGAGGCCGACATGGCCACCATGGAAAAGAAGGGCATGGACACCGGACTGGTGGCCATCCATCCAATCACCGGCGAGGAAATCCCGGTTTGGGTGGCCAACTACGTGCTGATGGATTATGGCTCCGGTGCGGTGATGGCGGTGCCCGCCCACGACCAGCGCGACTGGGAGTTCGCGCGCAAGTACGGCCTGCCGATCAAACAGGTAGTGGCGCCCAACGGCGAAGAGACTGTCGACCTGGAGCAGGAGGCATTTGTCGACAAGGGCGTACTGGTAAATTCCGGCGGCTTCGATGGCCTCGACTTCGACGCCGCTTTCAATGCCATTGCCGACGCTCTCAAGGCAGCGGGCAAGGGCCGCGTCACCACCAACTTCCGCCTGCGTGACTGGGGTGTATCCCGCCAGCGCTACTGGGGCGCGCCCATACCCATGTTCAACCTGCCCGACGGGGGCGAGATCCCGGTGCCGGCGGAAAAGCTGCCGATCCTCTTGCCTGAGGACGTGGAGCTGGACGGGGTCCAGTCGCCCATCAAGGCCGACCCGGAATGGCGTGTGGACGACCTCAACGGCGAGCCCGTCGAGCGCGAGACCGACACCTTTGACACCTTTATGGAGTCCAGCTGGTACTACGCCCGCTACACCTGCCCCGACTTCGAGGAGGGCATGCTGGACCCGGACCGCGCCAACTACTGGCTGCCTGTAGACCAGTATGTGGGCGGTATCGAGCACGCTATCCTGCACCTGCTGTATGCGCGTTTCTTCCACAAGCTGATGCGCGACGAGGGCCTGGTCAACAGCGACGAGCCATTCAAGCAGCTGCTGTGCCAGGGCATGGTACTGGCCGAGTCCTTTTACCGGGAGGAGAACGGCCACAAGACCTGGATCAACCCGGCAGATGTGGACGTCGAGCGGGATGACAAGGGCAAGGCGGTAAAAGCCGTGGAGCGCGCCACCGGCGAGGAAGTGATTGCCGGCGGCGTGGTCAAGATGTCCAAATCCAAGAACAACGGCATCGACCCCCATGCGGCCGTGGAGCAGTATGGCGCCGATACCGTACGCCTGTTCACCATGTTCGCCGCCCCGCCCGAGCAGACCCTGGAGTGGCACGATGCGGGCGTGGAGGGCGCGAGCCGCTTCCTGCGCAAACTGTGGAAGACTGTGCATGGCCATATTGCCGCCGGCGGCAGCAAGGTTGCCATCGAGCCCGGCAGCCTCGGTGACCAGCAACAGCAGTTGCGCCGCAAGACCCATGAGACCATCCAGAAGGTCAGCGACGATTACGGTCGCCGCCAGACCTTTAACACGGCCGTTGCCGCAGTGATGGAGTTGCTGAACGAAGTAGGCAAGCTCGCCCAGCGCGACAGCGACCAGGGCCTGGCAGTGGAGCGTGAGGCACTGGAGGCCGCGGTACAGCTGTTGGCCCCGGTCACCCCGCACATCTGCCACCAGCTCTGGGCGGCCCTGGGTAACGATACCCCCCTGGTGGACGCCGAGTGGCCCGCCGTGGATGAGCAGGCCCTGGTGCGCTCCAGCATTACGCTGGTAGTACAGGTGAATGGCAAGGTACGGGCCAAGCTGGATGTCCCCGCGGATGCCGATAAGGAAACCCTGGAGAAGCTGGCGCTGTCCAATGACAACGTGCAGAAATTTATCGGCGATGCCATGGTGCGCAAAGTAATTGTCGTACCGGGTAAACTGGTCAACGTTGTTGCCAAGTAAGCGACCTGCGGATGCCCCGCGTGGCGGTCCGGCGGCAGCGCCCCGGTTCCGCCGCCATCTACAGACTCGCTTACCCGAGGGGGACACGACAATGAGCAGAACCCTGGCTACCCTGGCCGCAACCCTGCTGGCCACAGGCATACACGCAGACACCGGGACGGAATCGCTCGACCAGCAGCTGGTGGGCAAATGGCTGAGCCAGTGCAAGGAGACGTCCGGCAGGTATGTGCAGATCGCCAGCGAATTCAGCGATGCGGGCAGATACCGGGCGCGTTCCAGGTTCTATCTGGACGCCAGCTGCACCAACGCCATGAGCATGGACATTGTTTCCACCGGGCGCTATCGCCTGGGCAAGCCGCTGGCTCTCGCCAGCGGTAAAACCGCGCGGGAAATCGATATCGATGTTGCCGAAATGCGCAGCGGCCAGATGGAGCTGCCCGGGGCCGGCCAGCAGATCCAGCAGATTATCGCCATCGTCGACGGGCGCCTGGTCTTTGGTGATGCGCCGGCGTTACACGCCGTGACCGGCGGCGCGCGCCCGCAAAAACTCAACCTGCAATTTTACTCCCATAAACAATGATAAAAACTCTCCGACGTTCACTGACCATTGCCCTTATTGCCATCATCGCCACCGGCTGTGGCTGGCACCTGCGCGGCGCCCCGAAGAATTTTCCTCCCGGCAGCCAGCTCTATATCACTGCACAGGACACCCAGAGTGATATCGCCGCACGGCTTACGCGCCTGCTACAGAGCAGCGGCCTGCCGATGGCGGAGTCGCCCGAACTCGCCGACTACACGCTGGTCATTCATGATGAGATTGAGCGCAAGCGCACAGTATCGGTGGATGCCAAGGGACGCGCATCGGAATACGAACTGATCACCAGCGCGGTTTACAGCGTGAGAGACGCCAACGGGCGGGTGCTGCTCAACAACGCCCAGGCGGATGTCTACCGGACTCTCGAGTGGGATGACAACGAGGTAGTGAGCAAGGGTGAGGAAGAACTCCTGCTGCGCGAGGAAATGCGCCGCGAACTGATCGGCCGTATCATCGACCGGCTGCGCCGGATCGATGTGAACGCCAGCCCCGCAGACCGCTCTTACTGATCGGCAGGAAAGCAGTAATGCGCATCAACCCCCGACAGCTACCGCAAAATCTGAAACAGGGCCTGGCCCCCATTTACCTGGTATCCGGCGACGAACCGCTGCTGGTGCAGGAATGTTGCGACAGCATTCGCGCCGCAGCCAGGCAGCAGGGATTCAGTGAGCGGGAGCTGCTGCATGCCGAGGCCAATTTTGACTGGGGCCAGCTGCTGGCCTCTGCGGGCAGTATGTCGCTTTTTGCCGAGCGAAAAGTGATCGAGGTGCGGCTGCCGAATGGCAAGCCCGGAGACAAGGGCAGCAAGGCACTGCAGGAGTTCGCCCGGCTCGCCAGTGAGGACCTGTTACTGCTGCTGGTGTTGCCGCGACTGGATCGCTCGCAGCTCAACAGCAAGTGGGTCAAGGCGCTGGACCAGCGCGGCGTGATACTGCAGGTGTGGCCGGTGGACACACAGGAAATGCCACGCTGGATCCACCAGCGCCTGCGCGCGGCGGGGCTGGACGCGGAGCCCGAGGCAATACAGATTCTCGCCGAGCGCGTTGAGGGCAACCTGCTGGCAGCACGGCAGGAAATCGACAAGCTCAAACTGTTAAGCGACGACAACCTGATTACTGCCGACACCATGCGCCACGCTGTCGCCAGCTCGGCGCGCTATGATGTCTTCGGCCTGATCGACCGGGCCCTGGCGGGTGACGCGGAGAATGCCGTGCGCACCCTGCAGGGGCTGCGTGCCGAGGGTGTCGAGGCACCGGTGGTACTCTGGGCTATCGCGCGGGAAATCCGCAGCCTGCTGGAGATCGGTGAAAAACTCGACCAGGGCCAGCCGCTCAGCCGCCTGGTGCGTATCCAGAAGCGCCAGCCACTGGTGCAATCCGCCCTGTCGCGCCTGCATCCCCGCCAGCTGGAAGCCCTGCTGTTGCGGGCACGGGCAGTGGACGGCGCCATCAAGGGCGGCCGGGACCAGCATCCCTGGGCCGGACTGCTGGAGCTGACCATCAACCTGTCCGGCCGGCGCAGCCTCTGACCTTTCGCGCCTGCATTCCAACGCGCCATACCGAATCCTGTCCCGCGATCAGGCACCGGAAAGATCATCGGCGTTGGCAGGAATTACAGTTTGCTTTGGACTCCACCACGGCTAGATTGTAGGTTGCCACGCTGCCTGACCGCAGGCGGCGGAGAATAAAACCAGTCCCTGCGAGGTCCGCCATGCGCGAAGCCGAATTCAGTGCCGACTCGGCATATACCCACGAAGTCACCAACCAGGCCCCACCGCTGGCAGGCCACAACCTGTTTGCCGGTGACGCGGCATTGCGCGATGCCGTCAACCACAATGGTGGCCACTGGGCCGAGGACGACCTGCAACGCTATGGCGAAGTCTGTGGCCGGCCGGAGATGATCGAGCGCGGTTTTCTCGCCAATGAGCACAAGCCCCGCTTCGAGAGCCACGACCGCTCCGGCAACCGTATCGACCTGGTGCGCTATCACCCGGCCTACCACCAGCTGATGCAGCTGGCACTGAGCGAGGGCCTGCACAGCGCGCCGTGGACTGATCCCAAACCCGGCGCGCACGTAGCCCGCGCGGCCAAGTACTACCTGCACAGCCAGCTGGAGTCGGGTCACGGCTGTCCCATCACCATGACCTTCGCCTCCGTGCCGTCACTGAAACTCAACCCGCACCTGGCCGCCGAGTGGCTGCCCAAGGTCACCGCCCGCAGCTATGACTCCAGCAATCGGCCTTATACCGAGAAAGCGGCGCTCACCATTGGCATGGGCATGACCGAGAAGCAGGGCGGCTCGGACGTGCGCGCCAATACAAGCCGCGCCACACGGCTGACCGGCGACCACACCCTGAACGCCTACGAGCTGGTGGGGCACAAATGGTTTATGTCCGCCCCCATGTGCGACGCCTTCCTGATGCTGGCCCAGGCGCCCGGTGGCCTGTCCTGCTTCCTGGTGCCACGCTGGCGTCCGGACGGCAGCAAAAACCCCCTGCAGGTACAGCGACTGAAGGACAAGTCGGGCAATGTTTCCAACGCATCCTCCGAAGTGGAAATGCGCGGTGCGCTGGGCTGGCTGATTGGCGAAGAGGGGCGCGGAGTGAACGCCATAATCGAGATGGTTTCCGCCACCCGCTTCGACTGCATGATCGGCTCGTCAGCCGGACAACGGCAGGCGGTGGTGCAGGCCATCCATCACGCCGCACACCGCAAGGCCTTTGGCAAAACCCTGCTCGACCAGCCCCTGATGCAGAATGTCCTGGCAGACCTGCAGCTGGAAGTGGAGGGTTCCATTGCCATCACCATGCGTATGGCTCGCGCACTGGATCACCTGGACGATGAGCAACAGCAACTGCTGATGCGCCTGGGCACGGCGGCGGGCAAATACTGGATCTGCAAGCGCACCCCCCACCACGCCTACGAGGCCATGGAATGCCTGGGGGGCAATGGCGTGGTGGAAAACTTTATCACCGCGCGCCTGTATCGCGACGCCCCCATCAACGCCATCTGGGAGGGCTCCGGCAATATCCAGGCGCTGGACGTACTGCGCGCCATCGGCAAGACCCCGGCGGTACTGCTGGCCTGGTACGAGGAACTGGAGCGGAGCGCGGGGGCTGATGCCAACCTGGACCGGGCGGTAACCGGCCTCAAGAACGAGATGGCCAACCTGGACCAGCTCGAATACCGGGCGCGCCACCTGGTAGACCAGCTGGCACTCACCATGCAGGCCCACCTGCTGGTACAGGGCGGCGACAGTACCGTGGCCGAGGCGTTTATCGCCTCCCGGCTGGCGAGCAAGGGCGTCCACAGTACCGGCACCCTGCCCACCGGGCTTGATACCGGCAGAATCATCGAACGGGGCAATCCACTGGTTTCCTGATACTGGCCCGCTGCCCGGCCACGACCCGGCAGCTACCAGGGCAGGACCTCGCCGTCCCAGAACAGCAGTTTGCCGTTTTTCTCCCCGGTGAGCTGCCCGAGCACATCGATGATGCGCCCGGCACTGGTGGCGGGGCTGTAGAGCCTATCGTCTTTGATATTCTCCTGAAACGGCCTGGACAGCGCAGTATCGGTGGTGCCCGGGTGGATGGCGACCACACAGCAATCATCCACCTTGCGGCCCCACTCAATCGAGAGGTTGCGCACCAGCATATTGAGTGCGGCCTTGCTCATTCGATAGCTGTACCACCCGCCAAGGCCATTATCCCCGATGCTGCCAACCTTGGCCGACAGGGAAGCCCACACCAATGGCCGGCGCTTTTTCAGTAACGGCGCCAGCGCCTGGGCCAGGTGCAGGTGCGTGATGACATTAATGCGCATGGACTGCAGCAGCCAGTCGTCATGGCACTGGTCTAGGGATTTTTCCGGCCCGTGGTTGTCGTCGTGGAGAATGCCACAACAGTGCACTACCCAGGACGGGGCCGCCCCCTGCTCCTGGAGAAACTCCCGTGCCGTCTCTACCGCCTCCGGTTCTGTAAGCTCCAGGCTGCAGTGTCCATGAGCAATATCGGTTTCCAGCTCCCGCTCGCGACTCATGGTCAGCAATTGCGCGTCCGGCCAGCGCCTTGCCACCTCCGACAGGATTGCATCGGCAATACCGCCGCCGGCGCCGGCCACCAACACGGATTCCGGTTCGGCATGGGGTTTATCGACCACGACTTCCTCCCTTCCCGTTTGATTCAACCAGGGCCTGTGGCCGGCAATACGCGGTTCCGCGGCCTATGGTTCAGTGCCGTCGGTGTCACCCTCAACAGGGGGCCGTTCACGTACCACCCGCAGCATCGGCTCATCGGAGCGGAAGATCAGCCCGTGAATCTCGGTTGCGGTCTGGGCCTGCAATAACTGCTGCAGGAACTGGACAATTTCCGCGGAGATTTCCTGGCCCGGCACCAGTACCGGGATTCCCGGCGGGTAAGGCACTATCTCATCGGCGCTGGTGCGTCCCACCAGGCGTCGCTCGGCCTGGATGCCGTTGTCCATCAGCGGCAGCTCCTCCGCATCGGAGAAATAGGCGTCCGCGGGCAGGCAGGTGAGGCGCGTGAACTCCGGCAACCGTCTCGGGCTGCCGATATAGGGGCGACGGCGACATTGCTGTGCCAGTTGCTTGAATGCGTGAATCAGGCGCAGCAGCTTGCTTTCGGTGCTGCCCAGGGTTACCAGCACACTCACGGTGTTGTAAGTGGTCTTTTCCACCTGGATACCGTACTGGTCAAAGAGCCGGATCTGCATCTCCTTGCCCGAGTAGCCACTGGCGGAAATATCGATGGTCACCTTGGTGGGGTCCAGCCGGATATTGTCGCCGGCCAGTGGGGCGGGAATCAGGTCCTCCAGCTCCAGCGCCCGGAAAACCCCGGTTTCATCCAGTGCCCGGCGCAGTTTCTCCACCATCAGCATGCAGCGCCGCAGGCAGCTGTAACCTTCCATCGCCATCTGCTTGCGCGCCACGTCGAGGCTCGCAATCATCGCGTACTGGGGACTGGTGGAAGCGTGCATATTCAGGTTTTCGCGAAAGCGGAACTCGTCGAAATCCGGGTCTTGCACATGGATCATGCTGGCCTGGGAGAATGCCGACAGCATCTTGTGGGTGCTCTGGGTGACATAGTCGGCACCGCATTCCAGCGCGGTGGGCCGCAACTCCGGGTGAAAGTAGCCGTGGGCATACCAGGCCTCGTCCACCAGCACCTTCACGCCCTGGCGGTGGGCGAGTTCGATGATCGGCCGCAGGTCATAGCGCAACCCATCGTAGGTGCAGGAAGTCACCACCAGCAGGCGGGCATCGCCATGTTCCTCCAGCGCCCACTCCAGGTCCGCGCGGCGCACCGGCCCGTAAATCCCGTACTCCGGATGCAGCGTGGACTTGAGGTAAACCGGTTCGCAGCGATTCATCACAATCGCATGGTGAACTGACTTGTGACAGGCCTGGTCGACGATGATCTTGCCCCCGCCGCCCAGTACCTGCTGGATTACCACCTTGTTGGCGGTGGAAGTGCCGTTGGTGAGGAAAAACGTGTGCTCGGCACCAAAAGTCTTCGCCGCCAGGTCCTGCGCCTCCTGGATTACCGAGTGGGGTTCCAGCAGGCTGTCCAGCACCTGTACCGACACCGACAGGTCGGTATTGAAAATGTGCTCGCCCATAAAGCGGTAAAAATCACTCACCCAGGGACTGTTGCGCAGGCTGTCACCGCCAGAGTGCCCCGGGGTATGCCAGGCGTCACGGGCACTGAATACGTACTGCTTGAGGGTATCGGCGAAGGGCGTGGAAGCGCGACGGGCGATAAACGCCTGCACCAGCCGGAACATCTGGTTGAAGTTGCCTTCGCGCCGGTCGAACAGTTCGTCGAAACGCTGGCGTGCGGAAACCGATAACGAGCAATCCTGCGCCACCAGGAAGATATCCAGCTGCGCCCGGAACGCGTGCAACCGATCCACCAGCTGTTCCGCCGCGGTGAGGCCGGCCGGCTCCGCACCCGCATCGACAATCAGCGCCTGCAGGTGGGTTTCCTCCCGCATCAGGCGGTCGACTCCCGGCAGTGGCACCGACTCGAAACGCAGGCCAAAAGGGTTTTCATGCTGGGCTGCGGTGATATTCAGCGCCTCGACCCAGTCGCCCGCCAGCTGTGGGTCCGAGCTGATCAGGACAACCCGGCACTCCAGCGGCTGGCGGCGTTCGGTCAGATTGCCCAGGTCAGGCATGCTTGGGTCCCAAAGGGTAACTCACCCCTTGAGCATAGCTGCTGCAGTGGCGCCGGGGTGTCCCTCCGGAACTTAACTCACTGATTTTTCAGGGGTTCAGGAGCGAACCGGAACGTAAAGAAAAAAACGCCAGCCGACAGGCTTCCCCGGAACGGGTCAAAACTTGTCGCTGCGCACCCGGCCATCGAACTCCAGGCATTCGAGCACCCGCTGTCGCTGCACCGGCGACAGGTCGTCCAGAGCAAAATATGCCAGCTCGGAATGTTCGTCGGACAGGGAGATGGCGCCGTGGTCGGCAAAATGGGCGCGAAAGATAAAGACATGCGAGCGGTAAACACGGTGGTAATACACGCCGCTCAGGTAATCGATCCGGACTTCCCGTCCCAGCTCCTCGCGGCACTCGCGCAACAGGGCTTCATGAATCGTCTCGCCCGGATCCAGCGCCCCACCCGGCAGGCCCCAGTTGCGATCGGCATAGGTGGCCCTGAGCTGCAGCACCTCGCCCAGTTCATTGGTAATCACGGCGTGGGCACTGAGGCGATAGGTATCTTCAAATCCCATGCTCACTCCTTCTACTGGAGCCCTGTGAAGGCCGGGCCAGGCGGCCCTGACCAGTATCCGCCAAAAGCCCGGGCGTTGCTACTCCATCAGGGCAACCACCTATTGCGCCCCGCGGGCCAGCTCAAAGCCGATACCCAGAGTATTCACTGACTCATCGTAATCGATCAGGCTTTCCCCATAACCACCAAAGTACTTGACGAAGCCCCGCACGCGGCCACCAAGCGGGAAGCCCCAGCGCAGCTCAACCGCACCGCGATTGTCCGAGCGCAGGTTGTTACGCAGCATCAGCGACACGCTGTGGCCATTGTCCCCACTGTAAGTGCCCGCCAGTTCAAAGTGCCCCAGGTAGGCCTCGATGTCCGGGTTATCATCGTCATCGCGGTCCTCCGGAATGCGATACCAGGGCTTGAAACTGATGAATATATTCTCGCGCTCGAAGAAGAAGTTGGCATAGACCCGGTTCCAGCTGCGGGACAATGGCTCACTGCGACCGTTGGACTGGTGGTTGATCGCCAACTGGTTGGCCACATTCTGGAAACCGAACAGGGACCAGTCGTTGAGCCAGGTCATCAGCAGCTCCGGCTCGTGGTTGGTCTCGCGAAACGGCGAGGAATCGTCCGAATTGTACGCCTGCCAGAAGCTCTTGTTGGTGTACGCCAGGCTCATAAACGAGGCCTGGCCCAGGAAGCCCCGCCAGATGGGCACCTGCACCGAAAGCTGGAACTGTACCTCGATTTCATCCAGGTCGATATCTACGCCATTGACCTGGAAATCCTCCAGGCCGGCCTCATTCGGTGAAGGGTTGTAAACCACCGGCAGCAGGTAATTGACCTTGTGGGACGCGAGCGTGAACGGGTTGTTGGCAGCGTCGCGGATCGCCTGGGCAGCCTTGCTGGACTCCGGCGCCACGGTGGTCTCCGTCTCGCCCGGCAGAGGCTCGGTGACCGTACCGAACACCGGCTGCGGCTCACGCTCATCCGGCGTTTCCCGCACACGCTGGGCGCAGAAGCGCCGCATTTCCTCGAGTGTGATGCTGGCAGGGGCCACCAGCAGCTGCTCCCGCAAGCAGGCCTCCTCGCGTTCCCCGAGGGTCAGCTCTTGGGAAAAAACGGTTTCGTCATCCGCGTTCCCTCCCTCAGGGGCATCGCTAGAGACATTGGTAACAGTGGCTTCTCCTGCCGGCAAAGGGCCGGCACCGGTGGCTTCAGCCTGCTGCGCCGCAGCGGGCATAACACCAACCAGCAAAAAGGGCACTAGCAGGCCCAGCGAAAATTGACGCTCCGACAAATTTCCCTCCCCAACCAAAAACCGGCGACCGCCGGATATGTTCCAGTCGGCATCATACACAGGTTGCCCTGATCTGGAACGCCAAGCGCCAGCATCCGACTGATACTTACCGAGAGATACCCTCTCGGCCAATGAATTCCATACACCGGGTGAGTAAATTCATGGTAACTATCCTTTTACCGGGGAAGTATTGGCGACCACTGATGCGTAGGCCTAGAGCCCGCGCGCCAGCTCGATTCCCAGCCCGAGAGACTCCTGCTCCCGATTGTAATCCAGCAGTGTGTCCCCGTAGCCATTGAAATAACGGACGAACCCGTGCACGCGCCCACCGATCGGGAAGCTCCAGCGTAACTCGACTGATCCGCGGTTATCCGAACGCAGGTTGTTACGCAACACAAACGAGGCACTGTGACTGGCCGCACGATATCCGCCGTGCAACTGGAAATTCCCGATATAAAACTCGATATCGGGATTATCGTCACCAATTTCATCTTCGGGCAGGCGATACCAGGGCTGGAAATTCAGGAACAGGTCGCCGCGCTCGAACATGAAATTCGTATATACCCGATTCCATCCCCGGGAAAATTCATCCCCCCGCCCATTGGACTGGTGACTGACACCCAGCTGGCTGGCCACACACTGAAACCCGAGGAAATCCCAATCACTTAACCAGGTCATGATCAGCTCCGGCTCATGATTCACCTCCCGGAAAGGTGCCGAACTGCTGTATGCCTGCCAGAAACTGCGGTTGGTGTAGGCGAGACTTACGAAGGACGACTTGCCCAGGAAACCGCTCCAGAGCGGCACCTGGACAGAGAGCTGGAATTGCATTTCCAGATCGCGGTAGGCCTGCCCACGAGGCCCCGGCTCAGTACTGAGGGCGTCGTTGTAGGAAGCGGGGAGAACGTAATTGACCTTGTGCGACGCCAGCGAGAAGCGGTTGCGGGCGGCCTCCCGGACAGCTTCCACCCGATCGCTGGCGGGGGCGCGTGCCGGCGGTCCAGCAACATCAGTGGAGGGCTCAGGGAGATCCTGAACTTCCAAGCCCCTGGCGATCTCTGCCGGGGTACAGTTGGACCCGTTTGGCGGAATCTCCGCTGCAGTGGCACCCACCCCGCCATGATAAGGCTCACAGCGCGCATCTTGCGACACTGGCCCGGGCAGGCTCTTCTCTGCGGCAACCTGTCCGGGCTGCAAGCAAAGCAGTAAGATGATTGGGGCAGCCCACCAATCCCTGAGGGCATTCGACACGGCTTTGACTCCCTGTTAAAGCCCGAACACCCCCAAAGACTAGACCTGGTACGGTCGAACTGCTTGATCCCTCCCTGCTGCGGGACTGGTCACACCAATGCGCCCAGCGCCCCGGACCACTCCAGGTCGCGCAACCTGACCTGCCACAGTCGCCCGGTGCTCGACGGCCAGTCGTACCCCACCAGCAGGCCGCGCTCATCGACATAACAGTGGGCGTCGCGTTCCGCCTCATCACCCTGGTAGATATAGCCGACTACGTCCGGCCCCAGCTCGTGGGCGCCCTGGTTGGTGCCGACACTGGACATCGCACGTGCCGTCCTGTGACTAACGCGCGGTGCCAGCAGCTTACCGCGCTGGGAGGGATCAACAATGTCCGGCGATACCACCTCCAGGCCCCGCTCGCACTGTTCCAGCTTGAGCAGTAACGGCCCCATAAAGATTCGCATCAGCGGAAACAGCAGCCGCGAACGGCCCCCGACCCGAGCCTCCTGGGGACCATTGGGTCCGCTCCAGTGTGCCTCGATATCGTTGCCGAGCATCTGCGCCCCGGGCCCCTCGCCCAGCAGTCGATAGCGGGCTGTCACCTCGTCGACCTCATCGCGCCAGCTCAGCTCGCATTCCGTCACCAGGCCCCGGTCCAGCACCGCACCGACCTCCAGGCCAAACCGCTCGGACCCCACCAGGCGCTGGCTGATCAGCACCTGGCGATCCGCCTCATCCCGGCCCAGCTGCCAGTAATCCCGCACCGGCATCTCCCGGCCATCGCAGCTGTAGTAGTAGCGTCCCTGCGCCAGATTGGACTTCAATCGCATTTTCAACCTCCTCAACGTCCTGTGAACACAACCCTGTGAATACACGGGACTAATGCATGAAAAAGTATTGCACAAGGAGGGAGAAAAACGCCGCGATTGGCGCGACAGGGGACCCTGAATAGTATTTGCGCCAGCATGGTGCATGCTTCCGGCAGGCCGCATCGCTATCGGAACTACCGGGATAAATGTAATCCTGTCGCGGCCGGGGCATCGGCTCGGACGCGACAGGGCCGGCTCAGGCCACCGCAGATGCCTCCTCCCCTGCCATCGACCACTGCATTATTCCTCCCGCCTGGCCAGTATCGTAGAGACTACTTCCCACCAGGTCGTTGACAACCCGCGCCGCCCGCCATGCCGCCAGGCTGAGTTGTGGCTCTGCGATCCCATGTGTGTAGCGGCCGCCACCGAGGATATATACCTGCCGCCCGGTGGCACCACGGAGGTCCGCCGCAAACGCACGATTGAGGACCAGTCTTCCCTGCCCATCCAGCAAGAAACGCTCCCGCAGGGGCTCAAGGCAGTGCGGAATGGTTTCCTGCAGGCCGGTGCAGAGGATTACCAGGTCTGCGCGGTAATGTTCGGGAGCCCCCTCGAGGCTGTTATAAAGGCCCAGCTCATAACTGCCGGTGCGTGAAAGTTCGCATAGCTCGCGTCCCGGCAGAAGCGCGATGCCGTCGCCCTTCCCCTCCAGGTGCACCAATCCATAGAAGCGCCGGTAAAGCGCCTTCAGCGTGGTTGTCGAGATACCGTCAGAGGCCAGTTTCTGGGCCTCGACGATTTCTTCACGGCGCACCCCCGACAGGCGATGGAATACATCCACGTAGTCGGGGCTAAACCACGCATTAGTAAAAGGCGTTTCATCGAGTGGAAGGTAATTCTCGCGACGGGAGATCCATAGCACCCGCCGGGGGTGGCCCCAGTGACCGTCCAACAGGTTGAGAACCAACTCCGCCCCTGTCTGGCCACCGCCAACGACCGCGACCCGCAGTCCCTGCACCGCAGGTTGCCGAAGGGCGGTTTCCAGCGCGTGAAAACAGTGGTCCGAGAGCAATGGCCGCGCGCAGTCCGGTATGTACGGTTCCTTGCCGGCGGCAACACACAGATTGCGTGCCCGCACGAGCCGGCTTTTGCCCGCCACGTCCATTTCCAGCTCAAACCAGTGATCCCGGTCCATTACCCGCTCTACGCAGCTGCCCATCTGCAACCGGTTCAACCCCGCCAGCCGCTCGGCCACCCATGCCAGGTAATCGGCAAACTCGCGTCGCCCAATCGCCGGCTGGTCTGCGTTCAGGAAATCATAGAAGCGCCGTTTGGCAACCAGGTACGCAAGAAAACTGTAGGGATTGGTGGGGTCAACCGGTGTTACCAGGTCCTTGAGATAGGAAGTTTGCAACTCGGCGCCTGGCAACATCAACCCGGGATGCCAGGAATGGCTGGCTTTACTGTCAAAAAAACGATAGGCCAGCGCTTGCCGGTGCAACAAAGCAGCCACGGAGAGGTTGAAAGGACCGGCCCCGATGCCGGCCAGGTCTAGGGGAGTATCCATGCTTGGGCCTCGTTAAAATCCTTGTTCTGAAGGTTGGTGATCTGCGAGCCACAGGGGGTTCTCCAGCGGCGTACCGATAGCGGGCACGGGTCTATCGCCGGTGTCGTCATACCCCTGCTGCAGCCGCACACGGTTGATACATACCCGCTCCATGGCTGGCCGGAAGATATCGAAGCTGGCAAACCGCTCATCCATATCCGGCCAGTTACTTCGCGCTTCTTCCTGGTAGCGACGTAGTACTCCCGCCAGGGAGCGGTAGAAATCCAGTTCCTCCAGCCCAGTTTCCCGCTCCAACTGTGCAGACAGATAGCGGAGCACTGAAACAAAATGACCGGTGTATAGATCGTGCGTCAGGTGTGCCGCCGGCAGTCGCGACAGCACCTGGTCCGCGCTCGGTGGCAGTCCGTCCCGCTCGGGGAAGCGCCCCTCTGCCAGGCGCAGGTCGCCCTGGAAGTCCTTGAGCAGGACACCGTTTACGACATCATTGCGCAGCATCAGGGTCAGGTTCTGCCCGTGCGCGACCAGGCCCACCCCGTAACGGCAGAGAAGGTGGTAAAGCGGCACCACCACCCTGTCGAAAAGCTTTTGTAACCAGTCTCGCGGCCCCAGTCCGGAGGACTCGATCAGTGCACCAGCGACTGACCTGCCGTGGTCATCACATTGCAATAGGGCTCCGGCCATGAGGCAACGCTCCCCCGTACCGCAGTGTGAAACCGGGCTCTCCCGCCAGGTAACGCCGAGCATTTCCCGGTAGCGATAGGGAGTTCCCGCAACCTGTTCGTGATGTGGATGGGGCACGTGGATCCCTGCCACTTCCTGCATCACGCCCGTTTCCCGCATTTTCAGCTGGGGGTCCTCTTCACATAGTGCCTGCATCCACTGCGACAGTGCCGGACCACAGGCCATATATTGGCCGGGGATACCGCGGTAACAGGATGTATTCAGAACCGTGAGCGGCAGCTTCAGGTGCAGGGCCGCTGGTCTCTTCAGGTTCGAGAGCGTGCGCAGGGAAACCTGCGGCAGGTATTCATCGCCAAAAGTGCCGAGGTACCGGATCTGACCACGGGCAATCATCCCGCCGTAGTTATGGCGGATGTGCCGCTCCCATTGCCACGGGTGAACCGGCAAGGGCAGGTACTCATCCCAGTTTATCCCGTGAGACCGGCACCCCCTGGCAAGGCGCTGTAACTCTGACTTATCCATGCTCTGCTCGAGCAGGCATGCAAAATCCCAGTCACGGTGGTTCCCAAAAACCGCCACGCCCGGTTTCACTGCCAACCAGACCAGGCCCACACCCGCCCCCGACTCGGTACCGTAATGGGCAAACTCTCCCGCGCCCCAGCCGATACGGCCCTTGTTGACGATCGCCTTGGGATGACCATCCAGGAGACACTGGAGTTTTTCGTCCGGTAGCTTTGCAAGGGCACCCGCTGTTATTCCACGACGGGACTCCAGCAGAGCAGTATCTGCAGCCAGCGTATTGGCGGTTTCATGCAACAGGTTGCCCAGTGTGGCCGCGCTCAAAGCAAGGTCTTCACCGGCATCGACAAAAAACTGGGCCGCGTCCGTCGCTGCGGTGCGCTGGCCGTTGTAACTACGCTGTACGCTGGCGCAATCGATATCGAGCCAGGTCCAGATAGTCTCACGAGCGGCAAACTCATAATGCGCACCCGAAGCG
The DNA here is from genome assembly GCF_021729055.1 of Microbulbifer zhoushanensis. Classification (NCBI taxonomy): domain Bacteria; kingdom Pseudomonadati; phylum Pseudomonadota; class Gammaproteobacteria; order Cellvibrionales; family Microbulbiferaceae; genus Microbulbifer; species Microbulbifer zhoushanensis. The sequence continues at coordinate 235,544 of NZ_JAJSAO010000006.1, forward strand.
AGCGCAACACGGTACTTGCCAGGCGTAACCTGCTCGGCTGACATTACCTCCTCATAACACAGTTCTGCCAATGACTTGGCAATAAGCGCAGTGTTCGCACGTTCCCAGTAATGCTCTGTGGGCTGTGTCGGGGCCGTCCCTGAATTCGCTTCAGTCACAGCGACCCCCTCCAGCCATGCCGCGGAAAAAAGCACCGCGCTCTCCCATGACCAGCGCCGCACGCTTGTGGGGAAAATCAAATTCCTTCACTTTGCGCCAGCCGGGCATATGTTCGATATATTTGAGTATGCCGTGATTATCGGCGCGTGGCTCGCCGACGAGACGCTGGGTGCGATCATCATCGAGGAACATGAAATGGAAAATGCATTCGAGCCAGGCATGGGCAAAACGGCGCCCGAGAAATTCCGGGTTCCCCACCAGCAGGTGTAATCCCCGGTCATACGGTTGCGCATCGTAGTATGCCCCCAGCCGGTCTTCCATTGCCCAGTAGAGTTCAAAATAGGCGAAGGGACGACCATCAAATGCTGCGATCATTGGATCCTTGTGCGGTTCTGCCAGCACGCTTTCGATATAGCGGCGCTGCTTTCCTGCATCACCCTGTTCCTCCCAGAACTCTGCCACCCGCGGCTGGTTCATCCAGTCCACAAAGCGCTTTGTATCCAGGGCCGGATCAACACGCCGCAGGGTAAAGTCCATTCCCAGGGAATAACAGTGCCGCCGAAATACCTCACCGGCAGGCACTTCCCGGCGCAGGGGATGACGCCCCCCCTCACCTTCTCCCTGTACCCATTGCAGTGGTACGCTCCCTCCATTCACTCCCCGGTACCAGTCTCCTTGCGACTGGAAAAATTCAGCCCGTTCAATCACACCGTGGATCCCAGGGACAGCGGCCCGCAGGTTGCTGCCGGGGACAATGCGCTCAAGGGCCCCGTCGCTTGCGAACAGCCATTCCATCCATGGAGCCAGCGAATCCAGTTCGACTTGAGACGCTTCGCTTCCCGGGATATCAAGGCGAGCTTCCCCCCGGCCCAGGTCCATGCTGATTACCAGTTCCCGCCCGGACCCGAGTTCGCCATCAATTTGATTGCCACGGATAGACCAGGCACGACCGTCAGGCAATTGCCCGCAGTCACCATCCGCTCCCCCATATGTAGTCGGTACACTCAGTTCGTTAAGTACCCGTTGCCTCTTCATTGCAAGTTCCCTGTCGTTATCGATGAATCTTGTATCGGGTGGAAATTGTGGTCAGTTACCGGAGTCCTTTCGCCGCCATGCCCAGTCACGGGGCCAGCAACGGGTTATCCATGGTGTGATAGATGGCGAGCGGATCTTCCGTAGTGGTCTCATTCATGCCCCGCATGGCACACAGGAAGTTTCCCTTGGCCCAGAGTTGCTTCGAGCCGAGCAGGTAATCTAGGCAACTGGTATCCCGGCGTGGGCCGTCGGCAAGGGCCTGCAGGCGCGTGCGCAGTTGCTGCAGCAGTTCGACCTCAGACAGCACGCCCGTAGCACCCAGCGCACCAATCAGGCCGAAACAACTGTTCACAACCAGGTAATAAACGAACAACCGGTTGGCCATGGTCTCGTTGAGCAGGTTCTCGGTATCCGTTGCAAGATCCGGCAGGTAGGGCCGTAACAGGGATTTACCCAGTGGGCTATAGGCACTGCCCTGGCAATCACGGAAGTACCCGGCTCGGGGCAGGTCGCCCTCGAATGCGATAATCAGGTTCTGTTGGTGGGCGCCGTACAACAGCCCGTAATCAGACTGGGCAATCAGCAGGGGTTCAACAATCACATCCAGGAACCGCCCGAACCATTCGCGCGCAGCATTAGCGACAGGTATTCCCTGCGTCTTGGCATGGCGATAAATCATCTGTGCCGCCCGGCAGTCCGCCCTCCCCGGGTGGTCCTGGGTCAGGGTCGCGAGAAGACTGGTATTTCGGGCAGCATGACCGAGGAAAGGGTTTTCCCGGAACATCACCAGGCTCTCAGTTACAGGCTGGTCGTCCCGGTCGAGTAACAGCAGGTAAGCGGGTTCCGCCAACACTGCAAAATGCGGGTAGCGCTCGGCGAACTCCCGCCCCACCGGTGTGCGCTGCACCCGGGGCACTTCCAGCCCGCGGGCCATTTCCCTGGGTAGCAGGGTGCGCACGGAATTGGTAAGGCGCAGGCTGAGTGAGAACTTGAGCATGAAAGGGCTGTCCTCGCTGTACAAAGCCCGCAATGAGGAAGTAGCCCGCCACGGCCGGGTGCCGGAACCCAGCTGCAGGATATCGCCGCTCTGCAGGAGCGCAGCGACCCGGGCATCCCGGCGCAGCTGCTGCCACTGCCACGGATGCGCGGGAAATGGGATAAACCCCTCGGGAAAGGGCTGGCCGGTAAACTCCTCGTGCCATAGGCTGCAGGCAAACTCATCGGCCGTGTCGCTGCTTCCGCTGCCACCCCCAAGGCGTTCCGCTGCCACAGCAAGCCACTGGAGGGGAAAGCCCCGGCCAAATTCAGGCGCGTACTGCATTGCTTCAGAGTCCGTAAGCGGCTCTCGACTCTTTGGCGTCGGGTGCATGGCATGACCGCACAGGAGTGCCTGCTCCGCATCGGCAAAGTCCAGCGGTGCGGAGAATATCGTCGTAAATTCCTCGCGCCGCGCCTCAATCGCCAGGGACATATTGCGCACGCTCTCTTCAGTACGCCGGACGAACTCGCGCCGGGAATCCGGCCCTGCATCGGGGAAAAAGCCCTGTTCCCCCGCAACGAGTTCCGCTGCATCCGTGAGGGAAATTACTTCGCACTGGCCCTGCCCGCGCTCTACCAGCAATGGCAGCTCGAACTGGTGCCGACCAGCCCTGCTGCGGTAGCGGACACTGAGCCACAGGCGCGCAGCGCTTTGCGGCAGCTCGAGCGCGACTGCGGGAGGCGTTACGGCCGCGGGTAGTCCAGCCGCGGTCTCATGCCACTGTCCCACCCCACTCTCACGTAGCAGCGCGTTGAAAAAGCTGTTGGCAGACAGCCTCTCGGCATCCCGGCACTCACTCGCCGGAGCAGCCCCTGTCTGCGTAACTGTTCCCTGCCCTGCCATTTCCCGCTGTCCCAACAGGTGCTGTAAGGCCTCTCCCATGGACTGACTCCTGTATTCCGCTGTTCGCGCACCGATTCCGGCGATACTCCGGTGCAATCCCCACGGATTCTCTGCTCAGCGGGGAATGCCGAATCCACCCAACCCGGGCCGATACTCCGACAAAGGCAAATAAATTCAAATACGAATCATTTGCATTATTAAAAGCATGAAGATACTTTAGCCGCGTTGCAACCGCCAAATGAGAAAAATTCACCGATCCCCAACCGGGGATAGGACCGGTGCCATGGAATCAGGTGGCTGACAGAGAGGAAGGCGAGATTGGAATGAAAGTTGGTGTGAATGCTTCAGGTGCGAAGCCGCATTCCTGGCGACTTTACGTGGTGGTCGCCAGCCAGGGGGCTGCACAGGTTATCCTGTTGTCACTGGTTCCGGTCATTGCCCGGCAGTGCAGCCTTGATCTTGCCGCTATTGGCAGCCTTGTCGCGGTTGGGACGCTGTCCCTGATGGCATCAAGCCGGGCCTGGGGAATCGCGAGCGACCGTTACGGCCGCCGGCCAGTCCTCCTGCTCAGCCTGTTCGGGACACTGATAGCGCAGGCATCGTTCGTGACTCTGCTGCTGTTGCTGGCTGCCAGGGAAATCAATGGCGCCACCGCAATGCTGCTACTCGGGTTGAGCCGGATTCTCTACGGTATCAGCGCCGCCGGGGTTTATCCTGCTTGCCAGGCCTGGGCAGTCGATCTGTCCCGTCCCGGCCGGGAACTCGCAGCCCTGTCTTCCGTGTCTGCAGCAGCCAACCTCGGTCGGGGATTCGGCCCGTTGCTTGTAATAGCAACACTCGGAAGCGGGGAAATCTGGACTCTGGGCTGGCTTGCACTGCTGCCCCTGATCGGCCTCATGGTAATCACTGGCAGCGGGCGGGGGAGTCGCGCTCCCGGGGTGCTGCCGGTGGCGCCCCGGAACACCGGGCTACCGATGGCCCTGTTTGCCCTTGCGGTTCTGGGCACGGCCTCAATCGGCCAGCTGCAACTGGCACTGGGTCCGGTGCTGATGGATTATTATGGACATGAGGCGGGCAACGCCTCTTCCACCGCCGCGCTAATCCTGGTCGCTGCCGCCGGCTGTGGCGCACTGGTTCAGTGGACACTGGGGAAAAGACTGCGCGGGCCCCGCACTGCCCTGGCGCTCGGGGCCCTGCTATTCGCGGCGGGTGCCGCCATTGCCAACCTCAGCCTGGGAAGCTGGCCGGCTTTCCCGGGATTACTCCTGGTGGTGGCAGGTGCTGCGCTGCTGATACCCGGCTACACGACACTGCTTGCTGCGCAGGGCAGCCAGGGCTTCGGGCGGCAGTTCGGCAGCCTGTCACTACTGCACACTGGCGGATATACCCTCGGTTTTGCTGTGGGCGGCTGGATCTACCAGGCGATGCCGCAGGCCCCACTTTCGGGCTTATTGCTGGGCGCCGTGCTGATTGCGGTAATCACACTGCTCAAACTGGCACAGGGTCACAGGCGGGCCAGTGAGAAACCCTCGCACCAGCCCGCAAAATAAGCGGCTACGATAACCGGGCTCAGGACCAGATCCACTTGAGTGGATTGATGTCAGAGATAACGCTCCCAGAAGAGCGCCGCCCCGTGCGCCTCGTCGAGGATATAAGGCTTGAAACCAGACTTGCGGTAAGCGGTCTGCGCCGGCAGGTTCTTTTCCAGCACTTCCATTGTCAGTTTGCAGCAGCCTCTCACCCGTGCCTCTGTCACCACCAGGTCGAGCATGGCAGCGCAGATGCCGGCGCCGCGGGCATCCCGGTGAACCACCACATCGTGAATATTCACCAGGGGCGCGCACTGGAAAGTCGAGAACCCGGTAAAGCAGTTGACCAGGCCGACCGCACGCCCCTCACTGTAGGCAAGCACAGTAAAAGCCCCGGGAAACTTGCCCAGCTTCTCCACCAGCTCTGCGCGGCAACGCTCACTGAGCGGTTCACCCCCGCCGAAGGGATCGCGGGAATAGTGGTCCATCAATGCGACGATATCCGCCCCGTGGCGCGGGTCACTGTAATCCGCCAGGCAAATGCCCACAGACAGGTCGGGTGCTTTGGCGACTTCGGGTTGGTCGGTGGTCATACTCCACTCCAGTTGCAGATTCGATGAATGTCTTCAGGAGGCAGGCCCGGCGCCATTTCAGGAGCTGGAATCCCCTTCTTTCCGGCCATTTTTTTCATCTTCGGGAAACAACCGCTTATAGCTGCGTATGCGGGTCCGCTGCTTCAACAGCCATCGCACCCGGGTCCGGTGGCGACAGAGGGGCGTGGCGCGGAAGGCGCGGCGGCGGGTGCGCAGGGAGAGCCGGGCGGGACGACGACGGGCCATAATCAGGAAACCCCAGTTAAAAGTCTCTTGTTCCAGACCGGCCAGCGCCTGCTAGGGCCAGATAATACCGGTCGGCTGGGAGGCAGCTTACCAGATACGCGGGACCGCAGACGACGCCCCGGGACGGTACTCCCAAAACTTGGCCGGCCGGGGTAAACCGGATATGCTCTGTGCACTGTCCGACCAAAGGGTCAACCCGCATTCATACTGGGAAACGATATTGCACCCGCTCAAGCACCTGTTAAAAAACAATCAACAATGGTCCCTGGCTACGCGGCGGGAAAAGCCGGACTTTTTCGTCAAACTGTCCAGGCAACAGACGCCCGAGTACCTGTGGATCGGATGCGCCGACAGCCGTGTTCCCGCCAATGAGATCGTCGGCCTGCTGCCGGGTGAGCTGTTCGTACACCGCAATGTCGCCAATGTTGTGGTGCACACTGACCTCAATTGCCTGTCGGTGCTGCAGTACGCGGTGGAGATCCTCAAGGTCAAGCACATCATCGTCTGCGGCCACTACGGCTGTGGCGGCGTCCAGGCGGCCCTGGAAAACCAGCAGCTGGGCCTGATCGATAACTGGCTGCGCCATATCCAGGACGTGCGGGAAAAACACCACACCCTGATCGACCTGTTCCAGCAGAAAGAGCGGATCGACCTGTTGTGCGAACTGAACGTACTTGAACAGGTCATTCATGTCTGCCAGACCACCATCGTTCGCGACGCCTGGCGCAAGGGCCAGAAACTGTCAGTCAATGGCTGGGTCTACGGCCTGCGGGACGGACTGGTGCACGACCTGGGCATATCCGTAACCCACCCCGGCGAGATTGCCGAGGTCTATCACAGCGCGCTGACCAATATCGCCCAGCGCGACGTCGAGTAGCAGACTTAGCCCGCGATTTTCCTTACACTGCCACGCTTACCTCGCCGGGCCAGGAACGGCGAGGACGGTAGTGCCTGCCTGTTTTTCCATCTCGGTCCGGGCCGCATACCGCATTCACGCATAATTAGTCGGGGGAGCAATGACTGAATACCGTGTCTGGGAATGCCAGATCTGTGGCTGGGTTTACGACGAATCCAAGGGCTGGCCGGAGGACGGCATCGCCCCGGGTACCCGCTGGGAGGACATCCCGGAAGACTGGAGCTGTCCCGAGTGCGGCGCGGCGAAGGAAGAGTTTGTGATGCTCGAGGTGAAGGCCGCCGCCGAACCTGCCCCCGGTACAGCAGCCGTATCCACCACCCACAGCGGCCCGGCAAAAGCAGAATCCTCAGCACAGGTGCCGACGGGCACCCGCATCTGGGAATGCATGGTATGCGGCTGGGTTTACGATGAATCCAGGGGCTGGCCGGAAGACGGCATTGCCCCGGGCACCCGCTGGGAAGATATACCCGAAGACTGGTGCTGCCCGCAGTGCGGCGTGGGCAAGGAAGAATTCGATATGGTGCTGGTATCCGATGGCGCGGAAGCACCGGAGCCCGAAGCGGCACCGACCCCGGCCATCGACGGCAACGCCGAGCCCCTGGTGATCATCGGCACCGGCCTGGCTGGCTACAACCTGGCACGTGAATTCCGCAAGCTGGATCGCACCACACCGCTGGTGCTGGTTACCGCAGACGATGGCACTTTCTACTCCAAGCCGTTGCTGTCCGCGTCACTGGCCCATGGCAAGACACCCCAGCAGCTGGCCAACAGCTCCGCGGAGGAGATGGCGCGGGAACTGGATGCCGAAATCCTGGTACACACCCATGTAAACAATATCGAAACGGCCACGCGAACCCTGACCGTGGCACCGGTGAACGGCAGCCACCAGGCGACCTTGCGTTACGGCAAGCTGGTTCTGGCCACCGGTGCCAGCTGCCGTCCGCTGCCCGCCATCGAGGGTGATGGCCTGGCCCGCCTGTTCCGCGTCAACAGCCTCGACGACTACCACGGTTTCCGCACCGCGCTGGCCGGCAGGCGCCGGGTACTGTTACTGGGCGCCGGGCTGATCGGCTGTGAATTCGCCAACGACCTGGTGCAGGCGGGCTACGAGGTCAATGTGGTCGATCCCCTGCCCTGGCCCCTGGCCACGCTGCTGCCGGAGACCGCCGGCCGCGACCTGCGGCGCAAGCTGGAAAGTGCCGGCGTGCGCTTCCATCCCAGGAGCTGCCTCACCCGACTGGATCGACAGGGTAGCGGGCTGCGAGCAGAACTGGACAATGGCAAGACCCTCGAGGTGGATATTGCCCTCGCGGCCCTGGGCCTGCAGGCCAATACCGGACTGGCGGAAATGGCCGGACTGGACGTGGACCGGGGCATCCGGGTGGACCGCCACCTGCGTACAAGTGACAGCAGCGTGTTTGCCCTCGGTGACTGCGCCGAGGTCGAGGGCCACCAGCTCTACTTCGTGGCACCGTTGATGGCCTGTGCACGTGCGCTGGCAAAGACCCTCAGTGGCGAACCTGAAGCCGTACGCTACGGCGCCATCCCGGTGGCGGTGAAGACGACCCTGCGACCCACTACCGTGTGCCCGCCGCGTTCCGGGGCCGAGGGCGAATGGCACGTGCAGGCGGACAGTGATGGTGTGCAGGCGGAATTCCGCGACAACAGCGGCCAGCTACTGGGCTTTGCACTGACGGGATCACGCATCGCTGCGCGGGATGAACTGGTATCCCGGTGTGCACCGCTGATGCAGGCTGACCAGTAAGTCACACCCCGGATAGCCGCCCGCGGGGGGCTATCCGGGGGGCAACGTTTTTCCGCAGGATGCAAAACGCGCAATAAGCCAGATTTTCGCGTAGAATGGCCGCCAACCTTAAATTTGCTCAATTTTTAAACGACGGTATGACCACAGACAGCACCACAGCGTCCTCTCCCGCCACCCAGCCGGACCGCGCCCTGCGCGACACCCTGGGGCTGTTCGCCACTGGCGTGACCGTGGTCACCACCACCGACGCGGCCGGGCAACCTGTGGGCATGACCGTGAACAGCTTCAATTCCGTATCGCTGGACCCGCCCCTGGTGCTGTGGAGCATCGACAAGCAGTCCCTGGGTTACGATGCCTTTACCGCCGAGGGGCACTTTGCGGTGCATGTGCTCAAGTCCGACCAGCAGCATATCTCCAACCTTTTCGCCGGCCGTGGTGCCGACAAGTTTGGCCACGTGCAGTGGCGGCCGGGCCCGCACCAGGTTCCCCTGCTGGACGACTGTGCGGCCCTGTTCCAGTGCCGCCTGGCCCAGTGTATCGAGGGCGGTGATCACACCATCCTGCTGGGCGAAGTGACCGATTTCACCGCCTCGGGCGGCGAGCCCCTGGTTTTCCACCGCGGCCGCTACCGCGCCCTGGCCGGAGACTGACAGGCCACTGGCGCCCCCGGCTCCGCCGGGGGCGTACCACCCGCCAAAACTGCATTTAAGACCCTTCCCGCGCTTGGTTGCCCTGTCATTTTGACGTCATAATTCAGGGGCAAACTGTAAAGTGAGCACTTTTTGAGCAGCGACCTATGCAGACACCCGGCTCTCTCTTCTGCTTCGCCCACCGCGGCTACCGGCAGAAAGCCACTGAGAACACCCTGCAGGCCATCGAGCACGCACTGGAGTTCGACGTGGACGGTATCGAGATCGATATCTGGAATATCGGTGGCCAGCTGCTCGTCAAGCACGACCGGCGCCTGGGCCGGTTGATTGCCGGCAGCGAACTGCTCACCGACCTTTGCCCCAATGCCCTGCGCGAAAAACTGCTGCCCTGTGGGGGGCGCGTACCCACCCTGCGCGAGGTGCTGGAAACCGTGGGCAACCACTGCCAGCTCAATATTGAAATCAAGGGCCCTAGCTGCGCCGCGCTGGTGGCAGAGGAACTGGAATCCTTTGTCCGCGACACCGGTGCCAGCTTCGAGCAGTACCTGGTATCTTCCTTCGATCACCGCCAGCTCTATGAGAGCCTGCAGATGATCCCGGAAGTCCGCCGCGGCGTGTTATTGGGCAGTATCCCCCTGGACCTGGCCGCCTGTGCCGAGCCGCTCAAGGCCTACTCCATGCACCTGAGCCTGGATTTCGTCGATGCCGAGCTGATTGCCGACGGCAAGCGTCGCGGGCTGCGCAATTATGTGTTCACGGTCAACAACCTCGACGACCTGCACCTGGTCGCCGCCATGGGCGCCGATGGCGTTTTCACCGACGAACCGCAGCTGGTGATGAACTACAATGCTGCCCGCACTGCAGAAGTCCTGTTCCTCAATGAGGAAGAACAGGATTCCCGCCCCGCCGGACCACTCTGACAAGCATATGCACCGACAGCTGCTTTGAAGCAAAAGCAGCTGGACAGAAACAAAAAAAGCCGGCGCAAGCGCCGGCTTTTTTGTTGGTTGCCCGGGAACGGGTCAGAACTGCGCGCTGGCCCGCAGGTACCAGAAGCCTCCGTTAAAGCCAAACGGCGAGGTCAGGGACTGCTGCACTCCCAGGAACTGCAGCGTCGGGTCCGCTTCCTCATCAGCCTCGACATCAAAGATATTCTCACCGCCGACAGCCACCTTGTAGTTGTCTGCCAGGTTGAAGGTCACCTCGAGGTCAGTCAGCAGCTCGCCGCTATACGTAGCCGGGCCAGACTCAAACAGGCCGCCGGTGGATTCCCAGTCGCTGTAGCGATTGAAACGCAGGTAACCATTCACCAGGCCGCCGGTGTCGTAGTCGAAGGTCAGCGTGGTGCGGTCGCTGGGCACCTGGTTTTCCAGGTCGTAAACGCGCAGGTCATTGATCGTGTTGGCAGCAACATCGGTCACTTCCTGCTGGTTGTGATTGTGGCGCAGGTCCACCACCAGCAGGTTGCCGGCAACTTCGAAGTCGCTGGTGATCGCCAGGTCGATGCCACTGACCTCGGAATCATAGGCGTTTACGAAGAAGTTGGCATTACTTCCCTGCAGCAGTGCGGCATCCTCGATTCCGGCGTTCGACAGCAGGGCTACCTCGTCTGCGCCAATGGTGTTATTGCGCAGTGCCAGTCGGTCCTGGATGTCGATGTTGTAGTAATCGATAGTGATACTGGTGTTGTCCAGCGGGTTGATCACGGCACCGATGGTAAAGCTGGTGGACTCTTCCGGGTTCAGTGCCACCGCGCCGAGAGCTTCAGCGACCGGGTGATTGACCGGGTAGGTACCGTTCGGAATCAGGTTACCGCTGGCATCTGCAGTGGTGGTGACATTGAGCGTATTCACCTGGCCCGGGGTCGGCGCACGGAAACCGGTATTCATGGTAGCCCGCAGCGCGAAAGCCTCACTGAAGTCGTAACGGCCGGAGAGTTTCCAGTCCGAGGTAGAACCAAACTGGTCAAAATCCTCGTAGCGCAGCGCCGCACCCACTGTCAGCTGGTCAGTGATATCCGTTTCCAGGTCCACATAAGTTGCGACGCTGTCGCTGTCGTAACTTCCGGCAGCCTCTTCCGGGAAGCCCTGGAACCCGTCGGAGCCCACGCCAAATTGTGCGGCGGTCGGACCGGATACAATCGATGCCTCGTCACCGGCACCTATCTTGTAGGTCTCGCGACGCCACTCCATACCGAAAGCCACGTTCAGGGGCGACGCAAAGGCCGCTATATCAACCGGTTGCACAAAGTCGGCATTCACACTGGTCTCTTCCTGGGTCAGTGTGCCCGGATTGAAAGACGTCGGCGACAGTGCACCAAGGCTCGGGTTGATGGAGTCCTTCAGTACGTAGGAAACCTCGTTTTCCGCCGTGCGAGCCCGCACATCCCAGCTCAGGCCGGAAGCCAGCTCGCCACGTGCACCGAATACCGCTGACAGGTCGGTAATATTGGCGCCGAACTGTGGGTTGTAGCCGCCGGGAAACATGGAGTAAATCGGGTTGCGCAGCACGTAGCCACTGGGGCTCGAGGCATCGGCCACCAGGTAGTCGGATGGGGTCAGCCCCTGGCCGACAATGCTGTCGATGAGCGACTGCGGTGCGGGATCCGGCATAAAGTCGCCATCCCCGTCTACCTGCAGTGTGCCGCGGGCAGCGAATTCATACTGCGGCTCCAGCACCGGTCCGCGGTAGAAGAAATCCGAAATGGTCTCGTTGTCAGAGTACCCGAGGTTGCCGTACAGCTCGACGCTCTCGCTGAGATCGTAGCCGGCGTTCACGAATAGCTTCGTGGTTTCCACTTCCGGGTCGCCCCAGCGCTGGCCGAGGCCTTCCAGCGGCACCAGGTCCTCACCGACAACACTGCCGACAAATTCCGCATCCGGGCGGGCCGCACCGCGCCATGTCTTGTCAGCCGTAGAGCGCTCGATGGTCGTGTTCACAAAACCACGATCGCCCAGACCGAAACCGGCGTTTACGGAAACACTGTTGCGGGTGCCATCGCCCTCAAAATACTCACCGGTCTGCGCCGCTACATTAATGCCCTCGGCATCGTCTTTCAGGATCACGTTAACCACGCCCGCGATGGCATCGGAGCCATACTGGGCCGAGGCGCCATCCCGAAGTACTTCCACACGCTCAATTGCGGCAGACGGCAGGGCAGAGAAGTCCACCGCCTGGGCACCCTGGTTAACAGTACCCAGTGGGGCCACCTGCAGGTTTACCAGCGCCGAGCGGTGCCGGCGGGTACCGTTCACCAGCACCAGGGTCTGGTCCGGGGACAGGTTACGTAAGGTCACCGGGCGGATAAATGCGGTACCGTCGGCAATCGGGAAGCGCTGGGTATTGAATGAAGGCGCAATCTTGGACAGCGACTCGGTCAGGTCAAAGCTCGCCTGGTCGGCCAGGTCGCCCCCACCAACCACATCCACCGGAGACAGGGTCTCGGTGGGCAATGTGCCCTCCCGCCGCGTACCGGTGGCAATCACTTCTTCCATAACCCGGTTGTCGGCACCGGGCGTGGACTCTTCCTGCTCCTGGGCGAAAGCCCCGGAAACCGGCACCGCCAGGGCGGCGGCAATCGCCAGTGACAACGGCTTGAATGAATATCTACTCATGATGGGCCCGTCCTCTCTCTTATGGTTATTCCATCGAGCTTCCCGCCATCTGATACCCCAGGAAGGCGCGCGATGCTTATTTTTTGTGCAACTACGTACGGTAGACGCACTTTTTATGTGCAGCCAGAGTATGCAAACGTGGCAGTACGGGCAATGCTTCAGGACAATTGACAAAACACCGGCCGCTTCACCGGATAATTTGTTACAGGTGAGACTGAATTTCGCGCCAAGCGTATGTTTTATTATCGTTTTTAGCGGTTTTTGAAGAGATGCCTCCTCCCAGCAAATCCGACCTCGCAATGGCGTCCGCCCAGTTGTCGGACCGACTGGTACAGGTAGCTTTCACAAACACAAACAGAGTTCACCAATTGTCAGCAAAGACACAATATTGTGAACTCCTGGCACTTACCAGTTTCGGCCAGTCTCACACCGAGCCCGGCAATGGCTCACTATTGATGAATGGGGTTTCTCAAAGGACTTGAGAAACGGCAGTCACATACTCCCGGACGCAGTATCTCTCTTCGGGCAACTTCTACCGCAGCTGCCGGCTCTATCATCATTCCTCCAGGGGAGCTGTCAGCTCCTTCGACACACTCCCGTGAGCGGGGTCTCGTTTCCGGGACAGCTCCCTTGCATACCCACCAGTATTGGAAAATGTTTTAACTTCCGGAACCGAATTTACTGTGTCCTGAAGTGAGGTATCCAGGAGCATATACCACCCCGGTTTTGGGGGCGCGGGGGCGCGATCGCCAGCGGCGACCCCGCACCACGCGCTTTTCAATCACTCCATTTACCAATTCGGGAGAAGAATAAGAATGCAATCCATTCTGAAGGGGTCTCGTCTCGCCGCGCTCACTGCCGCCCTCACCCTGGGCGCAGCCTCAAGCGGCACTCTTGCGGTAACCGGCAGTAACGTCACAGATTTTTCCAATATGCCCCAGCGCATCATCGTTCAGTACAAGGACACAGCGCAGCGTGACTGGCCCGCCCGGGCCAAAGCCTATGGTGCACGGGCCAATACCAGCCTGGCCCATGTGCGCGGGCTTGCCCTGCGCGACCGGCAGGTTTACCAACTCGGCCAGCGTATGGCACCGGGGCAGCTGCAGAAGTTGATGGCAAAACTGGAAGCCGATCCCAACGTGGTGTCGGTTGAGGAAGATGCGCTGATGCAGCCACAGTTCGTGCCCAATGACACTTACTACGATCTTCAATGGCATTACTATGAGGCCACCGGCGGCATCAACCTGCCCGCCGCCTGGGACAAGCAGACCGGCACCGGTGCCACTGTCGCGGTGCTGGATACCGGCTATGTCTACCACTCGGACCTGGACGCCAATATCCTGCCGGGCTACGACTTTATCGACGATACCTTCGTCTCCAACGATGGCGACGGTCGCGACGCCGATCCCAGTGATCCCGGCGATGCGGTTAGCTTCAGCGAGTGCGGTTTCCTGAGCCCGCCGCAGGACCAGCCCAGCAGCTGGCACGGGACCCACGTGGCCGGAACCGTTGCCGCGGTTACAGACAATGGCAAGGGCGTTGCTGGTGTAGCCTTCGATTCGAAGGTAGTGCCGGTGCGGGTACTGGGCAAATGCGGCGGCTACCTGTCCGATATCGCCGACGGTATTGTCTGGGCTTCCGGCGGCAGTGTGTCCGGCGTACCGGTGAACAGCAACCCGGCGCAGGTAATCAATATGAGCCTGGGCGGCAGTGGCTCCTGTGACTCCACCTACCAGGCGGCTATCGATGTCGCGGTAGCCAATGGCACAACCGTTGTCGTGAGTGCCGGCAACAGCGATGCGGATGCCTCAGGTTATCGCCCGGCCAGCTGCGACAACGTCATTTCCGTAGCAGCTACCGAGCGCTTTGGTGCCCGGTCTTACTATTCCAACTACGGCTCCACTGTGGATGTAAGTGCCCCCGGAGGCGACCTGCAGTACGATTCCACCCACGGGGTGGCTTCCACCCTCAACGACGGCCAGACCAGCCCCGGTAACGAGACCTATGTTTATTACCAGGGCACCTCGATGGCAGCACCGCATGTTTCCGGTGCTGCGGCCCTGATGTATGCCACCGATAGCGGCCTCACCCCTTCCGAAGTGGAGAGCATCCTCAAGTCTACCGCGCGTCCCCTGCCCGGGGCCTGTAGCGGCGGCTGTGGTGCGGGGATTATTGATGCGAGCGCGGCGATCGACGCGGTCGGCGGCGGTGGCACCCCCACCAACCAGGCGCCGGTGGCCGGATTCAGCTTCAGTGCCAGCGACCTGTTCGTGACCTTTACCGATTCCAGCTCTGACAGCGACGGCACCATTGTCAGCTACAGCTGGGACTTTGGTGACGGAGGCTCGTCCTCAGACCAGAACCCCACCTACACCTACAGTGCTGCGGGTACCTACTCGGTCACCCTGACCGTCACCGACGATGATGGCGCCACCGGCAACAGCACCCAGGCTGTGACTGTCAGCGACGGCGGCACAGAGCCCACCAGCGACGGCTTCACCGCCACTGGCGTCAGCGTCGCCGCGGACGGATGGCAGTACTACACCATCGACGTGCCGGCCGGCGCCACCAGCCTGGATGTATCAACAACCGGTGGCAGCGGCAATGCCGACCTGTACCTGCGCTTCGGGGCCGAGCCGACCCGCAGGAACTACGACTGCCGTGACGCAGGTGGTGGCAACGACGAGACCTGCACCATCAGCAACCCGGCCGCGGGCACCTGGCATATCGGCCTGAATTCCCGCCGCGGTGCCAGTGGTATGCAACTGGATGCCTACTGGTTCAGCAACTGACAGGCCAGACTGGTAGTACATGAGACAACAAGGGGCGCAGGGCGCCCCTTTTTTATGGCTGCCTGCCGCTGTCCGGGAAAACGGGAGCACTGTAACAAGTCACT
The DNA here is from genome assembly GCF_021729055.1 of Microbulbifer zhoushanensis. Taxonomy (NCBI): domain Bacteria; kingdom Pseudomonadati; phylum Pseudomonadota; class Gammaproteobacteria; order Cellvibrionales; family Microbulbiferaceae; genus Microbulbifer; species Microbulbifer zhoushanensis. Next base: position 250,829 of record NZ_JAJSAO010000006.1, read on the forward strand.
GCAAGGCAGTACTGCCAGGTTTCCAACCGGCGTTTGCAAACCATCAACCAGGTTGATCCAGGTCAATATCGAGGGATCCTGCATCGGCAATATATTGGTACCAGATTGTCGAGTGTGGCCTGCGAAACCCAGGACCGGCCGCCAACAAAGGGAGAGAAAAATGCTCAGCATCAAACGCACCGGGCCAAACCGGATCGATATCGAGTTCTCGGGCGACCTGAACGGCGCAGGAATGGAGAAAGCACTCGATGAATTCGTCGCGCTGTCCAGGGAGCTTGAAAACGGAAGGATGCTGTACCGGATCCGGGACTTTCATTTGCCAAGCTTCGGGGCCATGGTCATCAAGTTCTCACGCCTGCCGGAGTTACTCCGCGCAATGACACATTTTGAGCGTGCGGCAGTAATCACCGATGCCGACTGGATACAGACTGCCAGTGAGCTGGAGGGGAAGCTATTCCCGGGCCTGGATATCAAGGGGTTTGACCTGGATGAGGAAGACGAAGCGGAGGCCTGGTTGGCCGGCGGGTCATGCAGCCGGCATGAACAACCAAACCGGCCGGGTAGAATATCGAAAAAAGCGAATTTACAGCCTGGGTTCAACCAAAATCCTGCTTCTCCATCCACGGAATGATCCGCTCGAACGCCCGCTCTATCTGGTCGATGGAGGTGGCATAGCTGATGCGCAGGGCGTTGCGACAGGACTCGCCAAAAGTGTCACCGGCAATGGTACAGACACCGGTTTCCCGCAACAGCCGCAGGGCCACGTTATTGCCGTTAACCCCTTCCGGCAGCGCCGGGAACAGGTAGAAGGCCCCGTCCGGTACATACCCCTCCAGGAACGGGGTTTCCTCCACCAGCTGTACCAGCCGATCCCGGCGCGCCTTGTAGGTACTGATTATATCCTTGATAAAACCGCGGTCGCCGCGTAATGCGGCCACCCCGGCCCACTGGCACGGGGTGTTGGCCACCGTGGTGGTGAACATATGGTAACGGCGCAATTTGCGGATCGCGCCCTGGCTGGCAATCAACCAGCCGATACGCATACCCGCCATACTGAATGTCTTGGAGAAACTGCTGATGATCATCACGTGGTCGAGGTCGGAACAGCAGGACAGCACCCCGGCATAGTCGCGGTCGTAAACCAGGTGATCGTAAACCTCGTCACTGATCACGTAGATGCCCCGGTAGGCCGCTTCCTGCACGATGGTCTCCACCGTCTCCCGCGGGTAAACCGTGCCAGTGGGATTGCTGGGGGAGTTGAGCACAATCGCGTGGGTGTTGGTGTCGATCGCGTCAATCACCTCCTGCGGGTCCAGCTGGTGATTGTTCTCGGCGCGGGTGGGAATATGCCGGACTTCGCCGCCGTTCATGCGGATCAGCGGTGCATACAGCATAAACGCGGGGTCCGGCACGATAAATTCCCGCCCCGGCGCGGAAACTGCAGTCAGCGCCAGGTAGATGGCCTCGGTGGCGCCGGTGGTTACGAGGATATTCTCCGGCGTGATGGCCCTGCCGTAGCGCTCGCCATTGTACTCGGCCAGGGCCTCCAGCAGTTCCGGCAGGCCCGCATCCATGGTGTAACCGGTCTGCCCCGCCTCCAGCGCATCCACCGTGGCCTGGATCACATGGGGCGGCGCCGGCGCATCGGGCTGGCCAATGGACAGGTGGATTACGTCGTCCATGGTGGACGCCAGGTTCACCATCTTGCGGATTCCCGGCACCGGGATGGTCAGCAGTGCCGGGTTCCAGACCGGATCCTCGGATTCATAGAAATCGAAATCCAGCCGGCTCATACCTGCACTCCAGCTTCAGCACCTTCGTGGAACAATGCCGGGCGGCGGTCGGTCAGCGGCCGCGCCAGCTGGTAGGCCTGCGCGGCGCGCAGCACCGCGGCGTCTTCGAATCGCCGCCCCACCAGCTGCAAGCCAATCGGCAGGCCGTCGCCGGCAAAACCACAGGGTACCGAGATCGCCGGCTGGCCCGTCATATTGAAGGGATAGGTATAGGGCGTCCACGAAGGCCAGCGGGTGCTGGGCCAGTCCTCTGGCACCTCGCGCCCGGCCTTGAAGGCGGTGATCGGGAGGGTCGGGGTGAGCAGCAGGTCGTACTTGCGGTGGAAGGCCACCATGCGCTCGCACAATGCCATGCGCTCATTCACCGCCCCCAGGTAATCCAGCATTGAAAGCTGCGCCGCTTTTTCCGATACCGCCACCAGCTGCGGATCCATCTGCGCGCGCTGGCGCTTGCCCAGGTCGCGCAGGGCATTGGCGGCGCCACCGTAAAACAGGTGACCGAACGAGGCCAGGGGATCGTCAAAACCCGGGGCCACCTCCACCACCTGCGCGCCCAGTGACTGCAGTACATGGGCGGCCTCACGCACGCTTTCTTCCACTTCCTGGTCCACGCTCACATAACCCAGGGTGGCACTGAAGGCGATCTTGAGGCCCTTGAGCAATTCTTCCGGCTCGCCCTGTATCGACGCCAGGTAATCGATATTGCGGCGCGGGATGGCGTTGGTATCGCGGTCATCGGCCTCGCTCAGCACGTTCATCATCAGCGCGCAGTCGGCCACGGTCCAGGTCATGGGACCCGCGTGGGCGAGGGTCCCGAACGGGCTGGCGGGCCAGTGCGGCACCTCACCGAAGCTGGGTTTCAGGCCCACATGGCCACAGAAACCCGCGGGAATGCGAATCGAGCCGCCAGCATCGGTTCCCAGTGCCAGCGGCCCCATACCCAGTACCACCGCCGCCGAGCTGCCACCACTGGAGCCTCCGGCGGTCCTGTCGGTATGCCATGGGTTGCGGGTAACGCCGTCGATTGGGTTATCGGTTACACCTTTCCAGCCGAATTCCGGTGTAGTGGTCTTGCCCAGGGGCACGTAACCGTTGCGGTCCAGCGCGGCCACACAGGGGGCCTGCTTGTTGAGCGTGGATTCCGGGTTGACCGTTTTCGAGCCCTTCAGGGTGGGCCACATGGGTGTGAGGAATACGTCCTTGATTGCCACCGGTACACCGTCGAGCACCCCCCGGGTCGCCCCGGATTGGTATCGCTGCTCCGAGGCACGTGCGTATTCCAGCGTGGTCTCCGGGTCCACCAGGTTATAGGCGTTCACTGCGCTGTTGCAGCGCTCAATCTGCTCCAGCAGTGCACCGGTAACTTCCACGGGGGAAAATGACTTGTTCCGATACCCTTCCAGTAGTTGCAGGGCGGTCATACCGACGAATTCGTTCATCCGCGGATCCTCTCGCTTGTGCTTCTTCTGTATTGCCATCCAATCCTAGTACCAGTTGGCGCCAATTCGGGCGTCTTCTCGTGGACTATGGCGCCCCGATTTTCTCACTGGCATCAACTGGGACAGAGGTACTCAAACAAGATCCCTTCCGGGGCGGGGAAATCCTCATGCATCGACTGCCGGATGCGGCATGCCCTCTCTTGCTTCTCGCCGAATTTGTGATGCGTCTCACGATTTCCGTGTCGGCTTCAGGCTACAGACAGGATGAATGCGGTACCTTAGGCGCAGTAATCATCGCGAACGGGAAGCAATCGTGAACAAACTGATACGGATAACCTTCGCCAGCCTGCTGGCGCTGTGGCTCGGTGGCTGCGCCACTATGAGTGAAGAGGAATGCCTGGTAGCCGACTGGCACGGCATCGGGTTCGAGGACGGCGCCGCCGGCCAGCCTGTCGCCCAGCTGGGCCGGCGCCGCGAGGCCTGTGCGGAACACGGGGTGCAGCCGGATACCAGTGCCTATCGCGCCGGCCGCAACGAGGGCCTGGAGCATTACTGTACAGAAATGCGCGGGTTTCGCCTGGGCCGCGCCGGGGGCAACTACAACGGTGTGTGCCCCGCGGACCTGGAAGGGCTGTTCCTGCACGCCTATGAAGCCGGCAGGGAAATTTATGTGGCCCGCAGTGCGGTCAACAGCGTCGCCGGTGCCATCGGTGATCGCGCCGAGGAGCGCGAGCATATCCTCGACGATATCACCGGCATGAGCGCCCGCCTGATCAGTGACGAGGCTACCCGCGAGGAGCGCATCACCCTGCTGGCGGACATCGCCCGGCTGAAGGAACGCCATACCGAACTGGGTATAGAGATCGAGGACCTGGAACACGAACTGGCATTGCGCGAGGCGGAGTACCAGGAGGTCCAGCGCCGCTCGCCCTACCGGTAAACGCCCAACTGCCGGGGAAGCCTGCCGCAGTAACCCGTTACTTCAGCAGGCCATCCTCGGCCGCTCCCCGCAGGCGCTTTTCCATCTCCTCCCAGAGCGCCCTGCTGCCCAGGGCGATGCGGCTGTTCAAATCCATCACGCGCTCTTTCGATACCTGGTGCTTGCGCCAGGAGTGGCCGCCGCCATGCAGGTTGTGGAGCAGCGGCGGCACCCGGTCCACGGCGCGGGCAAAGCGGGCATCGGCGGTGGCGCCCTCCTCAAACTCCTCCCACAGGCGAAAGTATTCGTCCCCGCGCCCCTCCGGCAACAGGTCCAGCAGCCGGCGGACACCGGCTGCCTCACGGCTTTTCTGCTCGGCAGTTTCACTGGCATAAATGATCTTGTCACCGGCATCGATCTCACCCAGGTCATGAATCAGCAGCATGCGGATCACCCGGTCGATATCGATCGGATCGTCGGCATAATCCTTCAGCATCAGTGCAGACAGGCAGACGTGCCAGCTGTGCTCGGCAGAATTCTCGTAGCGCTCCAGGCCCACCGGGCGAGTCTTGCGCGTAACGCTTTTCAGTTTTTCGATCTCAACAATAAAGTCGAGGACACGTTCTATCGCATGCATCCAGTCAGCCTTTACCTGTCTGCGGGGTGGTTGACACCGTCATTGGTGGGTACTTCCTCCAGGTCCGCCGGGTTTACCCCGTCGAGGCAACCGACATTAAAACCATACTCTCCCGGGCTGGAACGCCGCTGGTGATGGGTGTAAATGCCACAACGGCCACAGAAATAATGCCTCGCCGTGTGGGTGTTGAACTGGTAGAGGCGCAGGTCCGCCTCACCCTTGCGGATGCGGATTGCGGCCAGGGGTACCGAAGCCATGATGGCCCCGCGGCGGCGGCACAGGGAGCAGTCGCAACGCCGCGGGTCCACGACCCCATCCGGTAACTGCAATTCCAGTTCAACCGCGCCGCAATGGCAGCGGGCAAGATGGACAGGGTTGATTGCTGTTCCACCAATAGACCTGATCATTTTCATGCCTGCTCCTCAGGCAATGGGCTCCGGTATGGCGACACCGAGTTTTTCCGCCCAGGGCCGGATATCCTCCATGATCGACGGGTAAAGTGATACCCCATCGCGCAGCTGCTCAGTCCGCGCGTGCCAGGCACGCTGGCCCGGCACCCGAACCTCCCCGCCCCCGTCACTGGGATTGTTTTCCCACAAGTGACACAGGGCTCGGGTCTGGCGCAAGAAGTCGGACTGCGGCCCGAAGGCACGCGGATCAATTATCTGCAGGAACACCGAGTTGGCCTCATCGTCACCACTGGCAGTCTCGTCGGCGCGGCCGTAACCACCCAGCCCCATGGACAGGACTTCCAGCATTGCGCTAAGGGCAGCACCTTTGTAACCGTGGTCGGCACCGCCCACCGGCAGGATGCTGCCACCATCCTGGAATGCCGCCGGGTCATCGGACAAGCGGCCTTCACTGTCTTTCAGGCAGGCCTGGGGCATCTTCCTGCCCTCGCGCGCGGCGCGGGCCACGTAACCGCCTGCCGTCACCGACATACTGATATCAAACAGGAGCGGGTACTCCCCGGCAGGTGCGGCAAACGCCAGCGGGTTGGCAGAAAACAGGGGCGCGCGCCCTCCCTGGGGCGAGACGGTATTCTCCGCCGGGGTGGAGCAGGTGAGAATAGCCACGCAACCCGCCTCGATCACCGGCGGCAGGTAGGCTGCCAGGCAGGCAATATGCTGGCTGCGGCGAATGGTCGCGGTCACCACGCCGTGTTCCTCGACCCGCTGCAGTGCGAGGCCGACGGCCTGTGAGAGCACCCAGGGACCCGGCAGGAAATTCGCATCCCAGTTGAAGCAGTTGCCACGATCAGACAGCTCCACCGGCTCCCCTTTCGCCCGGGATTCACCGCTCTGCAGCCAATCCAGGTTGTGCGGCACCCGGTTGAGGCCGTGGGTAGTGAATCCCAGCAGGTCTGCCTGCAGGAAGATATTGGCCATTACCGCGGCGCGTTCCTGCGCCAGTCCCGCTGCCTGGAACAGCCGGGTGGCGAATTCATGAAGTTCGGCGGCGGAGTAGCGGGTGTCCATGGAATGCTCCTGTTTCATTTATACGGGTTAATCAATGTAGTCGCCCCGACCGTCAGTGATCACTTACTTTCCCGCGCAGTGACTTCACCTGCCCGCGACGGGTCTTCTGCTTCAGGCGGCGCTCTTTCGACGCACGGGTCGGCCTGGTCGCCAGGCGCTTCTTGCGCCGTCGCGTCGCTTTCCCGACCAGCGCCGCCAGTCTCTCCAGCGCATCCGCGCGGTTTTTCTCCTGGGTACGGAAGCGCTGGGCCTTGATCACGATGACCCCATCAGCGGTGATGCGCTGGTCCTGCAGGTTCAGCAGGCGCTCCTTGACTTCTTCCGACAGCGAGGAGGCACGGATATCAAAGCGCAGGTGAATGGCACTGGCCACCTTGTTGACATTCTGCCCACCCGCGCCCTGCGAGCGCACAGCGTGCATGTCAATTTCCTCGAGCGGAATCGCGATTTTGCTAGAAACTTTTAACATGTCAGACTTGTTTCTTATAAGGCGCCTTAATAAATAGTTTTATTGTCTATGCTGAGAGCGGCGGGCGCAAAATTTAACCTTTCAATGTGTCGGCAACGTAAGGTGGTATCCGCACTATGACCGAAAACAAACCCCGGACCCAGGGGCATTATGACCCGCCGGTATTCTACACTGCCACCGCCGTGCTACTGCTCCTTGTCGCCTATGCGGTTTTCTTCCCGGATAATGCGACCTCCCTGTTCAAGGATGTCCAGGCATGGATCGTCACCAACATGAGCTGGTATTACGTCATGGTGGTAGCGATCATCCTGGTCAGTGTGATCGTAATCGGCCTCTCCAAGCTCGGGGAAATCAAGCTGGGACCGGAACATATCGAGCCCGATTACGGGTTTGGCTCCTGGTTCGCGATGCTCTTCTCCGCCGGTATGGGTATCGGCCTCCTGTTCTTCGGCGTTGCCGAACCGGTCATGCACTACCTGAACCCCCCGGTGGGAGGCACCGGTACGGTTGAGGCAGCTCGCGAAGCCATGGTGCTGACCTTTTTCCACTGGGGTTTCCACGCCTGGGCCATCTACGCCATCGTGGCCATGATCCTGGCGTATTTCAGCTATCGCCATAACCTGCCGCTCACGCTGCGCTCCGCTCTCTACCCGATGATCGGTGAACGCATCCATGGCCCGATCGGCCACGCGGTGGATGTTTTTGCCATTGTCGGCACGGTCTGTGGTGTGGCCACAACACTTGGCTACGGCGTCCTGCAGATCAATTCCGGCCTGAATCACCTCTTCGGCATACCGGTGGGCAGCGGCGTCCAGGTCATTCTTATCATTGTGACCACCATCCTGGCCACCATATCGGTGGTAATGGGCCTGGATGCGGGCATCAAGCGCCTGTCGCAGCTGAACATGACCCTGGCCGGCATCCTGTTGGTGATGGTGCTGCTGCTGGGCAGCACCGTCTACCTGCTCCAGGCCTTTGTGCAGAACTTCGGCAGCTACCTGTCGGTGATCGTGAGCAAGACCTTCAACCTCTACGCCTACAACCCCACCGACTGGCTCGGCGGCTGGACTATTCTCTACTGGGGCTGGTGGATGTCCTGGTCCCCCTTTGTGGGTCTGTTTATTGCGCGGATTTCCCGTGGTCGCACGATCCGTGAGTTTGTCGTGGGAGCGATGCTGGTGCCCGCCGCGGTAACCCTCCTGTGGATGACTTTTTTCGGCAACTCGGCGATCCACATGATCCTGGACGAGGGGCTTACCCAGCTGGGCGAAGTGGTTGCAAAGGACCAGTCGGTGGCACTGTTCCAGTTCCTGGAGCAGTTCCCTTTTTCCGGCGTGTTCTCCTTTGTGGCCGTGATCATGGTCGTGGTGTTTTTCGTTACATCCGCTGATTCCGGCGCGCTGGTGGTGAATATGCTCTCCTCCCATGGGCGTGACGATACCCCGGTATGGCAACGGATTTTCTGGTGTTTCCTGATCGGCGCAGTGGCGGTCGCCTTGCTGCTCGCCGGTGGCCTGGGTTCACTGCAGACAGCAGTAATCGCCAGTGCACTGCCGTTCTCGGTAATCCTGATGGTGGCCATTTACGGGCTCGTTGCCGGTCTGCGCACCGATACAGTCAAGCGCATTACCCAGTCGGCACCGGTCTCCCCGATCAGTGCACGCAACCCCGTGGTATGGCAGCGTCGCCTGAAAAATGCCTTGCAGCTGCCATCGCTGGAGGAAGTGCGCGAGTTTATCCGGGAAACCGGCAAGCCTGCCCTGCACGAATTCGCGGAAGAGATGAAGAAAAATGGTTACGAGGCCACGGTTACCGAGGGCGAGAACGAGTGGGTGCAGATTGAGGTTCACCAGGGTGAAGAAACCAGCTTCGTTTACGGGCTGCACCCCAAGGCCACACTCAAGCCCGATGCCACCAACGCGGACAAGGTGCTGGACGATACCCTGGATGACGGCTCCCCGGACACCTATTTCCGTGCCGAGGTCCACCTCTACGAAGGCGGCCAGGACTACGATGTCATGGGCTGGACCAGGGATCAGCTGCTGACTGACATGGTGTCGCAATACGAGCGCCACCTGCAGTTCCTGCATACCCTGCGCTAGCGGGAGCCACGGGGCGTGACGGAGCGTCCCCGGACTATGCTGGAAAGATGATGTCCGGCCCCCGGCCCGGGGGCTGGCAGACAGTTTCACATCCGGTTGACGTTTATGAAGCTCCGCACCACCGATGAGGGCAAGGCCCGCTTCGATCCCCCGGTGTTCTATACCTCTACCGGCATACTGCTGTTGCTGGTGGCCTACGCGGTCTTTTTCCCCGATGATGCAACCGAACGCTTCAAGGCCATGCAGGTCGCCATTGTCGACTACATGGGCTGGTACTACGTCCTGATTGTCGCCATCCTGCTGATCACCGTGGTAGTACTGGGCGTCTCCCGCCTCGGGGATATCAAGCTGGGGCCCGAACACGCCAAGCCGGAATACGGGTTCACCTCCTGGCTGGCAATGCTTTTTTCCGCCGGTATCGGCATCGGCCTGCTGTTCTTCGGGGTGGCCGAACCAGTGATGCACTACCTAAACCCACCGGATGCCGACACCGGCACTGTCGAGGCGGCGCGGCAGGCACTGGTGCTCAGTATTTTCCACTGGGGCCTGCACGTCTGGGCAATTTTTGCCGGCGTGGCACTGATCCTTGGCTACTTCAGCTATCGCCATAACCTGCCCCTGACACTCCGCTCGGCCCTCTACCCCATGATCGGCGAGCGTATCCACGGGCCCATTGGCCACGCCGTCGATATATTTGCGATTGTCAGTACTGTCTGCGGTGTGGCCACTACCCTGGGCTTCGGCGTGCTGCAGATGAACTCCGGCCTCAACCACCTGTTCGGTGTGCCGGTCGGGGAAGGTGTGCAGGTCATCCTGATCGTGGTGACCACCGCGCTGGCGACGATCTCCGTGGTGGTGGGACTGGATGCCGGTATCAAGCGCCTCTCGCAGCTGAATATGGGCCTGGCCGCTATCCTGATGGTCACCGTGCTGGTCCTGGGCAGCACCGTCTACCTGCTGCAGGCATTCGTCCAGAATGTCGGCAGCTACCTATCAGTGCTGGTCAACCGCACCTTCAATCTCTACGCCTATGCTCCCACCGACTGGATCGGTGGCTGGACCATCTTCTACTGGGGCTGGTGTATGTCCTGGTCGCCCTTTGTGGGGCTGTTTATTGCCCGTATATCGCGCGGGCGCACCATTCGCGAGTTCGCCATCGGCACCCTGCTGATGCCCACCCTGATTACCATCATCTGGCTCACGGTATTCGGCAATTCAGCCATTCGCATGATCCGGGATGAAGGGCTGCAGTCGCTGGCCGACACGATCCAGAAAGACCAGTCACTGGCACTGTTCCAGTTCCTCGAGCAGTTCCCCATGTCCGGTTTCCTGTCGATGCTGGCCATCATCCTGGTGGTGATCTTTTTCGTCACCTCGGCCGATTCCGGCGCCCTGGTAATGAATATGCTCTCATCCCACGGCCGCGACGACACCCCGGTATGGCAGCGGATCTTCTGGGCCGGCATTATCGGTGTGGTCGCCATTGCCCTGCTGCTGGCAGGCGGCCTCGCCTCATTGCAGACTGCGGCCATCACCAGCGCCCTGCCCTTCTCGCTGATATTGCTGGTGGCCCTTTATGGGTTGATCAAGGCTCTGCGCACCGATACCGCCAAACGCGACGCCCAGAGCGCACCGGTTGCCCCGGTCAGCGCCCGGAACCCGGTGTCATGGGAGCGTCGCCTGAAAAACCTGGTGCAGCTCCCCTCCCTGCGCGAGGTGCACGAATATATCGCCGAGGTAGGCCGCCCGGCTCTGCAGGACTTTGCCACGCAGATGGAGAAAAACGGTTTCTCCGCGCAGGTCTCGGAACTCGACAACGCGGTCGTGCAGCTGGAGGTGATGCAGGGGGAGGAGCTGGACTTCCTCTATAGTATCCACCCCAAGGCGCACCTGAAGCCCAATGCCGGCAACCCGGACGCGGAGCTAGACGACAGTCACGACGACGGTTCCCCCGACAAGTACTTCCGGGCCGAGGTCCACCTGCGTGAGGGCGGCCAGGATTACGACGTGATGGGCTGGACCCGCGACCAGCTGCTGACCGATGTGCTGTCCCAGTACGAGCGCCACCTGCAGTTCCTGCACACCCTGCGCTGACAGGCGTCCCCTGCTCGTGCAGAATGGCTTCCTTTCAAGGGAGCCCCACATGGTTATTCTCGAGACTGACAGGCTGTTACTCAGCGAGTTTACCGGAGACGACACCGCCCCGGTCCTCGCCGTCCTCAACGACCCGGACTTTATCCGCAACGTCGCCGACCGTGGGATCCGTACCGCCGACCAGGCTCGCGGATACCTGCGGGAGACGCTGCTGCCCTCCTATTGCCAGAACAGCTTTGGCATGTACCGGGTCATGCTGCGCGACGGCACGGATATCGGCATGTGCGGGCTGGTAAAACGGCAATGGCTCGATCACCCGGATATCGGCTTCGCCTTCCTGCCAGCGTATCGTGGCCAGGGGTATGCCCAGGAAGCGGCCGGGGCAGTAATCGAACTCGCCCGCAACAAGCTCGGGCTAGCCGTGATAAAAGGCATCGTCAACCCGGATAACGGGCCTTCCATCCGCCTGCTGGAAAGACTCGGCCTGCAACCGCTCGGGAAGACACTCTATCCCGGGGAGGACCAGGAAGTGCTGGTCATGGAGTGGCGGAAACCCGGCACCTAGGCCAGCGGGTATTGCAGGCACACAAAAAAGCGGGCCTTTATCGGAAGTATCCCGGGCCCGCCATGGATGGTGAAGAGAAGTGGGATTGGATTGAGTGGGCCGGTTACCGGCCCACTCACCCGGGCGCGTTATCAATGAGCGCTTGCGGCACCAGCTCCTTTCGGGAAGCGAATATCCGCAACCATGGCCTGCACATCCCTGGGTGCATCGGCGGTAAAGCGGGCAACTGTGATAGCCACTGCGAAATTCAACAGCATACCCAGGGTACCAATGCCCTCCGGTGAGATACCAAACCACCAGTTCTCCGGGATATTGCCCGCCGGGTTAATGAACTTGAAGTAGATGATATAGGCCGCGGTAAAGCTAATACCGGAAACCATGCCGGCAATCGCCCCTTCCTTGTTCATCCGCTTGCTGAAGATGCCCAGGATAATCGCCGGGAAGAACGACGATGCCGCAAGCCCGAAGGCAAAGGCCACCACCTGCGCCACGAAGCCCGGTGGATTGATACCCAGGTAGCCGGCAATACAGACGGCCACCCCCGAGGCAATCCGCGCGTACATCAATTCCTGTTTGTCCGAGATATTGGGCATCAGGTTGCGCTTGAGCAGGTCGTGGGAGATCGACGTGGAGATCACCAGCAACAGGCCCGCAGAAGTGGACAGCGCGGCGGCGATACCACCGGCGGCCACCAGCGCAATTACCCAGGCGGGCAGGTCCGCAATTTCCGGGTTGGCCAGGACCATGATGTCGCGATCGATGTTCATCTCGTTGCGCTCATCGCCGGAGTAGAACATCTTGCCATCGCCATTCTTGTCCTCCCAGCTGATCAGGCCGGTACTCTCCCAGTTACTGATCCAGCTCGGGGCCTCCTCGTAGGCGGTACCCTGCGCTTCCGGACCATTGATGGTGTCGATCATATTGACCCGCGCAAAGGTGGCGATGGCCGGCGCGGTGGTGTACAGCAGGGCGATAAAAAGCAGTGCCCAGCCGGCGGACTTGCGCGCATCGCGCACCTTGGGAACCGTAAAGAAACGCACTATCACATGCGGCAGCCCGGCAGTACCCACCATCAGCGCCGCAGTGATAAAGAAGACATCGATGGTGCTCTTGGTCCCCGAGGTGTACTCGGCAAAGCCCAGCTCCGTCGACAGGCCATCGAGCTTATCCAGCAGGTAAGTCCCCGAGCCGTCATTCAGCTCGGCGCCAAAACCGATCTGGGGAATAACGTGGCCGGTCATCATGATGGAGATAAAGATCGCCGGCACCAGGTAGGCACAGATCAGTACGCAGTACTGGGCCACCTGGGTGTAGGTGATGCCCTTCATGCCGCCGAGAACGGCATAGAAGAACACGATCGCCATGCCGATGATCACACCGACGGTGATGTCCACCTCAAGAAAGCGGGAGAACACCACCCCGACACCACGCATCTGGCCCGCCACGTAGGTAAAGCAGACGAACACCGCACAGATGACCGCCACGGTTCGCGCGGTATTGGAATAGTAGCGGTCGCCGATAAATGCCGGCACGGTAAACTTGCCGAACTTACGCAGGTACGGAGCCAGACACAGTGCCAGCAATACGTAGCCACCGGTCCAGCCCATCAGGTAGACGGCACCGTCGTAGCCCATAAAGCTGATCAGCCCAGCCATGGAAATAAACGAAGCCGCTGACATCCAGTCGGCCGCCGTGGCCATGCCATTGGCAACCGGGTTGACACCGCCGCTGGCGACGTAGAAATCGTGGGTGGAGCCGGCCCGGGACCAGATGGCAATGCCGATATACACGGCAAAGGTCAGCCCCACGATAATGAAAGTGAGAGTTTGAATATCCATGACCCGCTCCTAGTGTGTGAACTCTTCTTCGAGGGCTTCCTCGAATTCTTCCGGTTCCTCGTGATCCTCGTGCACGTTGTACTTGCGGTCGAGCTTGTTCATCTTGACCACATAGACAACGATCAGCGCCAGGAATACGTAAATGGCACCCTGCTGGGCGAACCAGAAGCCGAGCTTGAAGCCGCCGAGGCGGATTGCATTCAACTCATCGACAAACAGGATTCCACAGCCGAAGGACACCGCAAACCAGATACTCAGCAGGGTGAGCATCATGCGCAGGTTTTCTTTCCAGTAATCCTCTGCATGCTGTTCGCTTTCAAAGCTCATGATTGATCTCCAGGTTTATTGTTATCGCTTTCCGGGTACATGGGGCTTATGCCTCAGAACCCATACTTGACGGAAAATTGCAGCCTTTGCAAGTCACCCTCATCGTCGACCAGGGTCCCGCTGGCGTTTTCCACCTGCTTGCTGGCAAAGATGTACTCACCGCCAAGGGTCATTCCGGGCAACGGTGAATAGAGCAGGTTCAGGTGGGCGCTGCGATACTCCGAGGCAGTGGTGTCCCCCACAAAGTCGGGATTGTCAGCACTGGTCATGGAAAGCACCAGGTTGGAGCGCCACCGCTCACTCCAGAAATGCCGCAGCGCAACAAAACCGCCGGACTGGTCGATCAGCTCGATATCACCATCCGCATCGATAATTCCCGCGCGGTAGCCGTTCAGGCCCATATACCGCCCGAGGGCGTTGCCGTAGCTGTACATAAAGCGGATGTCGTCGGCCCCGAGCGGATACTTGCCCGACAGGCTGATGGCGTAGCCCCGGCGCGACTCCTGGCCCACCGCATTTTCGTAGGCCAGTTCACGGCTCATTGAGGCAATCGAGTAATTCAATCCACCGGCGTTGTTGTTATAACGCAACACCACATCCGGCGTACTGTTGTCGTCGTAGGGGTTCTCGGTGCCGTTGTAGAGTGTGGTGGCCGGGTTCTCTGCCGCCAGCTGCAGGCTGCCGTCTCCGATACTGTGGGTGTAGCGCAGCTGCGGCTGGCGCTCGAAGATGGTGCCCACCGGGCCGACAAAGTCCATGCCCTCCGGCAGGGCCCCCACATTGAAGAAGGTGGACCAGGTCTGCCCCGCCAGCAGTGAGCGCCTGCCGTCGATATCCCAGTCCACATAGGCGTGGCGCAGGCGCTGGGAATAGGAGTTACTGATACGCTCGTCGCCCTGGGCACTGCCCATGGCGTCGATTTCCAGGTGGGTGTTTACCTGGCCCGTACCGAACCTGGTGCGGGTCTTCACGAACAGCCGGGTCGACTTGGCATGGGCATGGTACTTGGCCTCCCCGCCCTCTCCCCCGATCGGAATGGTGGATGGCACCAGGAAGTCCTCACCGATACCCGCCGTGGCCGAGTCGCCGTCGGAGTAGTCGCTGACGGCGCTGTCGAGCTTGACGAATCCGCCGAACTGCAGCTCGGTTTCGCCGTCCGCAGGACGCGTGGGTTCGGGATCTTCCGCTATATCCACAGCCTGGCGCTGCCGGGCCGCTTGCGCCTCTTCTGCCAGGTTCTGCACCTGCGCCTGCAGCTCCTGGATGCGCAGCTGCAGTTCCTCGTTGGTCAGGGGTTCCGCTGCGGCACTGGCAAGGCCACCGGCAGAGGAGACAAGAATGCCCGCCGAGAGGCGAGCCATGATTTTCCGTGTTGTTATGGTCATAACCTCTCCCTCATCGCTGTTTGAATGGACGGCTACCGTTCGCAATCAAACCCTGTCCTGGCGACAGAGGGTATTAACCATTGGTCTAAGTCACCCACCGAATTAGACCAATGTCTAAGTTGGGATCAGGCCCTTCCTTTATATTTTCCCCGGGTTTCGACGTTTGTCTAATACGCCGATGTGCGCCCCGGTGACAGAATTCGATGCAATCCAGAATATTCCCATCATTGAACCCAGCGAGGCAGCGCAAGATGACAGAACCAACGCTCTACCCCGTACCCGATTCCTATGCCGGCAGGACCCTGCTGGATGAACAGGGCTACTTCGAAATGTACCGGCGCTCGATCGAGGACAGCGAGGGCTTCTGGCGCGAACAGGCCCGGCGGCTCGACTGGATGAAGCCGTTCACACAGGTAAAGGATGTCTCCTTTGCCCGCGATGACCTGCACATCCGCTGGTTCGCCGACGGCACCTTGAACGTGGCCGCAAACTGCCTGGACCGCCACCTGGCCACGCGCGGCGACGATACCGCCATCCTGTGGGTTGGCGATGAGCCCGGCAACAGCCGTGAGATCAGCTACCGGGAACTGCACAATGAGGTATGCCGCTTCGCCAACGGCCTGAAGTCCCTGGGGGTAAGGCGCGGGGATGTGGTCACCATCTACATGCCGATGATCCCGCAGGCGGCGGTGGCCATGCTCGCCTGTGCCCGGATCGGCGCGGTCCACTCGGTGGTCTTCGCCGGCTTCTCCCCTGAAGCGCTGGCAGGGCGTATGGACGACGGCCAGTCGCGGGTGATTGTCACGGCCAATGCCGGCCGGCGCGGTGGCCGCTCAGTGGTGCTGAAGGAGAACGTGGATCGGGCCATCGACCTGTGCCGGGAAACCACTGTGGAAACAGCGGTGGTGGTGAACTACACCGACGACCCGGTGGACATGGTGCCCGGCCGGGACGTGGACTATGGAGAGCTGCTGACGGCACAGAACGACGAATGCCCGGCCGAGGAAATGGGCGCTGAGGACCCGCTGTTTATCCTCTATACCTCCGGTTCCACCGGCAAGCCCAAGGGGGTCCTGCACACCAGCGGCGGATACCTCACCTATGCGTCCCTGACCCACGAATATGTATTCGACTACCGTCCCGGCGAGCGCTACTGGTGCGCCGCGGATATCGGCTGGGTCACCGGCCACACCTACATTATCTACGGGCCGCTGGCCAACGGCGCCACCACGGTGATGTACGAGGGAGTCCCCAATTACCCGGATGTACGCCGCGTGGCACAGGTAATCGACGAGCACCGGATCAATATCCTGTACATTGCCCCCACTGCCATCCGCGCCCTGATGGCCGAGGGTGACAGGCCCACGGAGGGCGCCGACCTCTCCTCCCTGCGACTCCTGGGGACCGTGGGCGAACCTATCAACCCCGAGGCCTGGCGCTGGTACCACCGCAGCTTCGGCTGCGGCAAATGCCCGATTGTGGATACCTGGTGGCAGACGGAAACCGGCGCCGCCCTGCTGACGCCCCTGCCCGGTGCCACGGCATTGAAGCCCGGCTCCGCCACCCGCCCCTTCTTTGGCATCCGCCCAGCGCTGGTGGACAACGATGGCAACATCCTGGAAGGGGCTGCCGAGGGCAACCTGGTGATGCTGGACAGCTGGCCGGGGCAGATGCGCACCGTGTTCGGGGATCACCGGCGCTTTGTCGATACCTACTTCAGCACCTTCCCGGGAATGTACTTCACCGGCGACGGCGCCCGGCGGGATGCAGACGACTATTACTGGATCACCGGCCGCGTAGACGACGTGCTGAATGTCTCGGGCCACCGCATGGGCACCGCGGAAATCGAGAGCGCACTGGTGGCCCATCCCGCTGTGGCAGAGGCCGCGGTGGTGGGTTTCCCCCATGACATCAAGGGCCAGGGCATCTACGTATACGTAACCCTGAACAGTGATGTGGAGCCGGATGAGAAGATGCGCATAGCCCTGCGTGACTGGCTGCGCCGAGAGATCGGTCCCATCGCGACACCGGATATCATCCAGTGGGCGCCCGGGCTGCCAAAGACCCGGTCCGGCAAGATTATGCGGCGGATCCTGCGCAAGATCGCCGCTGACGAGTGCGACCAGCTGGGGGATATTTCCACGCTGGCGGACCCGGGAGTAGTGGAGCAGCTGATCGAGAACCACGCGCAACTGGCCGAACCGGCCTGAGGACTGGCCCGGCGGCCCCGTTGCCCCTGACGCCTGTACCGGCCCTCACGGCGCCGGTGCGGGCAATTGGCTATGGCCACCAGGAGTGTCACATTCACAGATAACCGAGCCAACAGACCCCGTCCCGTCGTAAACTGAGCCGCACCCGGCGTTACAATAATGAAAATGACAAAGGGCTCCGCGAGAGCCCGCACGATGATGAGGGAGTTATGGGCATTCAATCCGATTCCCATCGGCACAGGCGCCAGTTTATCGTCGCCGATGACCACCCACTGTTCCGCAGTGCGCTGCGCCAGTCCATCCGCCAGATCTTCCCCGAAGCGGAGCTGCACGAGGCGCACGATATGGAATCCCTGCAGGCATGTGTGGCCGGGCACGGCGACTGCGACCTGCTGCTGCTCGACCTGCATATGCCGGGGGCACATGGCTTCAGTGGCCTGGCCTTCCTGGCCGGGCAGTACCCGCAGTTGCCGGTCATGGTGGTGTCCGCCAATGAGAAGCCGGAGGTGATGTGCCGGTCGATCGACTACGGTGCCTGCGGTTTCCTGCCCAAGTCAGCCCCGGTAGAGACCATTGCCGAGGCCATCGGGGAGGTGCTTGCCGGCGAGATTTGGCTGCCCGAGGGGATTTCCAGTCTGTGCGCAAGGCAGGAATCGGACAGCGACGCGGTAGCGGATGTGGTTGCCGCGCTGACCCCCCAGCAGTTCCGCGTCGCCACCATGCTCGGAGAGGGCCTGCTCAACAAGCAGATCGCCTACGAGATGAATGTAACCGAGGCGACGGTGAAGGCACACCTGACCGCGCTGTTCCGCAAGCTGGGCGTCAATTCGCGGACCCAGGCGGTGCTGGCCCTCAACAGCCTGGACGTCGAGCAGCCGGGCCAGTTCAATCCACCTCCTCGGCAACCTGAGCCCGCCTGACCCGCCGTACCAGGTTACGCAACGCCGCCGGCTTTACCGGCTTGGGCAGGTAGTGCAACCCGGCAACCCGCGCGCTGTCTCGCACCTGTCCCGAAATATCAGCGCTGATCAGTATCCCCGGCACGCGCTCCCCCCATACCTCGACCAGTCCCTCGAAAGCGTCCACGCCGGTTTCATCGTTATCCAGGTGATAATCGACAATTACCAGCTCCGGAGGCGGGGACGCCGCACTGATGGAAAACGCCGCCTCCAGGGAATGGGCTACAGATACCCGGCAGCCCCAGCCCTCAAGCAGGCTCTGCATGCCCCGCACTATCGCATCCTCGTTATCGATACACAGCACCCGCAGCCCCCCAAGTCCGCCGGGCCCGGCGCTGGCGCCCGGCTCCCGCCCGGGCCGGCGACCAGTCGAGACACTCCCCAGGGGCAGCCGGATGGAAAACATGGCGCCGCGGCCCGGTGTGGAGCGCAGGTCAATGGCATGCCCCAGCAGGCTGGCACTGCGGCTGGCAATTGCCAGCCCCAGTCCCAGGCCCTTGTCGGGACCGCGCTCGGCCGTCGACAGGCGCACGAACTCGTCGAATATCCGCGATTGCTCCTGCGGGGCAATACCGGGCCCCGTGTCCCAGACCTGGATCTCCAGCTCGCCGCCGCGGCGGCGCACACCGAGCAATACGCGCCCGCGGCGGGTGTAATGCAGCGCATTACCCAGGAAATTCTGCAGGATACGCCGCAATAACTGCCGGTCACTGTAGACCCAGGCGCTGCAGGCCACATACCGGAACTGCAGGTTGCGGTCTGCGGCAATGGCCGCGAACTCGGTCGCCAGCCCCCCCAGCAACTCGGCCAGCGGAAAATGTTCGCGGTTGGGCGTCAGCTTGCCCGAGTCCAGCCGGCTGATTTCCCGCAGGGCGCCGATCAACTGCTCGGCGGAATTGAGGGCACCGTCGATACCGGCGATATCGTGCATGGCCTCTGGCCAGTCCTGGCGCCCGGCTTTCTGCTGGGCCGAGGCGATAAAAAGCCGGGCCGCGTTGATGGGCTGCAGCAGGTCATGGCTGGTGTGGGCGAGGAAGCGGGACTTGGCTGCATGGAGGTCCGCCAGTTCAGCAGTGCGCTGCGCCACCCGCTGTTCCAGGGTACGCTGGTTCTCCTCCAGTGCATCCACCGCCGCCCGGTAATCGCTGATATCGGTGAAGGTGCTTACGAAACCACCGCCCGGCATCGGCGTACCCCGCACTTCGACGATAACGCCATTGGGCAGGCGGCGCTCGAACCGGTGGGCACTGCCGTGGCGCAACAGGTCCAACCGTCTCGCCACCTGGGCATCCAGGTCACCCTGGTTGTCCCCGTAGAGTCCCCGCTCGGCGTTGTGGCGGTAGAGGCGCTCGATCGGGCAACCGATATACAGCAACCGCCGGGGATACTCGAACAAATCGATGTACTGCTGGTTCCAGGCCACCAGGCGCAGCTCCGCATCCACCACGCTGATTCCCTGGCTAATTGTCTCGACCGTGGTCTGCAGCAGCTCCTGGCTGAAACGCAGTTTCTCCGAGGCACCGTCCACCAGGCGCGCGATATCCTCCACTTTCAGGGGCCGGTTGCGCCGCAGCAATTCCACCACCTGGTGCGCGGTGGCGGAACCCACCACCCCGGCGAGGACGCCTTCGGCCTCACGCACGGCAAATCGCGGGGCCTGGTCGTCGGGCAGCAGGCGCTGTCCCGAACGCTGCTCGAACTCGCGCCATATCCCATCGAGGCGCCCGGCACCGACAAATGGCTTCATCAGGCTGTGCAACTGCCCCATGGGAATGCTGGTGGGGGACAGCTCGATACTTTCATCCCGCACCGTTTCACCGCTGCCCACGAATAATTCCGCCTGGCGCCGATCGAGCTTGCCCTGCCGGCACAGCCCTGACACCAGCACAAACAGCGAGATATTGGCCAGCAGGCTCCAGAAGACACCGTGACTCAGGCTGTCCAGTCCCGCGAGCCCCATCATCTGCTCCGGGCGCAGCCAACTGATTCCCAGCGGGCCCGACTCGACCAGGCTCGCCCCGGGGAAGATCGCCGGCACTACCAGGCAGTAGAACCAGAGCGCATAGCCGGCGGACAGGCCCGCCCAGACGCCATTGCGATGGGCACGCCGCCAGTAGAGGCCCGCCACCAGTGCCGGGGCCAGTTGCGCCGCGGCTGCAAAGGACAGCAGGCCAACGGGCGCCAGGGCATCCAGTCCGGTGATGGCGCGGTGCACCCCCCAGCCCATCAGCATCAGGAGCATGATGCTGGCAGCGCGTACCTGGCGCAGGTAATTGCCGAAGGAAACCGCGGACAGCCGTGTATAGCGACTCAGGTAGAGCCACACCGGGCCCACCAGCTCATTGGAAATCATGATCGCCAGTGTCACCGCCGCCACCACCACCATGCCGGTGGCCGCGGAAAAGCCCCCCAGGTAGACGAGCGCGGTCAGGGCGCCCTGGTCGGCGGCCATGGGCAGGGTCAGCACCAGGCTATCCGGCGCCAGTCCCTGTGCAAGCAGCGGCTGGCCGGCCATGGCGATAGGCAGGATCAGGATCGAGAACAGCACCAGGTAGAGCGGCAGCAACCAGCGCGCGGCCTGCAGGTCCCGGGGTCCCTGGTATTCCACCACCGCCATATGGAACTGGCGCGGCAGGCAGATGATGGCGACGGTGGCCAGTAAAGTCTGGGTGAGGAAACCGGCATCCAGTTCCAGAGGGTCCCAGCGACGCTCCAGCACCGCGCCGGACGCGAGCGTCTCGTCCAGCAGCAGCCAGCAGGCGAACCCGCCGATTGCGGCGAAGGCCAGGAGTTTCACCAGCGACTCCAGGGCGATCGCCGCCACTACACCGCGGTTGCGCTCGCGCCCCTCCAGGTGGCGGGTTCCGAAAAACACCGCGAACAACCCCATCAGCAGCGCGGTGACCAGGGCCGTATCCAGGTTCACAAAGCCACCGCCGGCACCACCGCCGACCGTATCCCAGGCCATGGTGACGGCGCGCAGTTGCAGCGCGATATAGGGCAGAGTCCCGAAGATTGCCAGCAGCGCCACCAGCGCAGACAGGCCGCGACTCTTGCCATAGCGGGAGCCAATGAAATCGGCGATGGAGGTGACTTTCTGCCGCTCGCCAACCACCAGCAGCCGGCGCAGGAAGGATCCACCAAACAGGAACAGCAGGATTGGCCCCAGGTAAATGGGCAGGTAGCTCCAGGTACTGGCTGTCGACTGGCCCACCCCGCCGAAAAATGTCCAGGAGCTGCAGTAAACCGCCAGCGCCAGGGCGTAGACCAGTGGCCGGTAGCGCCCCTTCCCACTGCCCCGGCGGTCTGCTCGCCATGCCACCGCGAACAGCAGTGCCACGTATACCAGGGCCAGCAACAGCAGGAGGGGTTTGCCGATCATATCTCAGTCCACCGAGTACAGGGGTGCGCCTAAAACATCTTTCCCTTTATACCCGAAGCCCGGGGGCCCCCGCTATTAGCGGATGGTCGCAAGGGTGGCGCCGGGTTCCGTTGACAAGCACGGGCGCTGGGCTAGTCTCCAACATATCTCCCCATCCATCCCAGGAGCAGCCAAGCGAGGCCATGATGATAATTGCCACCGATATGCCGGAAGTCGCCAACTGCGCTGTCACCCAGTGCGCCTTCAACACCGATGATTCCTGCCACGCCCGCGCCATTACCATCGGCCATGGCCAGGATCCGGACTGTGACACCTTCTTCGACAACTCGCAGCACACCGACAGTGACCGCACCGCCGGGGTCGGCGCCTGCAAGATGACCGACTGCAGCCACAACGATGACTTCGAGTGCTCCGCGGACAGTATCCAGGTGGGCAAGAGTGGTAATTCGGTCAATTGCCTGACCTACAGCGCCCGGCACTGAACCTCCCCATTCCACCCGGCCACCTGGCCGGGTGGGAAACCCGCACCTTGCATCCCAGCCGCTGCGGCCCTTCCGCCGCAGGCAATTCCCCCTCCGCAGGATCTGTGTTGAAATCAGTGGTCAAAGCCGCCGCTTGGCGGATATGGACACCTTCAATGCAAATGGCAAGGATGGCTGAGGCATGCTGGATTCCGCCGACCCGGTCGAACTATCACGGCGATTTGCCGGCCCGATAACAGCGGTCGAGTTGCCGGGCCTGAGTGGCGTGGCGGGGCTGTGCGCCGAGACCCGGTTCGACCCCGGGGCCTACGATGACCAGCTCTACCAGACCCTGCAGGTCACCTTTCCCCGCTCTCTCGCCAGAGCCGTGCCCCGGCGCAGGGCTGAGTTCCTCGCCGGTCGTTACCTGGCCGGCACCCTGCTGCGCCGCCTGGGATCCGTGCAAACCACAGTCGGCATGGGTCAGCAGCGCCAACCACTGTGGCCAGAGGGTTTCACCGGCTCCATCACCCACGACGCCGGCCGTGCAATCTGCACCGTTGCGCCTGCGCCTGCCATCCTCGGGATCGACTACGAGCCAGTGCTCCCCCGGGGACAGTGCGCAGAAGTGCTCGCAGCGATTACCGCCGGTGGTGAGGCGGGGCAACTGACAAGAGTATTCGGCGACCCGGCGCTTGGAACGACTGTGCTGTTCTCGGCCAAGGAAAGCCTGTTCAAAGCCCTCTACCCGCTGGCGCGAGACTACTTTGAATTTACCGATGTGGGACTGGCGACTGCCTACCCATCGAAAGGACTGCTGCAACTGGAAGCCCTGCGGGACCTGTCAGCAATAGTACACCGGGGGCAGGTATTCAGGCTCGGCTTCCGTCGGCATGGCGGCGGCATCCTTACCTGGCTGGTCGATGGTGCAGAATCCCGGCCAGCCGGTTAGCCACCGGGTGCGGGATGCCAAACCGGAACCAGGAACTGCTGCCCCGGCTCCCGGTTCTGGAAGAGGCCAGTGATCAGGCTGCTGCGCTGCCCGATGCCAGGGTGTCCGCGATATATCGGTTCACGATTTTCTCGAGAATATCCAGCGGCACCGCGCCGTTCTTCAGCACCACATCGTGAAAGTCGCGCAAATCAAAACGATCACCCAGCTGTTGCTCGGCCTGCTCGCGCAATTC
The DNA here is from genome assembly GCF_021729055.1 of Microbulbifer zhoushanensis. Taxonomy (NCBI): domain Bacteria; kingdom Pseudomonadati; phylum Pseudomonadota; class Gammaproteobacteria; order Cellvibrionales; family Microbulbiferaceae; genus Microbulbifer; species Microbulbifer zhoushanensis. The sequence goes on from NZ_JAJSAO010000006.1 coordinate 274,074, forward strand.
CAGGATCTTGATCATGCCGATCTTGTAGGCTGTCGCCTGGCCGGGCATGACGATATAGCGCTCGATTTCCGCGGTGACATCGCTCTCTGCCATGCCCGTATTTGCCAGCATATATTCGATCGCCTGCTCCCGCGTCCAGCGCTTTTGGTGAATGCCGGTATCCACCACCAGGCGCACCGCCCGGAACAGCTCCGCTACCAGGCGACCGACATTGTCGTAGGGGTTGTCCTGGAAACCAAGCTCCCAGGCCACCCGCTCGGCGTACAGCGCCCAGCCTTCGGTGTAGGCCGTGAACGGCGCCATACGGCGCAACAACGGCATACCTTCCAGTTCCTGCGCAATCGCGATCTGGAAGTGGTGCCCGGGGATGCCCTCGTGGTAGGCCAGGGTGCGCATTCCGAATTTTGGCGTTGCCTCGATATCATAGAGGTTGGCAAAAAACCGTCCCGGGCGGCTGCCATCCAGTGCCGGCTGTTGATAATAGGCACCGGGCGCGGTCTTTTCCTTGAACTCGGGAATGCGGACAACCTCCAGCCCGGCCTGGGGACGCACGCGGAAAGCGTCATCCAGGCCCGCACTGATCTCATCCAGGATCTCCTGGTAATCAGCCAGGATCTGCTGACGCCCCGCATCGCTGTCCTCGTAATAAAATTCGGGACGGTCATTCAACTCATCTATGGCCGCGGTAAATCCGTCGGAGGTGTCCATGCCCTGCTGTGCCAGGATCTCCAGTATTTGCCCCTGGATCCGCTCAACTTCTGCCAGCCCAAGGCGGTGAATTTCGTCCGCGCTGTAATCGGTGGTAGTGAACATCTTCAGGGCCAGCCGGTAAGCCTCTTCCCCCTGCGGCAGGTGCCAGTAGCCATGGTCGGTGCCGGCGCGGTCAGACAGGTTGGCGAAGTAACTGATCAATCCCTGGTATGCGGGATACACATGGGACTCGATCCGCGCTTCGGCCTTCTCGAGCATGGCACCTGCCTCTGCGGGAGCGATGGCAGTGGACTCATCCATCTTTTTCGCCAGTGAGGTGTAGAGAATATTCTCCTCCACCGGCGTTTTCACAAATCCACGCATTTCGTCGAGTACCCGTTCAATCACAAAGCGCGGCGGGATGATGCCGCGGTCCTCGCGAATGCGGAGGTCGTCCAGTAACTGGGCGAATTTGGTTTCCACAGCCTCCAGGCGCGAAAGGTAATTCTCCGCGTCCTCCAACTCGTGTACCTGGTGCTGGGCCTCCATAAAACTGGGATAGCCGTTCTGAACGCCAAACAGCTGGTTGACCGGGTAGGTGTGATAGCGAAACTTTTCCGCCTCGGTCACCATATCGGCCAGGTAGATGGCAATTTCCCGGGTCAGTTGCTGCTGTTCGTCCAGGCCCTCATAGCGGTCAAGCGTCTTCCGGAACTGGCGGAAGTCCGCAAACATGGCCTCGGTTTTTGCCGTGCTGATCTCGTCCAGCTCCGCGTTGTGCCCCTTGATCCCGAGGGATTCCAGGAAACCCAGTGAGGTGAGCATTTCCGGGCTGTCGAACGCGACTTTCACCAGCTGGCGATCGACAAAGACACGGAATGAGAAAGGTTTTTCGGCATACCATTCATGGGCAGCCAGGGAGCCGGCGGCCACTACCAGTGCCAGCAGGCTGCCGCCGATTATTTTCAGGATTTTCACAGTAAGGCTCTCTGTTCTTTTCGATCAGCCACGCATTCGGCACAGGGGCCAGCCGGTAGCGATCCAGGTCTTGTATATCAGGACACGCCTATTTCATGCCCCATCGGACTCACACCACCACGATGCGGAATTGCGACCGTATTCTTTTTATAGTCACAGAGAGAATACACTGATCCCGCCAGTGAATCACAACGAATCACAGCGGGACGCCCTTGCTAGTCGATGTCCGTGGCCGGTCGTTCGAAGCCACTGTCCCGGGGCGAACGTTCGGCCGGGGCAGCAACCGGCTCCCGGACCACCCCGGTGGCGGTCGGGTGCGCCTCGATCCAGGGACGATACTGTGCCTCCACGGCCTTACGCTTGATTTTAAGCGTGGGTGTGGCCAGTTCATTCTGCGGTGTCCAGTCGCCCCGGACCAGGAATATCGCCCGTATGCGCTGATGATAGGCCAGCGTTTCATTGACGGCTTCCAGGTCCCGGGACAGCTGCTCCGCACACTCGTGCGGATCCATTTTTTTTGCCAGCTCGGACAGAGTCGCCAGCATTACCGGCTGGTCCATGCCGTGCCCCAAAACACATACCTGCCCCAGCAGCGGGTTATCACCGAAGCGGCCCTCGAGCTCGGGAGGCTGGATAAACTTGCCCTTGCTGGTCTTGAAGGAATCGGCCAGGCGGCCTGTAACGTGCAGCAGCCCATCACTGTCGATATAGCCTTCATCACCGGTGTGATAGTAGCCGTCCCGGAGCACTTCGGCGGTTTTCTCCGGCTCCAGGTAGTAGCCCTTCATCAGTGCGCGACTGCGAAACAGGATTTCGCCCCGCTCGGATATTTTCACTTCGCAGTCCCAGAACGGCTTGCCCACTGTGCCCGGAACCGGCGTTTCCCCCATGTGGGTAATGCAGCCATAAATAAAATTCTCGGTCATGCCATAGCCATCAGTGACCATCATGCCCATGCGGTGGTACCACTTCTGCAAATCGATGGAAATCGGCGAAGCGCCGGTTACCAGCATTCGCGCCTGGTCCAACCCCAGTCCCTTTTGCACCTTGTTGCGGAACCAGCGATTGACCCCGGGGAGCTGTAACAGCAGATGCTGGATGCGTGGCGGTATCTTTGCGTCGATCCCTTCCTTGAACTTGGCCCACAGGCGCGGTACCGAGAAAAACATGGTCGGGCGGGTACGCTGCAGGTCTGCAAGGAAAGTATCGAGGGACTCGGGAAAGTGTACCGGGGTCCCCGCATAAAGGCTGTGGAACTCGACCACGATCCGCTCGGCGGCATGCGCCAGCGGCAGGTAGGAAAAAAAACGGTCACTTTCATCAAAACCGAAGCCACGCACCATATTCGGCACGGCGAAAGAGATTGCCGACCAGGTATGCATGACTCCCTTGGGGTTACCCGTGGTACCCGACGTGTACATGATGGTGAAGACCTGGTCATCGGGATAGAGGGGACAGTCGGTTATGGCCCGGTGCTCGGCCACCAGCTGCTCCAGGGATTCATCACAGTCAATCTCACAACGCTGGATTGCTACAGAAGGCAGGGTCGCAGCGACTTCCTTCAGGGCCTCATTGTCGTCACTGGCACCACAGAAAATCAGCCGTGACTCGGAATGCTCCAGCACATAGCGCATGGATGTTGTGGACTGGCCCGGGTATAGCGGGACACTGACCATACCCGCCAGCATGATGGCAATATCGACGATGATCCAGTCAGCGCAGTTCTTGGCATGAATCGCGATCCGGTCACCGGGCTGGTACCGCTCACCGAGGAATGCAGCAATACGGCGAGCCCGGTCCATGACCTCGCCCCAGGTGTATTCGCGCCACTGGCGTTGCTGCATCTGCCGCAGGTATATGCGGTCGGGCTGCTCCCGCTCCCGTTGGTAGAGGATATCCAGGGGCTGCCGGCCCTGCAGGCCAGCGTACTTCTCTTCAGGGGTCATACCGGCACCTCACAATCGTTATTGTGTTTGTTGTGGCTCTGCGGCTACCTCATCGCTGTTTTGCGGTCCCTCTGCCAGGACCAGAAGCTAGTATAAGCATAATTTTTTGCGCCTGTCGCAGCTGTTCGGCAGGCCCCAGCCGGGCAGCGGGTGACTTACCCGGGCAAAAAAAAAGCCCGGCAATGCCGGGCTTCCAGATAACACTTTAAAAGTGAACTTAATTTGGCAGCGATTTCATCCCCATATTGAACAGGGTAAAGCTGAAGATATCCGCGTACTGTTCGATGCTCTTCGAAACGGGGGTGCCCGCCCCGTGGCCGGCCTTGGTTTCGATACGGATCAGTGTCGGGGCCGCCCCCGCCTGCTTGGCCTGCAGCTCTGCGGCAAACTTGAAGGAATGAGCCGGCACTACACGGTCATCATGGTCTGCGGTGGTGACCAGGGTGGCCGGATACTCCACGCCCGCCTTCACATTGTGTACCGGCGAGTAACCCTTCAGGTACTCGAACATCTCCTTGCTGTCCTCAGCAGTGCCGTAATCATAGGCCCAGCCAGCACCGGCGGTGAAAGTGTGGTAACGCAGCATATCCATCACGCCCACCGCCGGCAGGGCGACCCGGAACAGGTCCGGTCGCTGGGTCATAACCGCACCAACCAGCAGCCCGCCATTGGACCCACCACGAATGGCGAGGTAATCGCTGGATGTGTAGTTCTTCTCGACCAGGAACTCGGCCGCAGCGATAAAGTCATCGAACACGTTCTGCTTTTGCAGCTTGGTGCCCGCCTTATGCCAGTTTTTGCCGTACTCGCCGCCACCTCGGAGGTTGGGCACCGCATACACGCCGCCCAGCTCCAGCCAGGCTGCGTTGGCGATACTGAATGATGGCGTCAGGCTGATATTGAAGCCGCCATAGCCATACAGGATGGTCGGGTTCTTGCCGTCGAGCTCGAGCCCCTTCTTGTGCGTGATCATCATGGGCACACGTGTGCCATCCGCGGAGGTATAGAACACCTGGGTGGACTCGTAGCGATCGCTGTCAAAGTCCGCACCGGACTTCCGGAATACAGTGGAGTCACCTTCATCCGCATCCAGCGCAAAGATGGTTGAGGGTGTCTTGTAGTTGGTGAACGAGTAATAGAGGACATCGTCCTCACGCTTACCGCTGATGGAAGAGGCACTTCCCGGCCCGGGCAGCTCGATCTCGCGCACACGCTCGCCATCGTAGTCATACTGGTAGACCTTCGACAACGCATCGACCATGTATTCAGCAAAGAGGTAGCCACCGCCAGTGGATGCAGTCAGTACATTCCCGGTTTCGGGAATAAAATCCACCCAGTTGTCAGGGGAGGGAACCGACGCATCAACAGTCACAATCTTCTTGTTCGGTGCATCGCGATTAGTCACCAGGTAAAGCTTGCTGTCGACATTATCGATCACGTAGGTATCTGATTCGAAATCCTCCAGCACCGGTACCAGTGGGGCCGACTCCTTTGTCAGGTCGCGGATGAAAAGATCATTACCGGACGTGGAACGGGCCCCGGAGATAACCAGGAAGCGGTCGTCCTCGGTCACGTAACCCTGAACATAGCGGCGCTTCTGTTCTGGCTTGCCTCCGAAAACCAGGCGGTCCCCGGATTGCGGCTGGCCCAATTTATGATAGTAGAGCTTGTGCTGGTCGGTTTTCGCGGACAGCTCACTGCCCTCTGGCTTGTCATAGCTGGAATAGTAGAACCCCTCATTGCCTTTCCAGGAGATGCCGGAAAACTTCACGTCCACCAGCGGCTCCTCGAGGACCTCTTTCGTTTCGGCATCCATGACAATGATCTTGCGCCAGTCACTGCCGCCCTCGGAGATGGCATATGCGGCGATAGAGCCGTCCCGGGAAAAGCTCAGGGTAGCGAGCGATGTGGTTCCATCCTCGCTGAACTGATTCGGGTCGAGGAAGACCTCGGCCTCGCCTTCGCCCTTGCGGCGCCATACCACGTACTGGTCCTGCAGGCCGTCGTTGCGATAGAAGTATGTGTATTCCCCCTCGGTGAAGGGGCGCCCCACTTTCTCATAATTCCACAGGGATTCCAGCCGCTGCTTCAGTGTCTCGCGATAGGGGATACTTTCCAGGTAATCAAAGGTGACAGCGTTCTGCGCCTCAACCCAGGCCCCGGTTTCCTCACTGCGGTCATCCTCCAGCCAGCGATAGGGGTCTGCCACTTCAGCACCGAAATAGGTATCGATCACCTCGCCCTCCCTGGTTTCCGGGTAAACAATATCGGCGACGGGATTGTTCGCCACGCTCTCGCTTGCCGAGACCTGTGATTCCCCCGGGGACTCCCCGGAACAGGCAGCGAGGAGGCCGACAACAGCCAGTGAGGTAAGCTTTCTCATGCGTAAGTTTCTCGCGTCTTCTTATTGGACATTCCGGCAGGACAACCTGCCTCCAGCTACGGCGACTTCCGTCACCACAGCAAGGGAAACAGCAAACCGCTTCCGGCAATAAATAGCAAGCCGCCCCCGGGCGACAGGATATTTACCCGGGAAAACAGCGACTGGCAGCCGCATACCCCGCCAGCCCGCCGTCTTACAAAGGAATCTGTCAACCGTTATTCCGGAGTGAACAGCTGAAAGGGAGAGTGTGTGCGGGGGAAACCTGCAGCCATGGAACAGCTCGGCAGCAAGGTTAATGGGGCGGGGAAAAATAAAGGGCGATGCCCGGTTGGGCACCGCCCTCAATCGAGACGCCAGCGGTGGGACCTAGCCCACCTTTTCGCCGTGCGCCTGCTTGTCGGCGTGGTAGGAGGAGCGCACCAGGGGACCGCAGGCCGCATGCTTGAAGCCGATCTGCTCCGCATAGCGGCGGTATTCCTCGAACTCGTCGGGGTGCACGTAACGCTGTACCGGCAGGTGTTCCTTGCTGGGCTGGAGGTACTGGCCAATGGTGAGCATATCGATGTCGTGCTCGCGCATATCATCCAGTACCCGGAAAATCTCTTCCTTTTCCTCACCCAGGCCCACCATCAGGCCGGACTTGGTCAGCACATCCGGGCGACGTTTCTTGTATTCCTTGAGCAGCTTCAGGGACCACTTGTAGTTGGCGCCCGGGCGGGACTCACGATAGAGGCGCGGCACCGTCTCCAGGTTGTGGTTGAACACATCCGGGGCCTCGGCTTCAAGGATATCCAACGCCACATCCATCCGGCCGCGGAAATCCGGCGTGAGGATTTCCACCTGCAGGTTGGGGGAGTGCTCACGGGCAGTACGAATGCATTCCGCAAAGTGCTGGGCACCACCATCGCGCAGGTCGTCTCGGTCCACGGAGGTGATCACCACGTAGCGCAGGCTCATGGCCGCGATGGCCTCGGCCAGGTGCTTGGGCTCTTCCGGATCCAGCGGGTTGGGCTTGCCGTGGCCGACGTCGCAGAAAGGACAACGGCGGGTGCAGATCTCGCCCATGATCATGAAGGTAGCGGTACCACCGCTGAAGCACTCGTGCAGGTTCGGGCAGCTGGCCTCCTCACACACGGTGGCCAGCTTCTGCGAACGCAGGATTTTCTTGATCCGGTCCACTTCCTTCGAAGCCGGCACCTTCACCCGGATCCAGTCCGGCTTGCGCAGTACCTGGTCACTGGCAATCACCTTGACCGGGATGCGCTCAACCTTTTCGCCATCCCGCAGTTTCTCGCCCTGCTTCAGTCGGCGGGTCCGTTTTACCGGTACCAGGTCGGGCTTCTCAGTTCTGGAATCGTCAGCCATTACTCGTTTCCTGCTCCTCTTTGCCCTTTTCAGGGGCGCTTGCACGCGCAAAAATTTGCTCGTCTACCGGTTGCCAGTCGGCTGCCGGCAGCGAGAGTGCACGAAGCAGTTCGCGCACGAAAATATCCGCTACCTGCGACCAGGCAGGTGTCGGTTGAATCAGCTCGGCCATCTGCACCATCTGCATGCCCGCGTAGCCGCAGGGGTTGATCCGCAGGAAGGGCGCCAGGTCCATATCAATATTGATGGCAATGCCGTGGAAACTGCAGCCGCGGCGCACGCGCAGGCCGATCGAGGCAATTTTACTGCCCGCCCGCGGCCCATCCGTGAGGTAGACACCGGGGGCATCGGCACGGGGTGCCGCAACAATACCGTACTCGGCCAGCATGGCCACTGTCGCCTGCTCCAGGCCCGAGACCAGGTCCCGTACTCCCACCTTGATCCGGCGCAGGTCCAGCAGCGGATAGACCACCAGCTGTCCCGGGCCGTGGTAGGTCACCTGCCCGCCGCGATCCACCTGCACCACCGGGATATCCCCGGTATTGAGCAGGTGCTCGGCCTTGCCGGCCTGGCCCTGGGTGAATACCGGCTCGTGCTCGACACACCAGATCTGGTCTGCGCTGTTCTCGTCGCGCCGATCGGTGTAGCTGGACATGGCGCGCCAGACGGATTCGTAGTCGCGGCGCCCGAGGTTACAAACCCTGGTCATCACATCACCATATGGACGGAGGGGTGGGCCTTCAGCTCATCGAACAGGGCCTGCAGCTGGGGCTCGCCGGTGGCGAGGATATAGAAAGTCATCGAGGTAAAGCGACCGTTGCGGCTCTCCCGCAGCGTGACGCGGTCCTCATCTAGGTCCGGCGCATGGCGGCGCATCACCTCTAGGACAAATTCATGGGTCTCATCATCGGAATCCCGCACCACTTTGACCAGGTAGTCTTCACAGGGGAATTCGATCTTCGGGGGCTGCTGGCTTTGATCTTGGCTCATTGCACTCTCTCCGGGCCGCATAATTGCACATTAAATAAACACAGTAGCGGCCGGGCGGCGATTATACAGCCCCGGGAGTGGAGTGGACAGGGATCACAGGATTTGGCGGGAACCGCACAGTTGGCGGCGAAAATGTCCGCCCCCGCGCCCCGCATCAGGGGCACAGGGGGCGGACAGGAGAGTTATTCGAAGAAGCTCATCACGAAGCGTTTCAGGGCATCCCACATACGCTTGAAGAACCCGGCCTGCTCCACCTCTTCCGCGGCAACGGCACGAACATCTGCGACCGTTTCACCATCAAGGGTCACGACCACCTTGCCCAGCTGTTGGCCCTTTTTGATCGGTGCCTCCAGCTCGCCATCGATGATCAGGTCAGCCTTGATGCTCTCCTCGCCACCGCGGGGAATGGTGACGAAAACATCTTTCTCCACCGCGATGCCCACCTGGGGCTCCTTGCCACCCCAGACACGCTCGCTCTGCAGCACATCGTCGGCACTGTATACCTTGTGGGTCTGGTAGTAGCGAAAGCCGTAGGCCAGCAGTTTCTGGGACTCGGCAGCGCGCTTGTCATCGCTATCGGTTCCCAGTACCACGGAGATCAGGCGCATGCCCCGCTTCTGCGCGGATGCCACCAGGCAGAATCCGGCGGCCTCGGTGTGGCCGGTCTTGATACCGTCCACTGCATTGTCGCGCCACAACAGGCGATTGCGGTTGGGCTGGTTGATACCGGCGTAGCTGAAATATTTCTCGGAGTAGATCTGGTAGTGCTCGGGGTGATCATTGATCAGTGCCCGTGCCAGCGTCGCCAGGTCACGCGCCGTAGTCATATGCCCCTCGGCCGGCCAGCCGGTAGCATTCTTGAAGCTGGTATCGCGCATCCCCAGCAGCTCTGCCTGCTGGTTCATCACCTCGGCAAACACTTCCTCGCTGCCGGACACGTATTCCGCCAGTGCGATACTGGCATCGTTACCGGATTGGATGATAACACCGCGCAGCAGGTCGATCACCGGCACCTTGTCACCGACCTTGACGAACATCTTGGAGCCGCCTTTCTTCCAGGCCTTCTCCGAGATGGGGACCAGGTCCGTTTCCTTGATGCTGCCTTTCTCGATCTCCTCCGAGACGATATAGGCAGTCATCATCTTGGTCAGGCTGGCCGGCGGCACCTGCTTGTCCGCATTGTGCTCCACCAGCACCTGCCCGGTGTGGGCATCAACCAGCAGGTAGGCGGTCGCGGCCAGCTGGGGCGGCGCGGGAATCAGCGGCTGTTCAGCAACGGCTACGCCGGTGGTCAACGTCAGTAGCAGGCTGGCAAAAAGGCGCTTAAGCATGGCTGAAAGTCTCATTATTCCTCATGTCAGTTGGATATCCATACAAATCGGGCCGCTCTTCCGGCCCGGCTGTTCGCGGCGACCCCCACTGGGCCCATATGCCGCTCAGTCGTAAACGACCTGGGGGGTGCCGAGACGGTTCTCCTCGACCGACTCGCGCAGCGCCACCAGCGCGCGTTGCTGGGCAATGGGCCCGATACGCACCCGGTAGAGCGTTGTGCCGTCAGCCCGAACCGGACTGACCGATACAGGATAGTCGACCACAGCCGATACCTGCCCGCGTATGCGATTAGCCTGGGTGGCGTCGCTGAACGCGCCCACCTGCAGGAAAGTATTATCAGGCAGCTTGAAGCTGGCATCCTGGGCCAGGGCTTCCCTGGCGGCCACATCCTTTTCACGGACCAGCGTCTCATTCGCGGCCGGCAGGGTCTGCGGGTCGATGGCCGTCACTTCCACCCGGGCCACCCCCTTGTCGATATACCCCAGCTTCTGTGCCGCGGTATAGCTAAGATCAATGATGCGGCCCGGCACAAACGGTCCGCGGTCGTTGACCCGCACGATCACGCTGCGACCGTTCTCGAGGTTGGTTACCTTGGCATAGCTGGGCAGCGGCAGGGTTTTGTGCGCCGCGGACATGGCGTACATATTGTACACCTCGCCATTGGCGGTACGACGGCCGTGGAACTTGGTGCCATACCAGGACGCATGGCCGCGCTCACTATAGCCCTTGACTCCCCGCAACACCGAATACCTGACACCGTTCACCACATAGGGGGATTTGTTGCCCGCCTTACCGATGGGCTCCCGGACCGGGGTCGGTTCCGGCGCCGCCAGCATATCCACTGGCTGCGGCGGACCACTGTCCTTGACCGTATCCGGCGCCGGGCCCGGAACCGGTTTGCGTGTTGGCTTCTGGGCCTGGTGGCTACACGCCGCCAGCGCCAGCACGGCAATCATCGCCGCAATTCGCGAATTGGTAAGAATCATGGTCCCCCCACATACGGTGCCCAACCGCACACCCACTAGTTATTGGATTTGAACAGGCAAAGAAGAAAATCAGGTCAAATTGATTCTTTTCTGGTTATTTGGTTCAGTCTAAATACACGAATCCCGCGAGTTCCAGGCGGAAGGAAGCGGGATTCGGGGCCATTCGGCACTCGCGCGATCAGGAACGGCCGCCGCGCGCCTTGACGATTTCCTGGGCCAGGTCGTAACCGGCCATGGCGTACAGGCGGCTGCGATTGTAGCGTGTTATGACGTAAAAGTTTTTGAGCCCGATCCAGAATTGCTTACCGTTTTCGGTCTGCAGTGAGAAAACATTGGCCACCATATCGTCCTCGACCTGGGTAGTCGCCGGGAACCCCTTCTCCGCCAGCTGGCCGACGGTCCACTTGGGCTCAAGTGAGTCGTTGACGATGGTCATGTCCGCATTCGGGCGCGGGTTGGCCAGCACAGTCACCGGCTCCAGCGGCAACCAGCCATGGCGGGCCAGGTAGTTGGCGACACTGCCGATGGCATCCTCGGTATCGCGCCAGATATCGACGCTGCCGTCGTTGTTGAAGTCCACCGCATAGGCGCGGTAACTGGAGGGCATAAACTGGCCGAAGCCCATGGCACCGGCGTAGGAGCCCTTGAGTTCGCGGGGATCCATGTTCTGGTCGCGGGTCAGCAACAGGAAGTTTTCCAGCTCCTTGGTAAAGAACTTGGAGCGGCGTGGATAGTTGAAGGCCAGGGTCGCCAGGGCGTCCAGCACACGATAACCGCCCATATTGCCACCGTAGCGGGTCTCGATGCCGATAATGGCGACAATCATCTCCGCCGGCACGCCGTAGCGCTTTTCCGCCTCGGCCAGTGCATTGGCATTTTTGTCCCAGAAATCCACTCCACCGCTGATGCTCCGCGGGGTGACAAACAGCTTGCGGTATTCATACCAGGGCTTGGCTTTTTCCGCCGGGCGCTGGATAGCCTTGAGGATCGAATCCTTGCGCTTGGCCTCGCGCATCAGCTGGGACATTTCCTCGCGGTCGAAATCGTGTTCGGACACCATGTAATCGACAAAGGCCTGCGCCTCCGGGTTGTCCGCATGGCCGGGCTCCTGCGCGCATGCGGCGAGCACGAGCCCCATCCCTGCCAGTAATCCTGTGGTCCACTTCAAAACAACCGCTCCTGTTCTCATATAGTGCTTCTCTACGTCCAAGTTTTTATTTACTACAGCAGACCACCCACAATGATGGCAGCTGACGGCACTAAAACGACACCCGTCGCCTTTCCGTGCCTATGGCCATGAGGATACCGAAGCCCGCCATCAGGGTGATGACTGAAGTGCCGCCGTAACTCACCAGCGGCAGGGGCACCCCCACCACTGGCAGCAATCCGGTCACCATGCCGATATTCACAAACACATAGACAAAGAAAGTCAGCGTAATACTCCCCGCCAACAATCGCCCGAATACATCCTGGGCCATAAAACTAATATAGATCCCCCGGGCAATGATCAGCACGTATAGCAGGAGAAGCAACAAAGCACCGCGCATGCCCCATTCCTCGGAGAGTACCGCGATGATGAAATCGGTATGGCTCTCCGGCAGGAAATCCAGCTGCGACTGTGTTCCCTGCATATACCCCTTGCCGTAGATGCCGCCGGAACCGATCGCAGCCTTGGACTGGAAGATGTTCCAGCCGGCGCCAAGCCGGTCTGCATCCGGGTTGAAGAGGGTGAGAATGCGCTGGCGCTGGTAATCCCGCAGGCCCCACTGCCAGATCGGCCAGGCTGCCATCAGCAGCGCCAGCAATGCGCCGCCGATCATGCGCCAGCTGAGGCCGGCCAGGTAGAGGGCGAACACACCGGAGGCTGCGATGAGGATCGAGGTACCCAGGTCGGGTTGCTGGACGATCAGCGCCGCCGGTATGGCGGCAATCGCCAGGGCGCCGGCGATGCTGATCAGTGATGGCGGCAGGGTGCGCTTGTGCAGGAAGGCCGCCACCGACATTGGCACCGCCAGCTTGAGGGCCTCCGAGGGCTGGAAGCGGAAACCGCCAATCTCCAGCCAGCGCTGCGCGCCCTTGGCCCCCACCCCCACATAGAGCACCGCCACCAGCAGGCAGCAGCCAATGACATACAACCAGGGCGACCAGCGCCGGTACATATCCGGTGGTATCTGGGCGGCCACCAGCATGCCGGCGAAGGCGACCCCCATAAAGATCGCCTGGCGGCGCACATGGTGAAACTCCCCCCCGGAGGCACTGTAGAGCACCACCAGGCCGGTACCGCATAGAATCAACAACAGCACCAGCAGGGGTACGTCGATATGCCAGCGGCGCGACAGGCTGACCGGGCGGCTGAGGCTGCTGTGGGAATCCGGCAGCCGGTGCATGAAATCGCGACTAGCCACTGGTCACCTCCTCCCCGGTTTTCGTGTGGGCGCGTGCTGTTTCCTCGAGCGGGCGCGATATCCAGTCGGCAAACAGCTCCCGCGCCACCGGCGCGGCAACGCCGCCACCGGTCTCACCATTTTCCACCAGCACCGCCACAGCGATCTGCGGATCATCCACCGGGGCAAAAGCGATAAACAGGGCGTGGTCCCGGTGACGCTCTTTCAATGCTTCGGAATCGTATTGCTCCCCCTGGGCGATGCCCACCACCTGCGCCGTGCCGGATTTGCCGGCGACGCGGAAATCCAGGTCAGCACCGGCCTTCTTGCCGGTACCCTTCTGGTGATAGACCACCGACTCCATGCCCTCAAAAATCAGGTCCCAGTTCTCTTCGCTGGCCTCGACGTGGTGCAGCACTTCCGGCGGCTGCTCGACACCGTCAATCGCCATTACTACCTGCGGTTTGAAGTGCGTACCGCGGTTGGCCATGGTGGCGGTCATCACCGCCAGCTGCAGCGGCGTGGCCAGCACAAAGCCCTGGCCCAAGACGGCGTTCAGGCTGTCCCCCGGGAACCAGGGCATGCCGCGGGCGCCGCGCTTCCAGGCCCGCGACGGGAACAGGCCCGGCCGCTCGATGGGGAGGTCGATCCCGGTCCTCGCGCCGAGGCCGAAGCGGGTGGCGATGTCGTGCATACCGTCGATGCTCCAGCGGTGTGCGGTGTCATAGAAGAAGACATCACAACTCTCGGTCAGGGCCTGGATCAGGTCGATCTTCTCCCCGTGCCCCCAGCGCTTCCAGTCCCGGTACAGCCGGGTGTCGTTGGGCAGCCGGTAGAATCCCGGGTCCTTCACCTCGGTCTCGCGGTCAATCACACCGGCGGCCAGCGCACCCAGGCCCATCATCGGCTTGAGCGTCGACCCCGGCGGGTACTGGCCCTGCAGGGCACGGTTGAACAGGGGCACATCGAGGGAATCACTCAGGGCCCGGTAATCCTTGAAGCTGATGCCGGTCACGAAGAGGTTGGGGTCAAAGGACGGCTGGCTGACGAATGCCAGGACACCGCCATTCTTCACATCCAGGGCCACGACAGCACCGCGGTTATCGCCCAGGGCTTCAGTGGCCACCTGTTGCAGGCGGGCGTCCAGGTGCAGGGTCAGCTCGCTGCCAGGCTTGGGATCGTGGCGCTCCAGCACCCGCAGGACCCGGCCGCGGGCGTTGGTCTCCACATTCTCATAGCCCACTTCCCCGAGCAGCACATCCTCATAGGAGCGCTCCAGCCCCACCTTGCCAATACTCTGGGTACCGCGGTAGCGCCGCACGTCCTCCTCGGTAAAGCTGGACAGCTCCCGGTCGTTGATACGCCCGACATAGCCGACACTGTGGGCAAACAGCTTCTTGAGGGGGTAATAGCGCACCAGCTCCGCCTCCACCGACACCCCCGGCAGGCGAAACTCATTGACACTGATGCGGGCAATTTCCTGCTCGGACAGGCGAAAGCGCAAGGGGATTGGCTGGAAGGGCCGACGGCGCTCCAGGCGGTCGCGGAATTTCTTGACGTCACTCTCGTCGAGCTGCACCAGGCGACCGATCAGTTCCAGGGACGCATCCAGGTCGGAGACCCGCTCCATCACCAGGGACAGCGTATAGCTGGGCCGGTTGTCCGCCAGCATGGTGCCGTTGCGATCGTAGATCAGGCCGCGGGTGGGGGGCACCGGACGCACCTGGATACGGTTCTCGTCCGACTGGGTGCGGTAGTCCTCGTAATTGACCACCTGCAGGTGATAGAAGCGCGCCACCAACACAGAAAGCAACGCCACTACACCCGCCAGCGCCACCAGCATACGATGGCGGAACAGCCGCTGCTCGGTGTGGCGGTCTTTGAGTTGCAGATCTTCGACCATGGGAATTCGCTGGCGATACTCAGGCTAAGTGGCGCAAAAATTGTCTATTTTGCATACATTATCACAACTGACCAGCGATTAATGGGCAGTGGTCATCACTGCCCAGACAGGCCAGCCGCGGTTGTCGGGTCACTTGTGGTAGGGATGACCGGTCAGCAGGGTCCACGCACGATATAGTTGCTCCGCGAGCACCACGCGCACCAGCGGGTGCGGCAGTGTCAGGGGCGAGAGCGACCAGCGCTGGCGGGCCCGCGCGAGCGCCTCGTCAGCAAGCCCGTCGGGGCCGCCGACCAGCAGGCTGACGTTTTCCCCCAGCATCTGCCAGTCCGCCAGCTGGCGGGACAGCTGCTCGGTGGACCAGGGCTTGCCCTTCACGTCCAGCGCCACCACATGCTCTCTCGGGCCGAGTGCGGCCAGCATGGACTCCCCCTCCTTGCGCCGGGCCTTTTCGACCAGCGCCGGCGAGTTTTTCTGGCCCCGCTGCCCCAGGGGGATTTCCACCATCTCGAGGGTCATCTCCCGCGGCAGGCGGCGGGCATACTCGCTGTAGCCCTCCTGCACCCAGCCCGGCATCTTTCCGCCGGCGGCCAGGATACGGATCTTCACTGCTTGCCGTCGCGCGATGCCGGGGTCATGGACCAGAGTTTCTCCAGCTCGTAGAAGCTGCGCGTCTCGGCCTGCATCACGTGCACCACCAGGTCGCCGTAGTCCACCAGTACCCAGTCGCTCTGCTCCATGCCCTCGACACCGATCGGCCGGATACCGGCTTTTTCCCGGACCTCGTCCACCACGTTATTGGCCAGCGACTTCACCTGGCGATTGGAGGTGCCGGTGCAGATCACCAGCGTGTCCATCACGTCGCTCAGCTCCGAAACATCCAGGGCCACAATGTCCTGGCCTTTCAGGTCCTCGAGCGCGGTAACGGCAATATCTTTAATCTTTGTCATAACACCTTAATTCTGGCCGGCACCATCGCCGGCCCCTGTATAGAGTTGATTGTCTTCAATGTACTGTAAGACCGCCGCCGGCAGCAGGAAGCGCGGCGAGCGGCCGTCCGCCACCAGCTGGCGGATATGTGTGGCCGAGATCGGCAACAGGGTCTGCTCGCGCAGCACCAGGCGGCCGCGGGGTTCCGAGAGCAGGTGGCTCACCTCGCCGGCATGCCGCTCCACCAGTACCGCCACCTCCTCGTGGCCCGGCCCCGAATTCCGGTGCGGTAGCTGCCAGCCCGGACGCGTCACCACCACCAGGTGGGCCAGCTCCAGCAGGTGCTCCCAGCGGTGCCAGGACGGCAGCGTGAGCAGCGAGTCCAGGCCCATGCAGAAAGCCAGCGATACCTCTTCGCCCAGCTCCGCACGGAGCTCCTCGAGCGTATCCACGGTATAAGTGTCGCCAGCCCGCCGCAGTTCACGTTCATCCAGTTGCAGTTCACTGCAACCCCGCAGGGCGATCGCCAGCATCTCGCGGCGATGCGCCCCCGATACCCCGGGGGTCTCGCGGTGAGCGGGGCGATGGCTGGGCAGCATACGCATTTCGTCGACCCCCAGCGCCTCTTTCAGTTCCAGCGCCATGCGCAGGTGGCCGAAATGCACCGGGTCAAAGGTACCGCCGAACAGCGCAATGGAGCGAAGTCTGCGCGCATCCGCCATGGCTGCCTCCCCTGTCCCCGTCACCACTCGCGCCGGCTCACTGGCGAACCTGCCCGTCGCCCAGCACAATCCATTTCTGTGAAGTGAGCCCCTCCAGTCCCACGGGGCCGCGGGCGTGGATTTTATCCGTACTGATACCGATTTCAGCCCCCAGGCCGTATTCAAAGCCATCGGCAAAACGCGTCGACGCATTCACGATCACAGAGCTGGCGTCAACCTCGGCCAGGAAACGCCGGGCACGACTGTAGTCCTCGGTGACAATGGCCTCGGTATGCCCGGAGCCGTAACTGGCGATATGCTCCATGGCGCCATCAATGTCTGCCACCACCCGGATCGCCAGGATCGGCGCCAGGTACTCCTCACTCCAGTCGCCCTCGCTGGCCTCGGCGCAGTCACCCAGCACCTGCCGGGTACGCGGGCAACCACGCAGTTCCACGCCCTTGTCACGGTAGGCCGCAGCCAGTCGCGGCAGGATATCGTCGGCAACCCCGTCCGCCACCAGCAGGGTTTCCATGGCGTTGCAGACGCCGTAGCGATGGGTCTTGGCATTCAGGGCAATATTGAAGGCCTTGTCACGATCGGCGCGGTCGTCGATATACACATGGCAGACGCCGTGCAGGTGCTTGATCACCGGTACCCGCGCATCGCGGCTGACCCGCTCGATCAGGCCCTGGCCACCGCGGGGGACAATCACATCCACGTACTCGGGCATGCTGATCAATGCCCCCACGGCCGCGCGATCGGTGGTATCCACCACCTGGACCGCAGTTTCCGGCAGGCCGGCCTCCCCGAGACCAGCGGCGATGCAGGCGGCAATGGCGCCATTGGAGTGCAGGGCCTCACTGCCACCACGCAGGATCGTGGCATTGCCGGACTTGAGGCACAGGCTGGCAGCATCGACCGTCACGTTGGGGCGCGATTCATAGATGATGCCCACCACACCCAGTGGCACACGCATCCGGCCCACCTGGATACCGCTGGGCCGGTAGGCCATGTCCTCGATCTCGCCAACCGGGTCCGGCAACTCGGCGATCTGCTGCAGGCCAGCGATCATCGCGTCGATGCGCTCGTCGTTCAGCTCCAGCCGGTCGAGCAGTGCCGCGTCCAGGCCACTGTCGCGGCCGGCCTGCATATCCCGCGCATTGGCTTCCCTGACCGCCTCACGGTCACTATCCAGTCGCGCCGCGATCGCCCGCAGGGCACGGTTCTTGGTGGCCGTATCCGCCCGGGCCATCAACCGCGAGGCGGCGCGGGCGGCACGCCCCATCCCTGCGATACGTTCCTCGGCGGACTGCTGCCCGGCCTCTGCCGGGGTACTGGCGCTGTTCACTATGGCTCTCCGTGCTGTTTACTGCATGACCGGTAATAAATAAGGCCGCGCAGTATAACGCACCGACAGCGCAATGCGGCCAAACGGCAGCGCGGAATGAAACCCGGCCGGGCTGCGGACTACTCCCGGGTCCAGCGGTCCAGGTTGGATGCGATGGTGGCGAGGCGTTCCAGCGGGTCCCCGGTACCCAGCAAGTCGATCCGCACGCTGTCCTCCAGCGGCAGCAGCTGGGCCAGCTGCCACGACAGGGCATCCGCAGAGTCGACCGGGGAAAACTTGAGGGACAGCATGGCGGCGTGGTCTTTCAGCTCCTCCAGCATTGCCAGCAGGCCGTCGCACTCCGGGGGGACGGGCCGCTCCGGCTCGTCGGGCAGCCACTCCACATCGCCCAACAACAGGCCATCCTCCGCCCGCCGGGTGTCCAGTAGCCGGAAGCGGCGCTGGCCGAGCACGTCCACATGCAACAGGCCCTCGTCGCCCTGGCTCCAGTCGACAATCTGCACTTCCACGCCAACCGGCCAGACCTGCGCCCGCCCCACCTCACTGCCGTCGCGAATCAGCACCACCCCGAAGCCGGTACCGGATTTCAGTGATTCACTCACGAGCCGCAGGTAGCGCTGCTCAAAAATCCGCAATGGCAGGGTGATGCCGGGAAACAACGCGACACGCAGGGGAAACAGGGGGATCTGCTGCAAAACGGGCTCTCACTCCGGACCGGTAACTCATTAAAAGATAACATCTGCCGTCCGCCAGCCCACCCCCGAAAAAGAATTTTGTGCCACCTGGTCTAGACTCTAGGAAAAGTGGTTGTGGAGAATGCCCATGCGGTGGCAGAAAGGTCGCAGAAGCAGCAATGTGGAGGACCGCCGCGGCGAATCCGGGGCCGGGGGCGCCGGTGGCCTGGGTAACCTGCTGGCCCTTGCGCCGCTGTTGCTCCGCAGCAAGACCGGCTGGATCATCCTGGCGGTACTGGCACTGTTCTACCTGTTCGGCGGAAACCAGCTCTTTACCGGCGCCCCCCGGGAAGCCCCCCCGGGGCTGGACAGCGGCCAGGCTGGCCAGCCCGGCACGGCAGCGGGCTCCGGCAGTGATACGGTGGCGGACTTTGTCTCGGTCGTGCTCGCCGACACCGAGGACACCTGGGGCAAGCTGTTCCAGACCGCCGGTTCCCGCTATACCCCCCCCAAGCTGGTCCTCTATGACGACATGATTCGCTCCGCCTGCGGCACCAACTCCTCCGCCGTGGGGCCCTTCTACTGCCCTGGCGACGGCAAGGTCTACCTGGACCTGGATTTCCTCGGTGAACTGCGCAGGATGGGTGCTTCCGGTGACTTTGCGTTTGCCTACGTCATCGCCCACGAGGTCGGGCACCATGTGCAGAACCTGCTGGGCACGTCCCAGAAAGTGCAACAGGCGCGCATGCAGTCTGACAAGGCCACCGGCAATCGCCTGTCCGTCATGCTCGAGCTGCAGGCCGACTGCTACGCCGGCGTCTGGGCCTTCTATGCACACCGTGACCGCCAGATGCTGGAGCCCGGCGATATCGAGGAAGGCCTGGCCGCTGCCTCGGCGGTTGGTGATGACGTGATCCAGCGTCGCTCCGGCCGGGCGATCACGCCCGACGCCTTCACCCATGGCAGCGCCGAGCAGCGCATGTTCTGGTTCAAGCGCGGCTTCACCACCGGGGACGTGAACCAGTGCAATACATTCGCTGCCATGTCCGGCCAATAACGCACGCTTCACACGCAATATTGAGAATGCGGCTGCTAAGCTCACACCGCATCCGCTATCATCGACAACCTTTCAGACCAATTGGAGAAATACCATGCCGAAAGCCACTGCGCGCCACATCCTGGTAGAGACGGAAGAAAAGTGCCAGGAACTGAAAAAGAAAATCGAGGAGGGTGGCGACTTTGCCGCTATCGCCCAGGAACAATCCAAGTGCCCTTCCGGGCGCAACGGCGGCGACCTTGGGGAGTTCAGCAAGGGACAGATGGTGCCGGAATTCGATGAGGCCGTGTTTACCGGTGAGCTGAATAAAGTCCTGGGGCCGATCAAGACACAATTTGGCTATCACCTGGTAGAGGTCACCAGTCGCAGCGACTGATCAATTGCCTGCGCCCACTGAGACCAACGGCCCAGGGGGCGCAGCTATTGTCACTTTATGTCAATGCACCCTCTCGGGCTATCGGGCGCTCGCCAACCCTGGTCCATCTCACTCGGCCACCGCGCGGGCTTCGCCTTCCCCTTCAGTCACCACTGCGGGCTTTCCCCGCGCCTCCGGGGCCGTCAGCGGCCTGATCAGCAGCAGCAACAGCGGCAGCAGGGTCAGGGAACCCAGCAGCGCTGCCGACATAGCCAGGGCGGTCAGCAGGCCAAAGTAGATCGACGGCACGAACTTTGACAGTGCCAGGATCGAGAAGCCGGCAATAATGGTAACCGCGGTGTAGAACATGGCCCGGCCGATGGTCGCATGGCTGCGGTGCATGGTCGCTACATAATCGCCGTCTTTGGCAAACTCTGCGCGGAACCGGTACAGGTAGTGGATCGCATGGTCCACACCGATCCCCACGGTAATCGCCGCGATGGTGATGGTCATCATATCCAGCGGGATCCCCGCCAGGCCCATCCCGCCGAGCACCACGGTGGCCGCCAGCATATTGGGAATCAATGCGATGATCGCCAGCCACAGCGAGCGGAACAGTACCAGGAACATCAGCAGAATACCGATAAACACAGCACCCAGGGTGAGGATCTGCGACTTGAACAGGCTCTGCAGCATGTTGTTGTAGAGCACCAGCAGGCCGGTCTGGCGGATATTCTCGGGTGCGATGCCCAGGTCGTTGTGCGCGTAATCGTGGATACGCTGGATCAGCTCATCGCGGCGCAGGTTCGGGTCTGTCTCCATGACCCGCAGGGTGATCCGTGCCTGGTTGTGCTCCAGGGACAGGTACGGCTCAACCAGTACATCGGTGATTTCCTGCGGCAGGCTGGTACGGGCCACGGCCAGCTCAAAATCGTTCAGCGGGCCGTTATTCAGGTCGCGCGCCACCTTGTACAGGGTCGCCAGCGACTGCACCTTGCCGATTTCCGGCTGTTTCTCCAGGTAGTCGTGCAGCTTCTCGATCTTGTTGAGGCCGGCCACGGTAAACCAGTAGCTGTCCTGCACGCCCTGCCCCTCTGATGCAAAGGGGTCCTCCTCCACCGCGAAAGGATCCTCGGCCTTGCCATACTCATCACCGCCTTCCGCAGCGAAGGGATCCTCCTCTCCCTCGAAGGCAGGCTCTTCCTGCTCCGGCTTGTCGAGGATGATGTCCAGCGTCACCGTACCGCCCAGGCGGCGATCGATCACCAGCATGCCCTGGTAGATCTCGGTGGAGCTGTCGAAATAATCGATAAAGCGGTTTTCCACTCGCAGCTGGGTGGCCCCGGCCACGCTGATTACCGCGGCGACGGCGGCAGCGCCCAGTACGATCCCGCGGCGGCGCTCGGCAAAGCGCGAGAACAACAGGGTGAATGCGTGGGAGTTGTCCTGGCTGACCCCGTCACTGCGCTTGGGCAGCAGTACCAGCGCCGCGGGGATAACCAGGAATGACATCACCAGCGCCAGTGAGACACCAATCACCATCATCCAGCCGAAATCGATCACCGGGCGGATACCACTGACAACCAGCGATGCGAATGCGACGATGGTGGTAAGGGCTGTGTACAGGCAGGGCTTGGCCATAAAGCGCACCGCCGCCAGCGCCAGGTCCTCCCGGGTCCAGTCCGGGTTCTGCGCGATGAATTCCCGGTAGCGCACCGACAGGTGGATGGTGATGGCCAGGGTGATGATCAGCAACAGCGCCACAAAGTTGGCGGAGATCACCGTCAGGCGCCAGTCCAGCCAGCTCAGCAGGCCCAGCATGGTCACCGCAGTGACGATACAGGTGGCCAGGGGCAGCAGCACCCAGCGCACCTGGCGGAAAATGATCAGCAGGGTCACGATGATGAACAGCAGGATGCCCACCCCGAACACCACCAGGTCGCTCTTGATAAACGCAATCATGTCGGCGGTGATCATGGACACACCGCCCAGGAACAGCTCTGCATCAGCCCGGTAACCGTCGAGGATCCCGCGCACTTCCGCCACGCGCTCACGGGACTCGAGGTCCATCCGGGTGCGGTGCTCCAGGTAAGTCTGGCTGACCTCTTCCAGGCGCGCCGCCTCCGCTTCAGTCAGGCCCTCCTCATTGCGCTTGCGGCGCAGGGCATCCCGCTCGCGCACCAGCTCGATACCGCGCTGGTCCAACTCCAGGTTTACCAGCAGCGCCGTGGTCTGGCCGTCGGGACTCAGGATCAGGTCGCGGTAAATAGGGCTAGACAGGAACTCCTTGCGCGCCTTGTCCTTGTCGGTACCCGGCGTGGACAGGGTGCGGATACCATCGGAGATTTCCGAGATGGCGGGCTTGGGGCTGTACAGCAGCGGCACGTCCAGGATCGTCTGTACGCTCTCGACACCGTCCACCTGCACCAGCTCGTCCCGCAGGTTGCCCAGGGTGGCCAGGGACTCGTCCTGAAACAGGTCGCCGTGGCGATACTTGTAGGTAACAACCAGGAAATCGCCGGTAGCGTAGCGCTTGGCGATCTTGCGGTAGTAATCCAGCGCGTCGTCGGTTTCCAGCGTCAGCGAGTCCGCCGAGGCATCGATCTTGAAGCGCGGCAGGCCGGCGGCCGCGGCCAGGGTCAGCAGCACCACCACCGCGAGCACCGTCTTCGGGCGCCCGGTTACCAGCTTTTCGTAGAAGGTCTTGAAAGCAGACAGCATAAATTTTCGCTATGTAATCGTAATAACAGGTTCACGCGCGCCGCCAGGCGGCCGTGAACTGCCGGCCACGGGGATACCCGCGGTGACGGCACCGGGCCCGGGAACGCTCATCGGTCCACGTGCCCCAGGTCTCGGTCCGGGAATAACAGATCCCGGACCCGCCGTTTGAGTTCCTTGGGCGAGGGAAATCCCCCGTCCCGCACGCGCTCCCAGATGGGCTGCCCGTCCACGGAAATCTCGAACACTCCCCCGCTGCCCGGCTGCAGGGCCACCTGCTGCAGGTCGTCGGAAAAGGTATATAACAGCTCCTGCGCCATCCAGGTGGCGCGCAGCATCCAGTTGCACTGGACACAGTAATGAATGGTCACCGTGGGCTTCACCGGCCACGCCCTTCGCCGGCGGGCTCGCCCCAGCGCGGCAGCAGGGCCTGCTCCACGCCCAGCTGGTCGAGCAGGCGCGCGACGATAAAGTCCACCAGGTCTTCCACCGTCTGCGGGCGCTGGTAAAAGCCAGGGCTGGCGGGCAACACGGTGGCACCCATGCGCGTCAGCTTGAGCATATTCTCCAGGTGAATCTCCGAATACGGCGCCTCACGGGGTACCAGGATCAGCTGGCGACGCTCCTTGAGCGCCACATCTGCCGCGCGCTCGACCAGGTTGTTGGAGGCCCCGCAGGCGATTGCCGACAGGGTGCCGCCGCTGGCCGGGCAGATCACCATACTGGCCGGGGCACCGGTGCCGGAGGCCACCGGCGAGAACCAGTCCCGCTTGCCGAACAGCTGCAGCTGGCCCTCGCGGGCACCGAAGCGCGCCGCCAGGAAGGCCTCCACTTCGGCATCGCCGCCCTCGGGCAACCGGCAGTCGGTCTCGGTATCAATCACCACCCGCGCAGCGTCGGACAGCAGCAGCCAGACGCGACAGTCCGCCGCCAGCAGGCACTGCATCAGCCGCAGGCCATACTGGGCCCCGGAGGCACCGGTAATCGCAAGGGTGACGGTTTTGCTGAACGGGTTCTGGGACAAATCGGTTTCCCTCAGGAACGGTGCGTCACGACGGTGCGCCGCCGTACTTCTGCTCCAGCGTATCGAGCAGCCGCTGGTGAATACCGCCGAAGCCGCCATTACTCATGATCACAATGTGACTACCCGGTTCGGCCAGGTTTACGGCGGATTCTACCCCAGCCTCTATATTGTCGAAAATCTTTGCCGGCACAGGGGAGTGGTGAACCACATCACCCAATGACCAATCCATGCCCTCCGGTTCATACCAGAGCACCAGGTCGGCGCCGGCACAGGCCTTCGCCAGCCTGCCCTGGTGGATTCCCATACGCATGGTATTGGAGCGCGGTTCAATCAGGGCAATGATGCGGTCACTGCCCACTTTGGCGCGCAGGCCATTGAGGGTGGTTTCAATAGCGCTGGGGTGGTGGGCGAAATCGTCGTACACACTGATATTGCCGACGCGACCCAGGCACTCCATGCGCCGCTTGACTCCCTCGAACTGCTGCAGCGCCTCGGCCGCCACCGCCGGGTCCACGCCCACATGGCGCGCCGCTGCCATGGCCGCCAGGCCATTGCGGACATTGTGCAGGCCGGTAAAGGGCCACTCCACGCGCGCCACTTCAGCCCCGCGGAACTGCACCGCAAAGGCGGTACCGTCGGCAGAGATATTCACGGCACACCAGTCTCCCAGCCGCACACCGTCCTCGCCCTCGCAGGTGAAGCGCTGCACCTCGGTCCAGCAGCCCTGCTCCAGTACCTGCTCGACGGACTCATCGGGCGCAGACACGATCAGGCCATTGCCGGGCACGGTGCGCACAAGGTGGTGGAACTGGCGCTGGATATCCTTCAGGTCATTGAAGATATCCGCATGGTCGAACTCCAGGTTATTGATCACCAGCGTACGCGGGCGGTAGTGCACGAACTTGGAGCGTTTGTCGAAGAAGGCGGTATCGTACTCGTCCGCCTCCACGACAAAGAACGGGGTTTCCCCCAGTCGTGCGGAAACGCCGAAGTTGCGCGGCACCCCGCCGATCAGGAACCCGGGCTTCATATCCGCGCTCTCGAGGATCCATGCCAGCATGCTCGCGGTGGTGGTCTTGCCGTGGGTACCGGATACCGCCAGCACCCAGCGACCGCCCAGGAAGTGGTCACACAGCCACTGGGCGCCGGAGGTATAGGGCAGCCCGCGATCCAGAACCGCCTCCACCGCCGGGTTACCCCGGGACAGCGCATTGCCGATGATCACCAGGTCCGGCGCCGGCTCCAGCTGGGCCGGGTCATAGCCCTCGGTCAGGTGTATCCCCGCCTGCTCCAGCTGGGTGCTCATGGGTGGGTAAACGTTGGCATCGCTGCCGGTCACTTTGTGCCCCTCGGCCACCGCCAGCTGGGCCAGGCTGCCCATGAAGGTGCCGCAGATACCTAATATATGAATATGCATACCGTAAAAGATTGCTCTTGCTGGTCGCGAAGGCGGGCAAGCTTACCACGCCGCCGGGCAACCGTGATTGTCAAATCCCGCCGTTTCCTGTGCAAATGCAACGGCATTCCAGTAAACTCCGCCCCCAAATTTGCCCGTCTCAGCCCCCCTGTAGGATGACTATGCCCAAGAAGAACGCTTTTTACGCACAATCTGGCGGCGTGACCGCCGTGATCAACGCCTCGGCCTGCGGTGTCATCGAGGCCGCCCGCGAACACAGCGACCAGATCGGCAACGTTTATGCGGGCCTGAACGGTATTGTAGGCGCCCTGCGTGAGGAGCTGATCGACGTAAGCCAGGAGAGCGTTGAAACCATCGCTGCCCTGCGCCACACCCCTTCCGGCGCCTTCGGTTCCTGCCGCTACAAGCTGAAGAGCCTGGAGAAGAACCGGGCCGAGTACGAGCGCCTGATCGAGGTCTTCAAGGCCCACGATATCGGTTACTTTTTCTACAACGGCGGCGGTGACTCCGCAGACACTTGCCTCAAGGTCTCCCAGTTGTCCGAGAAGATGGGTTACCCCATCCAGGCAATCCATATTCCCAAGACCGTCGACAACGACCTGCCGCACACCGACAACTGCCCGGGCTTCGGCTCCGTCGCCAAGTACGTGGCCGTATCCACCCGGGAGGCGGCGCTGGACGTGGCCTCCATGTGTGACACCTCGACCAAGGTATTTATCCTCGAGGTAATGGGTCGCCATGCCGGCTGGATCGCCGCCGCCGGCGCCCTGGCGCAGGAGCAGGAAGGCGATGCACCGCACATCATCCTGCTGCCGGAAGTGGCCTTCGACCGGGAGAAATTCCTCGAGAAGGTGCAGAAAACCGTGGATGAAAAAGGTTACTGCGTGGTGGTGGCCTCCGAGGGCACCCAGTATGCCGACGGCACCTTCCTCGCCGACGCCGGCAGTGTGGATGCCTTCGGCCACAAGCAGCTGGGCGGCGTGGCCCCCACCCTTGCCACGATGGTGAAAGAGGAACTGGGCCTGAAATACCACTGGGCCCTGGCCGACTACCTGCAGCGCGCCGCCCGCCACATCGCCTCCGCCACCGATGTGTCGCAGGCCTATGCCGTCGGCCACGCCGCAGTGGAGATGGCGGTAAAGGGCAAGAATGCGATCATGCCCATCATCGTCCGCGACAGCGGCCCCGAGTATGGCTGGTCCATCGGCGAGGCCCCGCTGTCGGAAGTGGCCAACGTGGAAAAGATGATGCCGGAAGATTTTATCAGCGAAGACGGTTTCGGTATCAGCCAGGCCGGCCGCGATTACCTGCTGCCGCTGATCCAGGGTGAGGACTACCCGCCCTACAAGAACGGCATCCCCCACTATGCACGCCTGAAGAAGAAGCTGGTGGAAAAGAAGCTGCCGGACGGCTTCGACGTTTAAGCGTCCTCCTGGCTGCCCTCCCGGCGAACGAAACCCCGCACTGCGGGGTTTTTTCATTTTCGGGCCCCACCAGGGTCAGCGGACACGCCCGGCGAGGATTTCTCCCGCGATCCGGAAGGATTCGAGCCGGGCGTCGTGATCGTACATGGCCCCGGTCACAATCAGCTCGTCGACCCGGGTCCGCTCCAGGAACCGGTCGATCCACGCGGACACCATCTCTTCTGTGCCCACGGCTGTCTCTGCCAGCGCCTGTGCCACCTGCATCCGCTCTGCAGCGGGGGCAATCATTTCCGGATCGTCCACCGGTGGCTTCAGGGGCCCGGGATTACCCCGGCGCAGGGCAATAAACTGCTGCTCGACAGAAGTCATCAGCCTCCGCGCCTCTAGCTCGGAGTCCGCGGCGAATACATTGATCGCCGCCGCAGCGTAGGGGGCATCGAGGTATTGCGAGGGCTGGAATTGCTCCCGATACAGGTGCAGGGCCCGGTCCAGCATCGCCGGGGCAAAGTGGGAAGCAAAGGCAAATGGCAGGCCCATGGCGGCCGCCAGCTGCGCGCTGTACAGGCTGGAGCCCAGCAACCACACCGGCACCCGCAGCCCGGCACCGGGCACGGCCTGCACCCGCTGGCCCGGTTGTGCCGGCTCGAAATACCGCAGTAACTCCTGCACATCATCGGGAAACTGGTCGGCAGCCGTCATCGGGTCACGGCGCAGGGCGCGCATGGTGGCGCCGTCAGTGCCAGGCGCGCGCCCCAGCCCCAGGTCGACCCGGTCCGGGTAGACCGCAGCCAGGGTACCGAACTGCTCGGCGATCACCAGCGGCGCATGGTTGGGCAGCATCACGCCGCCCGCGGCCACCCGGATCCTGCGGGTGCCCGCGGCAATATAGCCCAGCGCCACCGAGGTCGCGGCACTGGCAACGCCACCGAGGTTGTGGTGCTCGGCCATCCAGAAGCGCCGGTAGCCCCAGTCTTCCGCATGCTGCGCCAGGTCGAGGGAATTACGCAGCGCGCGCCCGGCATCGCTGTTTTCGGTAATGGGGGACAGGTCGAGCAGGGAATAGGCTTGCACAACAGCTCCTTTCTGCGTCTGGGGAAGGCGCCGGTCACCGGGACCGGTCTTGCTCTGGCCACCGCGCGATAACGCCCCGGCTGCCACGACGTTAGTTGGGGCCCGCCCCGACGGAAATCAAGCGCATCCACGGAATCCCGCACCCGGCCCCAGGGCAGTAACAGCGCCAGAGCTGGATGGTCAGCTGGCGCCAGCGCCCCGGTCAATGCAGGTGCCACGGCCCTGCCGGTAAGATAGGCTCACTTGGAGATTACACAACACAGAATAACGACAATGGAAACCGCCATGAAAAAAGCCCTGCTGGCAGTGGCCGGCCTGTCCCTGCTGCTGGCAACCGTACTCCTGGTGCGCACCGCCAGCTACTCGGCCCCGGCACCCGTGGACACAGCGGCCGATACCCATGTCCCGGACGGACAGCAGATCGCCCGCCACCTGTCCGAGGCCATCCGTTTTCGCACCATCTCCGCGGACATGGAGTCGGCCTCCACGCGGGCGCAGTTCGCGGCATTTATCGAGTGGCTCGCGGCCACCTACCCCGCCGTCCACACCGCCATGCCACCGCAGCAGCTGGGTGTGGACACCGAGCATCCCTACACCCTGCTGTTCACCTGGCCCGGCCAGCGCGAGGACCTGGCGCCCATCCTGCTCTCCGCCCACTACGATGTGGTACCGGTAATCCCGGGCACTGAAGACGAGTGGCAACACCCGCCCTATGACGGCATCGTGGACGAGACCCATATCTGGGGCCGGGGCACCCTCGATGACAAGGGGGCGGCCATCGCACTGATGGAGGCCACTACCGCACTGCTGGAACAGGGCTTCCAGCCACAGCGCACCATCTATATCAGCCTCACCAGCGACGAGGAGATCGGCGGCGATCACGGCACGGCCGCCGTGGTGCAGAAACTGCAGGATGACGGCGTACAGCTGGCCTGGAGCCTGGACGAGGGCTCATTCCTGCTGGACGGCTTTATTCCCGGCGTGGACCAGCCGGTGGCCAGCATCAATATCGCGGAGAAGGGTTACCTGACCGTGGACCTGGTGGCCCGCGGCCGCGGCGGCCACTCCTCCATGCCGCCGCGGGAAACCGCAGTGGATACCCTGGCAGCGGCGCTGGTGCGGTTGAAACAGCAACCGCTGCCCGGCGGCCTCGAGGGCGTGGGCGCCGGCATGTTCGATGCGGTGGCCCCGCATATGCCGTTTGGCAAACGCATGCTGTTCGCCAACCGCTGGCTGTTCGGCGGCCTGATTGAATCGGTACTGGAAGACCAGCCCGGTACCGCCGCCATGCTGCGCACTACCACCGCCCCCACCATGCTGTCCGGCAGCGTCAAGGACAATGTCCTGCCCATCGAGGCGGTGGCCACCGTCAACCTGCGCGTACATCCGCGGGACACTATCGACGGCATCGTGAGCCACCTGGAGCAGGCAATCGACGATGAAAGGGTTGAGGTAAGGGTACGGGAAGGTCGCCCTGCCTCCCGCGTCTCCAGCAAGGATGCCGACGGCTTCCGGGCAATCGCGACCGCCAGCCGCGCGACCTACGGCCCGCAGGTAATTGCCCCGGGCCTCACCATCGGCGGCACCGACAGCCGCCGCTACGAGGAAGTGGCGGATAACAGCTACCGGTTCAACCCCATGGTGGTCACCAGCGAGGATACCCACGGTTTCCACGGCACCAACGAGCGCATCAGCATCGACAACATGGTCGGCGCCACAAGGTTTTACCGGCAACTGATGGAGGAAGCTGGAAACGAGTAACTCGGCTGGTGCCGGCTCCAGCCCTGGCAAGGCCAGCTGGAGTCGGTGCCCCGGAGCAGCCCGGTTCGCTTCAGGAATAAGCCCACGCAGTGAGAGGCTGCGGTGACAAACTCGGGACAGGAGCGGTGGCTGCTACGCCGGCAGCCACTACAGACTTTACTTTACTTTCAGTAAGCCGATGGCAAAACAGATGGCACCACCAACCATGCCCGCCCAGGCTTCCGCCGGCGAGTCGCCAGTCAGCGCCCGGGTAACCTCCGAACTGGCTGAATCGTAAATGTTGTAGCCCCAGACGACTGCCGCGATGCCCACGACCATCAGCACAACGCCGAGATATTTCTTCTTCATACACCCCCCAATTTCAAAAGCCAGACGCATTGGCAAATGCGTTGGGACTGCTTCCGGGTAAAACTTCCAGGCCTTGTCAAGGCCGGCCAAATCACAACCATAACGAAGCCCCGGAAGTTATGGACAACTATTATGTCAGTCCGAAGTCTGACTATACAGGTGTCTGCTATTCGAGGGTAGCGTGTACCTTGTCGTAGCTACAACTTACCGCTTTCATATATCGCCTCTCATTTTTTGCCATGCTTTACTCACCTTTTAGCTAGAGCACGCCCACACCACTTTAAAGATGCGACAGCAGACAACCTCTACTTTTTATCACCTATTCCGCTTTCTTAACTCTTCTGTGTGAGCTACCCCACAACACTGCCTTTCTTATTATATTGACCATCGCGCATTGCAAAGATAGATAGCGCCGCAAGGTAAACCCAGTTCCACAACATGGAAAAACTGAGCATCACCGCCAGAAATGTACACGCGAGCCGGGCCTGCCAGGTACGCCCCCGGGTAAAGTAGAGAGCAACTGTTACCGAGACAATGATTGAAAACACCATATATGCGGTAAACAGAGACGCAGGAAACGAGAATCCATTGATTGAAACTGACATACTTAACTTTCCTCCCTGAAAAAATGATACATCAACATGACGCATGCGTCCGCGATCTGCGTTAACTTTTTAGCTGGCCGCACCAGCAACGATCCAGATATAAAAAAAGTACAAAACCAGCAGCAGATAACTAAGTGTGAAAACCCCATTTATAGCCCAGATGCCATGCCAAAACATACCATGCAAATTCGCTCGCAAACGGTTTCCATTCCATAGCAATGCTATAGAAGTTGGAACAACCATTATCGCTGAAGCCCCCAGGGCTGGGACTAAGACAAACATGATAACCAACCCCGCCGCCCCGGCAGCAGAACTTCCAGTATCCGGCCCAACTGGATCTAAAAAAATGTAGCCGATAGAAAGCGCTATCAATCCGGTAATCAACCCGGCTAATTTCAGGCCTTTCATATTTCTCCTTGGGACAACTAACGCCCCGCGAAGGGCCGGAGGGCCTTAGCATACTGCCTGTGATTATTAGAGTTGGCGGACTCAGAACCTGGAATCGTTCTCACAGGGAATACCATCATTGTCTCCATCCATTTTTGTATTAGGACAGTTTCTTATGAAGAAAACCGCCTCTTCTCTGGACGTCATTTGGCTACAATGCTGCCGGCCATCACATTTAAACTTTTGATATAAAACCTGGCTAGATTTATCAGCCCCCCTAGATGGAGAAAGTTTGATCGTTTCCATGCCATCAACGGAACGACCGACCTTCTCTACCTCATAATCTCCCCAACGAGCTCCATGAGCAGCGAATTTTTCTTGGTACAGCTTCCAGCCAGCGAATGCTAATAGGCCGAAAATTACTATTTTTTTCATTATTACCACTCAAAGCTCTCACGCCCGGCTTTTGGAGCGGACTTGGAGCCGCGAAGCGGCGGAAAGACTGTTCCAGCCCCACAGGGGCGATAACAGCCGCTTGTATGGTTCATACGAGCTTACGCCACCTGTACGAACCATACAATTTGCCGATAAGAACACAAGGCACGAGCAATAGGAAAACCACCTTTTCTATTTCACTGGCATACTTCGCCGCCAAAATTATAGGTGTTGCAATGATACCTACAAATAGAGGAACCCAAAGTAGCATACCAACTACAAAAATTGCTCTTTCGATACCTCTAATATTTTGCGTCGGCCTGGCAAGAAACAGAACAAGCCTATTTTTTGTGTTTGGTCTACGCCCAAGCAATACATCATTATGCGAACTCAGTGCAAACCCAAAAATTACACCGAAAAGCACATATAGAAATACAGATATTGCGATGATGAGGACGTTCATGGGCAAAACCTAACAGTTTATTCATGGGCATGGTCATATCTGCCCATATGCCTATATCTGGACATACATGGCTACATCTAACCATTGATGTCGATATCTAGCCACATATCGGCGTAACAGTCACTCTTACCGCCGGACCCAGCAATTACACGCAATTACGCCTACCTTTCGGTTTCGACGGCCATAAAACATACAAAGCCGGCACTCACGCAGTGAAATGCAATAAAAAAAGGGCCCTGACAGGGCCCTTCTGTGCTCAAAATCCTGTTGGATCCGGTGGAATACCAGTTACCACCCCATGCGTGCGATGGTGACCGGACGGCTGGCCGACAGCTCGCGGCCTGTGTCGTCTGTGGCTGTCAGCGTGATCCTGTAGCTACCGCGCTGGTCGTAGCGGTGCCAGCCTCCGGTGCCCTGCTCCAGGGTACCGTCGCCGAAGTTCCAGCTGTAGCTCTGGTACGCCGCGCCCCGCCCACGGGCGCTGACCCATACCCAGTTCAGGAAGCGGTGTACGCGGAAGCGCAGTAGTTGCGCGTTTTGAGCATCCGGAGCCACGACCTGGCGCTGGGCCATTGTGGTGGCCCCGAGATCATCTTCCACCAATAGCGTCGCGGTGTATTCGCCCGGCGCGGCGTAGCGGTGCTTCGGGTTTTGCTCGGCGCTGGTTGCACCATCGCCGAAAGTCCACTGCCAGCGCACGATTTCACCGTCCGCATCCGAACTGAGGTCGGTGAACTGGACATGCCGATTTGCGGTATCAACAGTGAAATCGGCCTGCGGCGCGCTGTTGGCCGGGGTCAGGTCCAGCTCCACGATTACCGGGTCGTGGTCCGAGGCTCTGTAGGCGTCGGCGCTGTAGAGGCTATTTACCTGCTCCGCACTCTTGTACTCCGTGTTGTAGTCCAGCGCCCGGGGCTCATCGGCGTTGATATGCCAGGCAGTGGCACCGGTGACCGAAGGCGCCAGGGCAGCGTTGGCCAGGGCATGGTCCAGGTAACCCGCCTGGCCGGCGAAGATATAGGAATACGCCCCGCTGCCGCCGAACTGGTCCAACAGATCGGTATAGCCGGCCTCCTTCAAGGTGGTGATGGGGTTTTCCCGTGCATAGCTGTTCAGGTCGCCGAGGACCAGCACCCCCTCAGTGCCGGTACCAGCGGGATCGGTGGCGATCCAGCTGGCCAGCGCTTCGGCGGCCTGGGTGCGCACCCGGTTCCAGCAGCCCTGGCCGTCGTTCTGGTCATCATCGAGGCTACCGTCACCGGAACAGCTGCCCTTGGACTTGAAGTGGTTAACGGCTATCGCCACGGTTCCGCCACTGGATATTTCCGTAAACCCTTGCAACAGCGGCTGGCGGTTAAGGTCATCAAACGGGTAGCTGTCCAGGGTGACGGCGGGGCCCAGCGGCTGCACGCGGTCGCTGCGGTAGACGATACCCACCGTAATCTGGTCGTCGCCCAGCTGCGCGGTGCCCGGATCGACAACACCATACACCTCGGCACCGGCGGTGGTATTGAGACCATCCACCAGGTCCCGTATGGCACTATCGGCGCCGTAGCCGTCGTTCTCGATTTCCATCAGGCCGATGATGTCTGCGTTCATGGCCCGGATTGCAGCGATGATTTTGTCCCGCTGGCGCTGGAACTCTTCCGGGGTGTCAGCACCGCGATCGGTCGGGAATCCTCCACCATTACCGTCGCCGTTGAAGTAGTTCAGCACATTGAAGCTGGCCAGCCGCAGGCTGCCCTCACCCGGTAGCTCCGGCGCCGGGTTTCGTGGGTTGGTATCGCTGAACTGCGGCGCCTCTACCGGGTGTACACGGTAGGCTCCGAAACCGTAGCCGATCACCCCGCGCAGGCCGGCAACCCTAGCCCCCGCGCGCAGGCTGTTAGTGGCATCCAGCTGCGGTGCCGGGTAGGGAATTACCCCTGGGTTCTGCACCGTTGAACCGTCATCCAGCAGTATGCGGTTCAGGTCATTGGCGGCCTGCTGGGCCAGGGCCGCCGGCCCCGGCTCGACGATATTGGTGGGAATAAACAGGCGGCCGAAAGACAGCTCTGCCTCCCCATAACGGGCCAGGTTGTAATGGCCGGTGACGGTCAGTTCCTGCGCAAATTCCACCAGCATGCCCTCGAAACGCTCGGGCGCATCGGCGCTGGCAAAAGGCAGTACCGGCTGTGCAGCGGTAACACTGTGACCGCTGCTACAGACCTTGACGCCGTCGATCCCGGTCAGCTCGGTAAAGTCGTAATACTCGGTGACATTGCCGACGACACGCACCAGGTCACCGACCTGTACCTCGACACCAAAACCGCTGTCATAGACGAATAGGCCCTCTGAGGTAGTATCGAGCCCATCCTGGTCTGCGTCCTCTTCCTGCAGGAAGAATCCCCCCAGGCCACTGGCCGTGTCCCGGAAACTCCCTACCACCACGGCCTCCACCTCGACGCGTTCACCGTCGAGCGGGCTGGCGGCACCACTGCCCTGTACGGCGCTGACCAGGGTGGCGGAATCGCCGCACTGGCCCATCGCGACGCCGCCACCGCCAGTGTCGCCATCGGCCCCGCCGTGAGAGCCGAGGTTGTCAAAGTTGTCCTGCCCGGCACTGGTCCATTCAAGAAGCGGATCAAAGGTGTTGCCGCCATCGGTACGGCCGCTGTTGACCCCCTCATTGCGCCGTAGTGTCTGGTTCTGGGTGCCCACCGCGCTGTCGCCCCACTGGCTGCCGGGGTCCACGCCGACCTGGCCGATCACATCCACCGGTTGTCCCAGCCGGCTCAGCACGACTGCGTCATCGCCATTGAACAGGCCGCCGCCATAGGTCTGGTCCGCCTGCGCCAGCATGGCGGGATCGGCGCTGCCATGAGCCAGCACGAATACCTGGCCGTCGGCCAGGGCCCCTGTCAGGCCAATACTGGCACCCGGCGATACCGAGCCGTTGAAATAGACCTCTACCGCATAGTCCGCCAGGTCCACGGGTGCACCGGTACCGTTATAGATTTCCAGTGCCTTGTTGTTACTGCTGCCCTCGATGTATTCGGATATCAGCAGGTCCGCGGAAGCCACACCGGGAAGCATGCCGGAGAGAAGTAACGTGGGCAGCCATGCGCCCTTGAATCGTTTCATTAGGTTTGTCCCTGTCGTTATCGTGCAGTGGAGGCTGCGTTCACAAGTGCCCGGGATGACACTCTCAACCCGGCCCCAGACACGCGGTTTATTCCCCCTGCGCTAATGGATTTCCGGAACAACCGCTTCCGGGAGCGCGACAGGATGACAGCCGTTTTCTAACAACAGATGAGAAAAGGATGAAGAATTGCGGTACAGGAGGTTACCGTGTGGAGCATCCCACACTTGCAATGTGACTGGTGACCATTCATAAAAAACCCGCGTTATGGCGGGCTTCACTCGTACAAATCCAGGTGGGCGATCAGGTCCCTCCCCACACCTCTTCCAGCCGCTGGTCGCGGCCACAGCGGTAGCGATAAAACTTGTAGCGCACGGGGTTGCGCTGGTAATAATTCTGGTGGTACTGCTCGGCAGGGTAGAAGGTAGCGGCTGGGACAATTTCAGTAACGATTTTCTTGCCCAGTTTTTCCTCTAGCACTTTCTTGCTTTCCTCGGCCTGGCGCTTCTCGCGCTCATTGGCATAGAAGATGGCACTGCGGTACTGGCTGCCGCGATCACAGAACTGGCCACCGGCATCGAAGGGGTCCACATTGCGCCAGAACACCTGCAATAGCTGCGGGTAGCTTACCTTGCTCGCGTCATACTTCACCTGCACCACCTCGGCGTGACCGGTACCCCCGCTTGAAACCTGGTCGTAGGTGGGGTTTTCCACCTCGCCGCCGCTGTAGCCGGATGTTGTCTCCAGTACACCCTCAAGCTTGTCGTAGGGCGGTTCCATGCACCAGAAGCAGCCGCCAGCAAAAACCGCGGTACGGATGCTCTTGGTATCGTCCTGGGCCAGCGGGCCCGCCGCACCGATAATCAATAATAAGGCCAGTAGCCAGCGCATCCTCACATTCCTTCTCCGGGTTATGTATATGTGCACCATACGTGTATAGCCGCGCTCCGGATTCCGGGGCGGTATTTCTCAGACCACGCCCCGCAGCGCCCGTTCAAGGATGGCGCTGTATCCGGCCGCATCGAACTCCAGCGGGTTGCCCGCCGCCGCCGCGTCGGCCACAGCCATATTGCCCACCTGCTCCACCTGGTCAGTGCCGATACCGATTTCCTCCAGGCTGTGGGGAATACCGATCTCGGCGCGCAGGGCCAGGATCCAGTTGAGTACACCGGCAAACCCCGCCTGTGGCAGGTCCAGGTAGCGCGCCAGCCGCTCCATGGGTGCCTCCAGTGCGTCGCGATTGGCCTGCAACACGTAGGGCATCAGTACCGCATTCAGCAGGCCGTGGTGCGCATCGTAGAGCGCACCCAGCGGGTGGGACAGCGCATGCATGGCCCCCAGCCCACGCTGGAAGGCGGTGGCACCCATGCTGGAAGCCACCAGCATCTGCTGGCGCGCCTCGATATTACGTCCATCCGCCACCGCACGCGGCAGGTATTCATGCACCAGCCGCATGCCCTCCAGCGCGATGCCCTCGGCCATGGGGTGGTAGCCGCGCGCGCAGTATGCCTCCAGGTTGTGCGAGAGTGCGTCCATGCCGGTGGCAGCAGTGATACTGTGCGGCAGCCCGGTGGTCAGCTCCGGGTCCAGGATCACCAGTGCCGGCAGCATTTTCGGGTGGAAGATAATCCGCTTGACCCGGGCCACATCGTCGGTGATCACCGAGGAGCGCCCCACTTCCGAACCGGTACCGGCGGTGGTGGGCACGGCGATGACCGGCACCATGCCGGCCTCGTCCACACGCCGGAAGTTGTCCCCGACGTCCTCGAAATCCCACAGTGGCCGGCCCTGGCCAGCCATCAGGGCGATGGCCTTGGCGGCATCCATGGCCGAGCCGCCGCCGAAGGCTATTACCCCGTCGTGCCAGCCGGCACGCAGGGCCGCCACCCCACTGTCCACATTGGCGCCGTTGGGATTACTTTTCACATCGGCAAACACCGCAATCTTCAGTCCGTCATTGCGGCAGATCCGCAACGCGGTTTCAACCATTGGCAGGTCCGCCAGGCCGGGATCGGTCACCAGCATTGGCGTGTGGATTCCCAGCTCCCGGCAGGCCGCGGGCAGTTCATTCACCCTGCCGGGCCCCACGCGCATGGCGGTGGGGTAATTCCAGTTTACGGAGGGGGCTCGGGTGTTCATGGCGGGCCTCGGGGCTCAGGGTTGGTGTTTCAGGTGAAAAGACTTGGGACGGGTCAGGTGTTCGTAGCCGATGCCGGACAGGGTGCAGCCGCGACCGGAGTTCTTGACACCGGTCCAGGCCAGGGCCGGATCGAGGTAATCACAGCGGTTCATAAATACCGTACCGCATTCCAGCCGCCCACCCAGTGCCAGTGCGGCCTGTTCATCGGCGGTGAAGATGGCCGCGGTCAGGCCGAATTCGCTGTCGTTCATGAGTGCCAGCGCCTCGGCATCATCGCGTACCGGCATCAACCCCACGACCGGTCCGAAAGACTCCTCGCGCATCACCCGCATACTGTGGTCCACGCCGGTAAGCAGCTGGGGCGCCAGGTAGGCAGTGCCGCGCCGGTCCATGGCAAAACCGGACGGATCGATATGGGCGGTGGCACCCGCGGCAATGGCCTCGTCCACCTGGGCGCGGACAAAGTCGGCCGCCTCGGCACGCACCAGCGGGCCCAGGTTGGTGTCCGGGTCATCGGGCCGGCCCAGCCGGTAGGCGCCCACAATCCCGGCCGCGCGCTCCACAAACTCGTCGTGCAGCGACTCGTGTACGTAAATACGCTCGATACCGCAACAGGACTGGCCGGAATTGAAATAGGCCCCGTCGATCGCGGCGGCCACCGCATGGTCCAGGTCCGCGTCCGCCCGGACATAAGCGGGATCCTTGCCGCCCAGCTCCAGGCCCAGCTTGATAAAACGACCCGCGGCAGCGCGCTCCACCATGCGACCACCGGCCACCGAGCCGGTAAAGGCCACATGAGCCACTTCCGGTGCGCGCACCAGGTTCTCGGTGTCGGCATGGGACAGGTGCAGGTACTGGAATACCCCCTGCGGCAGCCCGGCTTCGGCAAACACCTCCACCATCTGCTCAGCGCACAGCGGCGTCTGTGCGGAGTGCTTCAGGATCACCGCATTGCCCGCCAGTAGCGCCGGCACCACGGCATTGACCGCCGTCAGGTAAGGGTAATTCCACGGCGCCACTACCAGGGAAGTACCCAATGGTTCGCGCCGGATCAGTCGCGTGAAGCCGGTCTTTTCCGGCAGGCGGATATCCGCCAGGGAGTCTGCGGCAATATCTGCCATGTAATTGGCCCGCTCGGCAAAGCCGAGGATTTCGCCCTCGGCGAAGCGGATCGGCCGGCCCATCATCCAGCACAACTCTTCCCCCAGCCGCGCCCTGCGATCCAGCATCAACATCACTGCCTGGCGCACGATGGCGACCCGCTCGGCCAGCGGGGTGCGGGCCCAGGCCGATTGCGCACCAGCCGCCAGCTCCAGTGCCGCGCTGATTTCAGGAGGTTCCGCCAGCGGGCGCTCGACGTAGACCGAGTGATCGATGGGCGAAATACACTGCAGTTTTTGCATGAATTCCAGTATCCGGTAATGGTCGGCGCGGGCCTGCCCGCGCTCAGATAATCTCGAAGTAGCGCTCCAGCTCCCAGTCGCTCACATGGCGACGGTACTCCCGCTCCTCCCACTCGCGGCTGGCGACAAAATGGTCCACGAAGCTGTTGCCGAACAATTCCCGCGCGGCGTCTGACTCCCTGAGGCGTTGAGCCGAGTCCCACAGGGTGAGCGGCAGGGCCAGTTCCTCCGGCTGCTCCAGCGCGTAGGCATTGCCGGCTACCGGCTCGCCGGGCTCCCAACCCTGCAGGATGCCGTAGAGGCCCGACCCCAGCGCTGCCGCCAGGGCCAGGTAGGGATTGGCGTCGGCCGCGCCCAGCCGGTACTCGAGCCGCTGTGATTTGTCGCTGCCGGGAATCACCCGCAGGGCCGCGGTGCGGTTCTCCACCCCCCAGGTGGCTCCGGTGGGCGCCCAGAAACCGGGCACCAGCCGCCGGTAGCTGTTGACCGTGGGAGCCATCATGGCGAGGAGTTCGGGCATCAGGCGCTGCTGGCCGGCGAGGAAATGCCGCTGTACGGCGCTCATGTTCTGTGGCTGCTGCGGGTCGAAGAAGGCCGACTTGCCCGAGTCGCAATCGCGCAGGGACAGGTGTATATGGCCGCTCTGGCCCGGGTAGTCGCCGGACCATTTGGCCATAAACGTCGCCATCAGCCCGTTGCGCTGGGCCAGCACCTTGAGGAAGGTCTTGAACAGGGCAGCCTTGTCACCGGCAGCCTCGGCGCCGTCCACGGTGATCGCCGCCTCCAGCACGCCCGGCCCGGTTTCCGTATGCAGCCCCTCGATGGGGAAGTCCATCCGCTCGCCCAGCTCCAGGATCTGGCGATGCAGTTCCGAGTGGACCGAGTTGCGGATGACCGAGTAACCAAACCAGTCCGGGGTAAAGGGTTTGAGGTTGCGGAAACCTTTTTCCCGCGCGGAATCCGGCGTCTCGTCAAACAGGAAGAATTCGTACTCCAGTGCGCCCATGGGCTCGAAACCCGCCTCGCGGCAGCGTTGCACCACCCGGCGCAGGGTGCCGCGGGGACAGACCTCCTCTGCCTGGCGGTCAAACTCCGCCAGGAACAGCAACATGCCATCCTCGAAGGGAATCTCACGACAGCTTTCCGGGAGAACCCGCACCGGGGCATCGGGATAGCCCGTGTGCCAGCCGGTGTAGCTGGCATTGTCGTAGAGCTGGTCCTTGACGTCCCAACCCAGTACCACGTCGCAGAAAGCGAAGCCGTGCTCCAGGGCGGAGAAGAATTTGTCGCGGCTCATGTACTTGCCGCGCATCACGCCGTCGTTGTCAAACAGCCCCACCTTGACGTGGGTCAGCTGGCGTTCTTCGACAATCTGCCGGGCCTGGGCGGCAGTCCGTACCTCTCGCGGCAATAATCCGGGGGTCTGGCTCGGATCGAGCATCGGGGGCCTCGCTATTGTTGTTATCCACCAGCGGGTATCTCGCTAACAGCATAGTCAATGCGGGGCCATTCGGTGACCACAGGGCCAGATGTGCACTTCCCGCACGCCGGTGCTTTCAGCGACGCCGCGCAGGGTTTATAATCCGCCCTCCCGAATTTTCGTCCACTTTTTAATCAGGAACAGCAATGAGCTTCGACAAGGTTTCCGCAGGTAAGGACCTGCCCAACGATATCAACGTCATCATCGAAATCCCGGCCAACCACGACCCGATCAAGTACGAAGTGGACAAGGATGCAGACGCGGTGTTCGTGGACCGTTTCGTGGCCACCCCGATGTTCTACCCGGCCAACTACGGCTACGTGCCGCAGACCCTGTCCGAGGACGGCGATCCCCTCGACGTGCTGGTTGTGGCCCCCTACCCGGTAATGGTTGGCTCCGTGATCCGCTCCCGCGTAATCGGCGTGCTGAAGATGACCGATGAGTCCGGTGTCGACGCCAAGCTGCTGGCGGTACCGCACACCAAACTGACCAAGCTGTACGACCACGTACAGGAAATCGGCGACCTGCCGGAACTGCTGCTGAAGCAGATCGAGCACTACTTCGAGAACTACAAGGCGCTGGAAGCCGGCAAGTGGGTGAAGGTAGACGGCTGGGACAACGCCGACGCCGCCCGCGCCGAAGTTATGTCCTCCCGCGAGCGCTACCTGAAAGAGGAAGGCTGAATACGCCATTCCGCCCAGGTATAAAAAAAACCGGCCATATGGCCGGTTTTTTCGTTTCTGGAGCTGTCCGTGGCAATAGCCCTATTGCAGCTGCCAGTCCGGCACGCTGATCGGAGCGGCGGCCGGCCGCTGGTGTTCATTCTCCTCCACCAGGTTGCCCTGCTGCGGTTTAAGGCTCAGGTGGCCGGTATCCACGTCCACAGCCGCACTGCGCTGGCGCTCGCTGTCCCGCACCAGGTTGCCTTCCATCGGGGCAACACTGAGGCCTGCCGCACCGGCAGCCGGTTTCTGCTCCGGGGCACCGGCTGTCCCGGCTCGCGATTGCGAGGGAGTTGCAGCGGATGAACTTCCCGGCTGTCCCTCGGCCTTCAATACGGCCTTTGCCCCCACTTTCTCCAGCGCCGCGAGCATCTGCTGCGCCTGCGCCTCGGGCAGGTTTTTCTTGATCGCCAGCGGGCGACCGCTGAACAGTTTCTCCACGGTGTCCGGCCCGGCCTTGAACAGGCGCGCCAGGTTGGCCTTGACGTCGCCGGCAGTAAAGCCCGGCACCAGGTCGCCGCGGAATATCAGGCTGTAGCGAGGTTCGGACATGGCTTCCTCAATCCCCTGTCATGCTTTCTTCATTGTTGTTATGGCTATTATGCCGGCCTGGCGGTGGGATTCCGTCGCTCAGTCGTCAGAATCCAGGGTCTGGTCCATGGTATAGGCCGGAGCCGCCGCCGTCCTGCCGCCCACCTGGCGCGCCGGCACACCCGCCACCGTGTAATGGGCCGGCACATCGGCCAGCACCAGGCTGCCGGCGGCAATCTTTACCCCCTCCCCCACATGCACCGGGCCCAACACCTTGGCACCGGCACCGATCATTACGCCACGGCCGATCTTCGGGTGACGATCACCCCCACCGCTGCCACTGCCGCCCAGGGTCACCGAGTGCAGGATGGAAACGTCGTCGCCCACCACCGACGTCTCACCCACTACCAGCCCGGTGGCGTGATCAATCATGATGCCGCGGCCGAAACGGGCCGCAGGGTGTATATCCACTGCGAACTGTTCCGATACCCGGCTCTGGAAATACAGCGCCAGCGTGCGGCGCCCCTGCTCCCAGAGCCAGTGCGAAACCCGGTGCGACTGCAGGGCATGGAACCCCTTGAAATAAAGGAAAGGCGTGAGGTAGTGCTCACAGGCGGGGTCGCGGTCATACCAGGCACAGATATCCGCCTGCATGGCCCGGGAAATTTCCGCGTCGTTCTGCAATGCGGCGGCAATCACTTCCTGCAGCGCCGTGGCCGTCAGCGCGCTGTGGTCGAGTACCGAGGCGAGCTGGTAAGACAGCGCATCGTCCAGGGATTTGTGCCGCAGGATGGTATTGTGGAAATAACTGGCGAGCACCGGCTCACCCGCGGCCAGTTCCTGCGCCTCGACGCGCATCATGCCCCAGACGTCGCGCCCATTGCCGCCGCCATGATTGCTTCCCTCGATTGCGCTTCCCTCTCCCATTGGCTACCGCCTGGCTCCCGTCTGGCTCATGTCATTCTCTTAGCTGGCATTCTCACAACCGGTACTCACCCGGTATCCGGGTAGCATTCCGGCGGCACACGGATAAACCGCCGGTAGATATCGTCGAGATTTGCGCAGACAGTGTCGCACAGTTCCAGCTCATTGTGCTCCCACAACCGCCGCAGGCCATCCGCTGTCAGCAGGTCGTCCAGCTCGCGGGAACGGGGCGCATAACTCAGGTGCCAGCGTTCCGGCGCGATACCGCCCCGATCCTCTGCATAGGGCCGGAACAGGCCATGGCTTTCCCCGGCGGCAATGCGCTGGTCCAGCCAGCAATGGAATGGACCGAATACGCCGCAATCCTCCACTTCCCGGGGGGTGAGCTGCGGGCGATAGTCCTCCGGCACCGCAGCGGCGTCAATAACATCAAAGTCCGTACCCCAGTGGTGTCGCGAGGCGCCGGGCAGAGCCGACCAGCGCAGGATGGCGTAAACCCGGTCCCGGGGTGAAAGTGCCGCCGCATCCAGGGGCTCCCCCCCGCTGTCCAGCAGCGGGCGCTGGCCACCGGCCTTGCCGTTCCAGATCGTGCGTTGGCGCTCGAAGTCGCGGAATCCTGATACCACACGGGGTTCAAACCCGGCCGCACGTGCATCCTGGCGCAGGCGCTCAAAGGCCACCAGGGCCTCCGGGTGCAAAAGCTGCCCGGAAATCGGTTCAAGAATGACATGTTCATCCGAGAGCCCAAACAACATCCGCTCAATCGCGGCATCTAACATCACATGTACCCCGGTTTAAGGCCTGAATCCCAGTAAATTCCAGCTAAATTTACTACATTTCCGATATTGGACGGTATCAAAAGTCAGCTGAGGTCCAGGCGACAAGTCGCCGGTTCAAAACTGGCATGTAACTCCAAAAAAGTTGCTTACTTCTTTTGCTAATCAGCTTTTGACTGCTTATCCACTTATGTTATTTTGCATAGCCCGGTTCAAGGAATGAGCCGATCCGTGCATTGCCGGCGCCAGAATCTGGCACCGCCGATTAAAGTGGCGTATCTACCAGGGAAGATCACCATGCACCCGAGTCAATCAGAGCTCCTCAAACTCAAAAACCTCGGACTCGCGTCAGTCAATATTCTCCATTCCATCGGGATTCGCACTTGTGATGACCTGCGCCGGATCGGTCCGGTGGAGGCCTTTACCTGCATCCGGGCCCGCGGTATCAACGCTTCCCGTGTACTCCTCTACGCATTGCAGGGGGCACTGCTGGATGTTCACTGGAACGAGCTGGACCCCGACCTGAAACGACGCCTGGCCGATGAGGCGGATCGCGCCATGTCCGCGCAGGGCCAGGACTGACCCGGGCGCGGGAACCAATCCGGCATGCCACTCCCGCGGCGGGGCGAATCTTGTAATCTCCCCGCAGCGCCCCAATCTACACTTCTCCCAAGGATTACTACTGGAGAGTGAGCCGATGTTGCGCATTGGTTTGTTTTTA
This sequence comes from Microbulbifer zhoushanensis, assembly GCF_021729055.1. NCBI lineage: Bacteria > Pseudomonadati > Pseudomonadota > Gammaproteobacteria > Cellvibrionales > Microbulbiferaceae > Microbulbifer > Microbulbifer zhoushanensis. Next base: position 317,567 of record NZ_JAJSAO010000006.1, read on the forward strand.
CTGACTAACCTGGCCGTGCTGGTGCTGGCCGGGATCATTTTTAACCTGTTCGGTTTCCAGGGGATTCTCGCCGCCAACGGCGTGGACCTGAACCTCACCGGGCTGCTGACTTTGTGCGCCGTATTCGGTTTCGGTGGCGCCCTGGTGTCGCTGCTGCTTTCCAAGACCATCGCCCGGATGAGCACTCGCACCCAGGTGATCACCCAGCCGCAGACAGCCGACGAGCAATGGCTGGTGGATACCGTGCGGGACCTGTCCGAAAAAGCCGGCATCGGGATGCCCGATGTGGGCATCTTCCCCATGCAACAGGCCAACGCCTTTGCCACCGGCTGGAACCGCAACAGCGCGCTGGTAGCGGTGAGTGCCGGCCTGCTGCAGCGCTTTAACCGCGACGAGGCGCGGGCGGTCATCGGCCACGAGATCGGTCACGTCGCCAACGGCGACATGGTGACCCTGGCACTGGTCCAGGGCGTGGTAAACACCTTCGTCATGTTCTTTGCGCGCCTGGTGGGCTTTTTCGTGGACCGGGTGATCCTGAAGAACGAGCAGGGCCTGGGGATCGGTTACTTCGTGACTTCCATCATCATGGATATCCTGTTCGGCTTCCTGGCCATGATGGTGGTGGCCTGGTTCAGCCGTCGACGGGAGTACCGCGCCGATGCAGCGGGCGCCGACCTCACCACCCGCGAGTCGATGGCCGCGGCCCTGATGCGCATCAAGTCTGAATCCGAGGCCGGCCGCGAGCAACCGCTGCCCAGCAACATGAAAGCCTTTGGCATCTACGGCAATATGGGGGCGCTGATGGCCAGCCATCCGCCGCTTGAGGATCGTATCCTGGCCCTGCAGAATCGATAACCGGGGACGGCCCCGCCCCCAGGTATGGCCGGTCCGCGCCAGCGCGGCCGGCTGCTGTCCCAGTTAGAACAACATACCCGGACCATGAAAAAACTGGTTTCACTGATTTTCGCCATCACCCTCCTGGCGTTCCCCTGCCTCGCCAGTGCGGGATCCCTGCTGCCCGACTTCTCCACCGACGACGAGAAGAACACCATGCAGGTGTTCAATTTTGCCAGCCCATCCGTGGTGTATGTCACCAACGAGACGCTGGTGCGGGATCGCTGGAGCCTGCGCATGCACACGGTGCCCAAGGGCGCCGGCAGCGGCTTTATCTGGGACCGCCAGGGACATATCGTCACAAATTTCCATGTGATCGAGGGCGCGCGCAAGGTAACCATCACCCTGCAGGACCGCAGCGAGTGGCCGGCGGAGCTGGTGGGATCCGCACCGGAGAAGGACTTGGCGGTGCTCAGGATCAATGCGCCACCGGAGCTGCTGGCACCCCTGGTGCCGGGAACCTCCAACACCCTCTCGGTCGGCCGCAAGGTGCTCGCCATCGGCAATCCCTTCGGGCTGGACACCACCCTGACCACCGGTGTGGTGAGCGCCCTGGGTCGCGAGATACAGGCTGCCAATAACCGCACCATTCGCAATGTGATCCAGACCGACGCGGCCATCAATCCCGGCAATTCCGGTGGTCCGCTGCTGAATTCCCGCGGCCAGTTGATCGGGGTGAACACCGCCATCTACAGCCCCAGCGGCGCCAGCGTAGGCATCGGCTTTGCCATCCCCGTGGACACCGTGAAAAAAATCGTACCGGAACTGATTGCCCACGGCCGCCTGGTGCGGCCAGTACTGGGTATCGAGTCCGCGCCGGACCAGTGGGCCAGCCGCTTTGGCTTCGACGGCGTGGCAGTGCTGCGCATTGCTCCCGGCATGCCCGCGGAGGAGGCCGGGCTGCGCGGCGTGTTCCGCACCGAACGCGGTGGCTGGCAGTTGGGGGACGTGATCATCGCCGTGGATGACGATCCCGTGCGTAATTATGATGACCTGCTGAATGCCCTGGAAAAACACCGTGCGGGCGACCAGGTAAGGCTGGAGTTCCTGCGCGACGGCCGGGAACAGCAGGCTTACATCACACTGGCCGCACCGGAGTAAACTGGCGCGGCCGATAAAACGCAGAAAACACTAAAAGGGTTAGCGTGCAGAAATACTTTCTTTGTCGTTACGACGAGTTGAGTGAGGGGCAGTCGAAAGGCTTTTCCCTGGGGGACACGGCCGCAGGCACGGACAATGTCTTTGCGGTGATGAAAGACGGCGAGATCTACGCCTACAAGAACAGCTGCCCGCACCAGGGCATCAACCTGGACTGGCAACCCGACCAGTTCCTGGACCCGGATGGGGCACTGATCCAGTGCGCCTCCCACGGCGCCCTGTTCATGATCGAGTCCGGCGAGTGCATTGCCGGCCCCTGTGCCGGCGACGCCCTGACCCCGGTGCCGATCGAGCACAGCCCAGAGGGACTGTACGTTATCCTGGCGGAATGACAGCGCGGTGGCGGCTGCCAGGGCCAAGGTGTCGTCGCAGCCCCGGGGCAAACGGGCCCCTTACTGACCTGCCCTAGACGCTGAAGGGCACGGAATCCGCCAGTGCAATTTCCCCGGCGCCCAGGTGCGCGCGATACGCGATAACCTCAACGCCCGCGGCAACCGCCGTGTCCAGCGCAGCGGCATAAGCCGGGTCGATTTCCCGAGCCGGCGCCACCGTCTGGATGCCCGAGTGCTGCACACAGTAGAAGAGCACCGCGCGCACACCTTCTTCGGCCAGCTTCTGCAGTTCCCGCAGGTGCTTGGTGCCCCGCGCACTGACTGCATCCGGGAACAGTCCCCGGCTGCCCTCGGCCAGGGTGACGTTTTTTACCTCGACATAGCAGTCGCCCCTGTCGCCGGACAACAGCAGGTCGATGCGGCTGTTTTCGGCGCCATAACGCACTTCCCGCCGCACCCGCTCGTACCCCTGCAGCTCGGTAACAATGCCGTTGGCAATTGCCTCCTCCACCAGGGCATTGGAGCGGCCCGTATTCACCCCCGCCAGCGCCTGCTCCGGAGTGGTGGTGATCTCCAGGGTGTGCCGGTACTTGCGCTTGGGATTACCGGAATCCGAGTACCAGCAGGGGCTGTTCTCTACCCAGCAGTTCTTCATCGAACCGGTGTTGGGGCAGTGAATGGTGAAAATGTCGCCGGTTTCCGTTTGGATATCGGCGAGAAAGCGCTTATAGCGACGCAGCAGCGTGCCCCGTTGCAATGGAGGATTAAACTTCACAGTAAGACCTTTGCGGACAAATCTTGCGCCACAAAATACCAGACAACATTTTGTGGCGCGAACTGCAGAGATTTGATAGTTTCCTCGCTCTCGGTCGCCCGGGGTATGGCGCCGGGACAGGAGCAGCCTGCCGCTTATCGGTCCGATGCATCTTCCCAGACGGTTACCAAACCGCCAACAAGGTTAAAAATGCATCAACCCGGTAAAATCCGGTCTAGGCTAGTGTCCAGCCTCACGCGAATTGCAGGCGCGGGACCGGACATATTGAATTTGGTGGTACAGCCCTCATATCAGGGGGCCCGTATAGAAAGAGAGGCAACGACTATGCCCAAAACTGCTGCGAGCACCGAATCTCTGCACGGCTTTGAGCCCTACAAGGAGAAGAAGGGCGAAGAGTACATGAACGAGAAGCAGCAGGAGCACTTCCGCAACTTGCTGCTGGCCTGGAAAGCCGAGCTGATGGCGGAAGTGGACCGCACCGTTTCCCACATGAAAGACGAGGCAGCCAACTTCCCGGACCCGGCCGATCGGGCCAGCCAGGAAGAGGAGTTCAGCCTGGAACTGCGCACCCGCGACCGCGAGCGCAAGCTGATCAAGAAAATCGACGCCACCATCGAACTGATCGACCAGGACGATTATGGCTTCTGCGAGGCCTGCGGCGTGGAAATTGGCATCCGTCGCCTGGAGGCCCGGCCCACCGCCACGCTCTGCGTCGACTGCAAGACCCTGGCGGAAATCAAGGAACGGCAGATCTCCGGCTGAGCTCTGCCAGCCCCTGCGGGCGATCCCGGTGATCGCCCCGCTCCCCTCCCGGGGCAGCGGTGTCCAGCGCCGCTTTGCACACACCTTCCCATGATGACCTCGGCACGCTATATCGGTCGTTTCGCGCCCTCGCCCACAGGCCCGTTGCATCTCGGCTCACTGGTTTCCGCCGTGGGGAGCTACCTGGATGCCATCGCCCATGGCGGCCAGTGGCTGGTGCGGATGGAGGACCTGGACCCGCCCCGCGAGGAACCGGGCGCGGCCGACCGTATACTGAAGTCCCTCGACGCCCACGGCCTGCACTGGCACGGCCCCCTGTGCCGGCAGAGCCAGCGCCATAAGCGCTACGACGAACGGCTCGCAGAGCTGGCCGGGCGCGAACTGACTTATGCCTGCCACTGCTCCCGTGCCCAGATTCGCCGCCGCGGCGGCCACGACAACGACGGCTGCCGCGCCACCCGCGAGGAACAGGGACCCAGCGCGGTGCGCCTGAAGTGCGCGGGCGGAGAGGAGCACTTCGACGACATCTGGCACGGCGCGCAGCACCAGGCGATCGCCGAAGACACCATCCTGCGCCGCCGCGACGGTCTCTATGCCTACCAGCTGGCGGTGGTGGCGGACGATATCGACCAGGGCATCACGCATATCGTACGCGGCGCAGACCTGCTGGAGACCAGTGGTGCGCAACAACGACTGTTCCGGCTTTTTGGTGCGGCAGTACCGCAATTCGGGCACCTGCCCCTGGTGATGAACCCCGGCGGACAGAAACTCAGCAAGCAGAACCAGGCACCGGCACTGGACGACCGGCGGCCATCCGCCAACCTGGTGCAGGCGCTCGGGTTTCTCGGTTTCCATGTCCCCCCGGGCCTGGAGGCTGAGACGCCAGAGGCTATCCTGCACTGGGCCACTGCCCGCTGGCAGCGACACCAGGTGGACCGGCGCAACCGGGAACCGGCGCAGATTGCACAGACGGGCACCGGCCATTAACATTTTCCCGCCAATTTCCACCGGAATCCCGCTGCCCGGGCGCAACCATGAGTAATCGCACACTGCTAATCCTGCTGGTACTGGTGGGCTATGTCTTCTCCCCCACCGTGTTTACCTGGATGATCAATCCGTCCGGGGCCTGGTATCGCCCGTTTATCCTCTGGTTTGTGCTGATCCTGCTGGCACTCTTCATCCAGCTCAGGCGCGGCTCCAATGACATTTGATATTGTCCATATCGCACTGATCGGCGTGGCGTATATCGCCATGCTGTTTTTTGTCGCCTTCGCCACCTCCAAGGGCTGGATGCCGACCCGATGGGTGCGCCGGCCACTGGTTTATGTCCTTTCACTGGGTGTATCACTCAGCGCCTGGACCTTCTACGGTGTAGTGGACCTGGCCTGGCAGCACGGCTATGGGGTTCTTGCCTACTACCTGGGTACCGGCGCCATGTTCCTGTTTGCGCCAGTGGCGCTGGAACCCCTGTCAAGACTGGCGCAGCGCTACCAGCTCACCTCGCCCGCGGACCTGCTGGTATTCCGCTACCACAGCCGCGGTGCCGGCACCCTGGCCACGCTGTTTATGTTGCTGGGCCTGCTGCCGCTGATTGCCCTGCAGATCCAGGCGGTGGCCGAGACCCTGGCCCTGCTCTCCAGCGACAGCGTCGCCGCGCTGGCACTGCCGGGGGCCGGTATCAGCGCCAAGAACCTGATCGCCTTCTTCTACTGTGTGCTGCTGGCGGTCTTTACCGCCCTGTATGGCGCCAACCGCGAACGGCGCACTGGCCTGGTGGCGGCGATGGCGGTGGAATCCAGCGTCAAGCTGGTGGCGCTGCTGGCAGTGGGCCTGTATGCGGTATTCGGCGTGTTCGGCGGTATGGGCGGGCTCGACCAGTGGCTGGCGGACAACAGCGACATGCAGCAGCTCCTGTACAGCCCAATCGAGCAGGGTTCCTCCCACACCCTGCTGCTGGTATTTATCGCCACCGCGGTGGCCATGCCCCATATCTTTTACCTGAGCATCGCCGAGCGCTCCGCAGAGAAAACCCTGCGCATCGCCAGCTGGGCATTCCCGCTGTTCCTGCTGCTGATGGCACTGCCGATCTTCCCCATCATGTGGGCCGGCTTCGCGCTGGATGTGACCGAGCCAGTGCAGTACTTCGCCCTTGCCGTGCCTCGAGCGAGCGGTTCGGCGTTGCTGACGGTGGCCGCGTTCGTGGGCGGACTCTCGGCTGCCACCGGTGCCCTGATCATGATCACCCTGGCCCTGTCCACCATGGTGATGAACCACTGGCTCCTGCCCGGGACCCGCTGGCACTCCGAAGACAATATGTACCGCCAGCTGGTATGGCTGCGCCGGGCGATCGTAGGCGCACTGTTCCTGGCCGGCTTTGCGTTCTACCTGTTGCTGAACAACCGGCTCTCCCTTTCCGACCTGGCCCTGATGGCGTTTATCGCCTCACTACAATTCCTGCCCGGGATCTTCGCTGTCATTCACTGGCCGCGAGGCAATCGCCGCGGGTTTATCGCGGGTTTGCTGGCGGGCATGCTGGTTTGGGGAGGCGGGCTCCTGCTGCCATCCATCTTCGCGATCGACGGCTTCACCCTGCCGGGTACCGACCTGCAGCTGCCTCTGGGCATGGCCATCTGGACCCAGGTCACCACCCTGTCGCTGGCAGTGAATGTGCTGCTGTTCGTGGGGCTCTCACTACTCACCCCGACCAGTAACATGGAGCAGTATGCCGCCGACCTCTGCAGCGACGACACCCTGAGCCAGGCCCTGCGGCTGGAGCTGGACGTGCAGTCCGCCGCCGATTTCCGCCTGCGGCTGGCGGAGAGCCTGGGCGCCGCCACCGCCAATCACGAGGTCAAAAAAGCCCTGCGACAGTTGCGGTTACCGGCAGACGAACGCCGCCCCTACGCCCTGCGCCAGCTCCGCAACAAGGTCGAGGCCAACCTGTCGGGCCTGCTGGGGCGTGTGCTCGCGGGCCAGATCATCGATCGCCACATCCCGTTCAAGAACAGCGACCAGCCCGCCAACCGGGATATTCACCTGATCGAGTCGCGCCTGGGCCGCTACAAGAACCAGCTCACCGGCCTGGCCGCGGAACTCAACAACCTGCGCCTGTACCACAGGCAGATGCTGGAGGAGCTGCCCCTGGCCGCCTGCTCACTGGGAAGTGACGGCGAGGTCCTGCTATGGAACTATGCCATGCAGGACGTCACCGGCATCGCCGCCGGCGATGTCCTGGGCGCCAAGCTGGATTACCTGCCCGAGCCCTGGCACAGCCTGCTGCGCGACTTCGCTGCATCGGACGAGGGCAGCCGCTTCAAGCAACAAGTGGACATCGACGGCCACAGCCACTGGCTGAACCTGCACAAGACCCGCCTCAGGAGCAGTGCCAGCCCCCGCGGGCGCCGGGAGCCCAGTGATGCCCAGATGCTGCTGGTGGAGGACATCACTGAAACCCAGGTGCTGGAGCAGGAGCTGATCCACAGCGAGCGACTGGCTTCGGTCGGCCGCCTGGCCGCTGGGGTCGCCCATGAGGTGGGCAACCCGGTCACCGGGATCGCCTGCCTGGCCCAGAACCTGCAGTTTGAGTCGGACAGCAACGAGGTGCGGGATACTGCCGACCAGATCCTCAGCCAGACCCAGCGTATCAGCCGCATCGTCCAATCCCTGGTCAACTTCTCCCACAGCGGCAAGCAGGAGAGCGAGCGCGCCCCGGTAGATCTCTACGCCACCGTTCAGGAAGCGGTGCAATTACTTTCCCTGCAGCGCGACAAGACCCAGGTGACCTTCACCAACACGGTTCCGGAGGACCTGGTGGCACCGGGCGACAACCAGCGCCTGATCCAGGTCTTTATCAACCTGCTCAGCAATGCCCGCGACGCAAGCCCCGATGGCGGCAATGTGCACATCCACGGCTACATCGAGGGTGGTTACGCCTGCGTTTCGGTCACCGACGAGGGGCCGGGCATTTCCCCACGCCACCGCGAGCGCATCCTGGAGCCTTTTTTCACCACCAAGGAGCCCGGCGAGGGAACGGGGCTGGGCCTGGCAATGGTCTACAGCATCGTGGAGGAGCATGAGGGGCAACTGGAACTGGTCAGCCCTGCCGACCAGGAATCCGGCCGCGGAGCAAAGTTCATAGTCCAGTTACCCCTGGCAAGATAAATGTCGCTGGGGTGCGGATCTGGGCAAAATTCGTGCAAAGTTGGTGACAAAAGTCCCAACTGAGTTGCAACGAAACGCTTTGCGGGTAAAACTAGGCCCCCTCTGAGTGTTTTGTAACCAGGCGTAACACATGAGCCACATCCTGATCGTCGAAGACGAAGCCATCATCCGTACCGCACTGCGCAAGTTGCTGGAGCGGCACAAATACCGGGTGAGCGAAGCGGGCTCCGTGCGCGAGGCGACCAGCAAGTACCGTCTCGGCGAAGTTGACCTGATCATCTCCGACCTGCGCCTGCCCGGCGCCCCCGGCACTGACCTGCTCAAGCTTGCGGGCGACGTTCCGGTACTGATCATGACCAGCTATGCCAGCCTGCGCTCGGCCGTAGACTCCATGCGTATGGGGGCCGCAGACTATATCGCCAAGCCCTTCGATCACGATGAGATGATCGCCACCGTGCGCCGGGTCATCGGCAAGGCGGAGCAGAGCCGTGCCGCCAGTAACAACCAGCAGGCCCCCAGCCGCACTATTGCCGGCATGATCGGCAACAGCCCGGTGATGCGCGAGCTCTATGCCCGCATCCACAAGGTAGCGCCCACTGACGCCACGGTGCTGGTCCACGGCGAGACCGGTACCGGCAAGGAGTTGGTTGCCCGCGCCATCCACGAGGAAAGCCGCCGGGCTGACAAACCCCTGATCTCGGTCAACTGTGCCGCGATCCCCGACACGCTGATCGAAGCGGAACTGTTCGGTCACGAGAAAGGCGCATTTACCGGCGCCCAGACCGCACGCGAGGGCCTGGTGGCCGCCGCTGACGGCGGCACCCTGTTCCTGGACGAGATTGGTGAGCTGCCGCTGGAAGCCCAGGCACGGCTGCTGCGTGTGTTACAGGAGGGAGAGGTACGGCCAATTGGTGCCATCGAGTCACGTAAAGTGGATGTACGCCTGGTGGCAGCAACCCACCGCAACCTGCGCCAGCTTGCCACCGAACGCAAGTTTCGCGAGGACCTCTACTACCGCATCAATGTGGTACAGATGAGCCTGGCGCCCCTGCGGGAGCGCGGCAAGGACGTACTGGCCATCGCAGAGCACCTGCTACAGAAGTTTTGCACCAAGGTGGGGCGAGCAATCCTGAAGCTCTCCCCGGAAGCGGTACAGGCGGTAACGACCTACACCTGGCCGGGTAACGTGCGGGAACTGGAGAATGCGATCCAGCGTGCCGTAATCCTGACCGAGGACAACAGCACCGAAATCGATCACAAGACGCTGGATATCGACCTGGACCTGGTACCGGTGGAAGAGGCCGATCCGGAGCGCCGCCCCCGCAGCCTGCACTCCGATCCCCGCGAGGACCTGTCCCTGGAAGACTACTTTGCCCGCTTCGTGCTCGAGCACCAGGACACCATGAGCGAGACGGAACTGGCCAAGAAGCTGGGCGTCAGCCGCAAGTGCCTGTGGGAACGCCGACAGAAGCTGGGGATCCCGCGCAAGAAGAGCCGCCGCGCAGCCGCAGAGGCCTCCTGACCACCTCCCGATCCCCCCTTTCCGGGCTGCTCCTGCGGCCCTTTCTCCTCGCAGCCGCGCCAGAAACCTGACCTTCCTGACTTTTCATCCATGGTGCGGCTGGCCGGATGATTACCGTACGGCCAGAAAGTTCCCACCTGGAGCACTCAAAGTGTTACCCCGGTCTCACCGTCCGTAACAACTGCGGCGACTTACGTAACGCCGGGCCCGGGCTTTGTGGCACAAAATTTTACCCAAAAAACCATAAGTCATTGATTTTAAAGGACTTTAAAAAGTTGGCACGCTAAATGCTTTCTTACTAGTACAACAATGAAGAACAGCCAAGAATAAAAATAAATGACTGTTTAAGCCCTAAGAACAACTGACAATAAGTGGGCGCAACACAATAAAAATAAAGGGGCGGTCGACAATAAAAGCAAACAGTGACCAAAACCTGAACAACAATAACAACAAACAATAACAATAAAGAATAAAAATAAAGAAAGCAGAACAAAAATAACCACAAGCGCGTTACAAACTGACTGATTGTACCTGGGAGAGGGTGTTTGCTAGACAGCAAATTGATAGCGCAAGGATGCCGCTGCCTTCATAGCCATAACAATAACTCCCTTTACTCCTTTCTCTTTGGAATGGAGAGTCTGTAAGGGGGCGGTTGCTGCCAGCACCGCCACCATCCTATCCCCCCCCTGAGCTTTCCCCCTGTTCAAGCAAGCGCCGGGCCGTCCATGGCTGTGGTAGAATTCGCGCGTCAATCCAGACGGGATCTATCGCCACACGTTGGCAGCAGTCAAGACAGACAGCCGTATGCTCAATTCCCTGATCAGCAGTATCAAGCGCTGGCGCAAGCCGGCCAGTAACAACACCCTGCGTGTTATCCCGCGCAGCGACCACAACCTGTCCCGGCGCGATATCAGCCGCGCGGCGCTGACCGTCCTGAAGCGCCTCCAGGAGGCGGGCTTCGAGGCCTACATTGTCGGGGGCGGCGTACGCGACCTGCTGCTGGGCGGTCACCCCAAGGACTTCGATGTCGCCACCGATGCGACACCGGAGGAGGCGAAGAAACTCTTCCGTGGCGCGCGTATTGTCGGCCGGCGCTTCCGCATCCTGCATGCCCGCATCGGACGGGAAATTATCGAGGTCACCACTTTCCGGGGGCACCACAGCGAGGGCGAGGACCACGAGGCACAGCAGTCCGAGCATGGCATGCTGCTGCGGGACAACGTCTACGGTGACCTGAAGAGTGATGCCGTAAGGCGTGACTTTACGGTCAATGCCCTCTACTACACCACCAATGGTTTCGAAATCCACGACTACACCGGTGGTGTGAAGGATATCGAGGACCGCCTGATCCGGATGATCGGCGACCCGGAGACACGCTATAAGGAAGATCCGGTACGGATGCTGCGAGCTGTTCGCTTCGCCGCCAAGCTGGATTTCCAAATCGAACCGGATACGGCCGCCCCGTTGCGGGAACTGGCCCCCCTGCTGCGCAATATCGCGCCTGCACGGCTGTTCGACGAAGTACTCAAGCTGCTGATGAGCGGTCACGGCGAGCGTACCTTTGAGCTGATGCGGGAGCACGGCCTGTGGCAACACCTGTTCCCTGAAAACGATGCCCTGCTCGGCGACGCGACAGCCCTGGAACTGACCCGGATTGCCTTGCGCAACACCGACGACCGAATCCGCGCCGACAAGCGCGTCACCCCCGCTTTCCTCTATGCCGCCCTGCTCTGGCCTGCGGTCAACCGCGAGCAGCAGCGACTGACAGGCAAGGGAACTCCGCCGGTACCGGCCCTGGCGGGTGCGGCGCAGAAGGTGATTGGCGCCCAGCTGGCGCACACGGCCATTCCCAAGCGCTTCTCCCTACCCATGCGCGAGATCTGGGAGATGCAATCGCGCCTGCCCCGCCGCAACGGCTCGCGGGCACAGCGACTCAGCGAGCACCCGCGTTTCCGCGCCGCCTACGATTTCCTGCTGTTGCGCGAGGAGTGCGGTGAGATAGCACCGGGACTTGGCCAGTGGTGGACCGATTTCCAGCAGGCCGATGCGGATAGCCGCGAGCAAATGGTCAGCAAATTGCCGCGTTCCGGTGACGGCCGGCGCAGGAGTCGCGGCGGTCGTCGCCGGAAGCCCCGCTCTTCCGCGCCACGCCAGGACTGAATACCATGCAGCGATGTTACGTCGGCCTGGGCAGTAACCTCTCGCAGCCGCAGCGACAGCTGCAGGATGCGCTTGCCGCAATGGGCAGCACTCCCGGCATCCGCCTGCTGCGCTGCTCCAGCTTTTATCGCAGCGCACCGGTCGGCCCGGGGGACCAGCCCGACTACATCAATGCGGTCGCGGAGCTGGAAACAGCGCTGGCCCCGCACGAATTACTCGACCGGCTGCAGCAGATCGAGTCCGACCAGGGGCGGGAACGCGATGTTCGCTGGGGGGCGCGCACGCTTGACCTGGATATCCTGCTGTTCGGCCAGGACACGCTGGATACGCCCCGACTGCAGGTCCCGCATCCACGCATGGGTGAACGCAATTTCGTGCTATTACCACTGGCAGAACTGGCACCTGCACTGGTTTTACCTACGGGTGAGTCCCTGGCGGCCCTGCTGCGGCAGTGCCCGTCGAATCGCCTGGAGAAGCTCTGACGCAGTCGCCCGGGCCGGATCCGGTTGCGCGGGCGAGGATGGAACAACAGAAAAAGGAGTAGAGGCCGGTGTCTACTGAAACCGAGATCCCGCCGTCGATGGAACCCGATATCTCCGCCGCCGCCCCGCCCCGCTTTATCGCGGTGGAGGGTAATATCGGCGTGGGCAAAACCACCCTGGCGAAAAAGCTTGCCGCCACTTTCAATTACGATACGCTGCTGGAACTTCCGGAGGAAAACCCGTTCCTTGAACGCTTCTACCGGGATCCCAAAAGTGCCGCTTTACCGACCCAGCTGCACTTCCTGCTGCAGCGCTCGCAGCAGATCCAGTCGCTGCGCCAGGACGATATATTCAATCCGGTACGCGTTTCCGATTTCCTGATCGAGAAAGACCAGCTGTTTGCCGAGGTCACACTGGATGCCGACGAGCTGGAGATCTACCAGCAGGTATACCGGCACCTGACCCTGCAGGCCCCCAAGCCAGACCTGGTGATCTACCTGCAGGCTCCGCTAAATGTGCTGCAGGAACGCATCCGCACCCGCGGCATTGCCGCCGAGCGCTCTATCAGCAATGAATACCTCGCCACCCTCAACGAGGCCTATACCCAGTTTTTCCACTACTACGACGAGGCCCCGCTGCTGATCGTCAACAGTGAAGATATCGATATCGTCAGCCGCCAGGATGACTACTGCCAGCTGGTGGAATACATGCTGAACATCACCAGTGGCCGCCACTACTACAACCCGGGGAACTGATCTCATGCCTTACGGACCCTCAGCGCTGACCAAGCCAGTTACCGTGCAAACACTCCAACGAATGAAGGCCGACGGTGAGAAATTTATTACGGTGGCCCTATACGACGCCCCCATGGCAGCCATGGCCCAGAAGACCGGAGTGGAGGTGCTACTGGTAGGCGACTCCCTGGGAATGACCGTGCTGGGCTACGACAGCACCATCCCGGTCACCATGGACCATATGATCTACCACGTGGAAGCGGTGGCCCGGGGAAATAAAAAGTCGCTGATCATGGGCGACATGCCTTTCATGACCTACGCCACCCCGGAGCAGGCCCTCGCCAACGCCACACGCATCATGCAGGCCGGCGCACATATGGTGAAAATCGAGGGCGGCGCCTGGCTGGCGGAAACCGTCCGTATGCTCACGGATCGGGGCATCCCGGTCTGCGCCCACCTGGGCCTGACACCCCAGTCGGTACACAAGCTGGGAGGGTTCCGGGTACAGGGCCGCGACGAGGACACCGCCGGTACCATCCTCAGTGATGCCGCGCTGCTGGACGAGGCCGGCGCGGACCTGCTGGTACTGGAGTGCGTGCCGTCGACGCTGGCCAGGCGCATTACCGAAGCCGTCTCCATGCCCACCATCGGCATTGGCGCGGGCCGCGATACCGATGCGCAGGTGCTGGTAATCAACGATATCCTTGGCCTTACGGAAAAGCCGCCGAAGTTCTCAAAGAATTTCCTGGTAGAAGCCGGGGATATTCCCGGCGCGCTGCACAAGTACGCCGAGGACGTGAAGGCCGGCACCTTTCCCGATGACAGCCACACCTTTGGTTAAGCGGATGTAAACCCGATGGAATTCGATGTATTGATGTCCCGCAGCCGCGCAGCCGGCGCCACAGTGGAAATCCCGGAGGGCTGGGCCCAGGGGCGCGCCACCTTTGGCGGGCTGGTGGCAGCCATGCTGTACGAGCAGCTGGCCGCACAGGTCGATCCGGACAGTACCCTGCGCTCGATCACCTTTTCCTTCGTCGCCCCCGTCGCCGCGGGCCCGGTCTCACTGCAGGGCAGCGTACTGCGCGCCGGGCGCTCGGTGAGCCAGGTGGAAGCGCGGATGGAACAGGACGGCCAGGTGGTACTGGCGGCTTTTGCCAGTTTCGGCAGCAGCCGCGATTCCAGTATTCATGTGCCCGCGGACACCGCCCCGCACTTTGTCGCCCCCGAGGAGCTCCAGCCGCTGCCCTATATCGGGGGCCTGGTGCCGGAATTCACGCAGAAATTTGACTACCGGATTTCCGCCGGCGACATGCCCTTCAGCGGCAGTGCGAGCAACCGGTTCGGGGGCTGGGCTCGCTTCCGCGGCGAAGAAGCCGCCACCAGGCGGGTAGAGATAGGTCACCTGCTTGCCCTGATCGACGCCTGGCCGCCGGCAGTCCTGCCGATGCTCAAGCAACCGGCCCCCGCCAGCTCACTGACCTGGACGCTGGAGTTTATGGAACCATTGCCGGAAGCCACCTGTGGTGACTGGTGGCAGTACCTGGCCGACGTGGAGCAGGCCGCTGACGGTTACGCTGTCGCCCAGGCGCGCCTGTGGAGCCCCGCGGGCAAACCGGTCGCTTTCAGCCGCCAGACCGTGACCGTGTTTGGTTAACCACCGAGCCACGCATTACGCTTTCGCTCAACGCGCCCTGACCTCCTGATAAGGCCGGCAGGGTGCAATAAGCGCATTCCTGAAGGGCCTTCGCCAGGGCCCATGGCCGAAGCTACAACCAATTTTTCCAGCGAAAAATAACAAGCTGGACGATGACCGCCACAACCAGCAAACCGCTGAACAGGTAAAAGGCCCCCGGGTTTTCCGCCCCGGGGATACCTCCCACATTCACCCCCAGCAGACCGGTCAGGAACCCCAGGGGCAGGAAGATGGCGGCGACGACGGAAAGTACATACATGCGGCTGTTGAGCTGTTCGGAGATGCGGCTCATCAGCTCTTCCTGGGTAACCGCGGCGCGCTCGCGCACGGCATCGATATCCTCGATATGACGGAGCAGGCGGTCACTCACTTCTCGCAACTGCAGGCGACTGCCTTCCTGCATCCAGGGGGCTTTCTCCTGGACCAGCCTGGCGAGCGCTTCCCGCTGCGGCGCAAGATAACGACGCAGGGTGATGGTCTGCTTGCGCAGCCGGGCCAGGTCCACCCGCAGGGCCGCACTGCTGCCATCGAGCACCCGGTCTTCGAGGCTGTCGATGGTATCCTCAAAAGACTCCACCGTCGCGCCCATACGCCACACCAGCAGGTCCGCCAGCTCCACCAACAGGCTGGCACTGTCCCGTGGCCCCCGCCCATTGTGGATATGCTCCTGCAATTCGGTTACCGACAGCAGGCGCCGCTTGCGGGTGCTGATCACCCGGTGCTCTTCCACCCACAGCCGGATCGAGACCATGTCCTCCGGCTGCGATTCAGGGTTGAGGTTCACCCCGCGCAACGCAACCAGCAGACCGTCATCGATCGACGTGGTGCGTGGCCGGGTCTCCTCCGTCAGCAGGGCCTCGGCCACCAGTGAGGGCACGTCGTCCCGGCCCCGCAGCCATGAGGCAACGCCATCGTCGGTGTAATCCAGGTGCAGCCAAAGGCAGCCCTGCTCCGGAGTCCATTGCTCGACATCAGGCCAGGACAGCGCCCGGCCCCCGCCACGCCCGTCCAGTAACAGGGCATGCAGCAGGCCTGCCTGCTCCCGTTGCCCACTCCCTGCAGCCGCAGTAACCATTTACTCGCGCTCCAGTTCCAGCCAGGCGTTGCGGCGCTCACCCGGACCCAGTTGCCAACTGTCGGCAAAGGCATTGCCGTGCTCTACGCATACGAACCCGGCATAGTGCTCGCCCACATCTGCAAGCGTGGTTGCCAGCTCGGCGCCCGGGTTCCAGGTAATCACGGAACAACAATCACCACTGTGCGCCTGAATCGGTGCACGTGTCTCAATCCGCTGGGTATCGCCTGCGTGTTCGTAGACCCGGTCCACTTCGCCGGGAAAGCGGACCGCGCCTTCCTGCCGGGCCGGTTGCAGCCCGCGGGTATTGTCCAGGTAGCCGGTATCCTCCAGGCCGTGCACCCGGATATCGTGCACGTTATCCACCGGGAAATAGGTATGCCAGGCCCAGCTGAACCTGGCTGGCTCATCGGCGGAATTTTCCAGGTCCAGCGCCAATCGCAGTTTTTTGCCAAGCTGCAGGGTGACACGGCAATTAAAAGGCGTGAAATCCTCATCACCGGGGTGACAGTAGGTAAACACTAACTCGCGGATACCGCCCGGCAGCTCCCTGACAGCATCCAGCTCCCACGACCTGGTACGTGCCAGTCCGTGCTTGGGCCTGGCGGGATCCGGGTGAACGCCAAACCATGGCAGGCACAGGGGAATACCGCCCCGCACTGCCTTGCCCGGCTCAAATACCGCCGCGGGACTCAGCCACAACAGGGGCTCGTGACCCTTTGCCTGGAATTCGAGTAACTGCGCCCCCTGCAGGGCAACTACCGCCCGGCAGAGGTTGGTCTCCACCACCACCAACTCCAGCCCGGGCTTGCCATAGAGGACGCCACTGTCGGTATATGTGACGTTTCCGGTTTGTACCTGCTCACTCACAGCGGGTTTATCTCCTCTCAATCCTTCCGGGACTCGATAACCGTCCCGCTTGTCTTATCGATATGCAACTTCAGCCCTTGCTGAGATGAGCCAGCGCGCCGGCATTGCGCTCCCAGTTCCGGCCATCAAACGGCTCCACCTTTACCCCTTCGGGCAGTTGATCCAGGCAGCGCAGGTTGATGCTGTAACCGTCGGGGTTGGAGCGCGGGATGTAGAAAGACTTCACCCCACAGTGACGGCAGAAATAGTGCTTGGCCACACCGGAATTAAATGTGTAACAGGTGAGGTCGCCCTCTCCCTGCTGCAGGTCGAACGCCGAAGCGGGCACGATCAGGTGCTGGAAACCCACCATTTCACACATGGAGCAGTTACAGGCATGGGCGACCAGCGCCTCCCCCGGCCGGCGGGGTATACGCGCTTCAAAACGAACAGCGCCACAGTGGCAGCCACCCTGCAGTTCCCAGTGGGAGTTACCATCCATTCTCACCCTTCCTTTGCTCGAATAGCGGCCGTGCGCAGAGCAGCGTCAGTACCGCCAGCGCCAGCAGCAGGTGGAACCAATTGAGCCGTGGCATGCCCAGCAGCTCCACATGGCTGGTGCCCACCAACAGACTGGCGACCACAACCAGCACCGGGCCACAGGCCAACAGGCACGCGGGTAGTGTCGACAGCCCCCCTCGCAGGCGACCGATTATTGCGGTGGCAAACCAGGCCCCCAGCCCCAGCATACTGAGAAGCCGACCTGCCGGGCCGGCGTCGGTCATCAGTAACACCGCGACCGCTGTCGCCACGGTCAGCACCACGTAGGCCGGAGGCCGGCTGCGATTGCCGAGATCGGGCTTCAGGGCGACCCATATGAGTGCCAGTCCGGAAAGCAGGAAGGTCAGCTGCCCGGAGAGACCGGACAGGATCCGGTGCAGTCCGTTGACACCGGGATCAATGGTGTAGCGATAGGCGCCAACCAGCGCAGCCATCGCCAGCAGCGACATTCCCGCTACCACCAGCAGGGACGGCGACAGGCAACGATCCCGCGCGATATACCAGTACTGGCTGGCAACCAGCAGTGCAGCCAGCGCCAGCAGGACTTCCAGCAGCCAGAAACTTACCAAGGGGTCGCTCTCCCGTTATTGTTTATTGGGATTCTAACGGACTGGGACGGGGATTGCTCTGGGGCAAATAAAAATGCCCCGGCGAGCCGGGGCATTGGAGAGGTACATTCCCGCTAAGAGAAGCAGGACGAACGTCGCTTAAAAGTCCATGCCGATTGAGAGCTGCAGACGACGCGGATCATAGTAGCTACGCGGTTCGCCAAAGGCGAAGTAGCCTACCTCGGGATCGATATTGTAACCAGTCTGGCGATTAAACACGTTGAACAGGTCTGCACGGAACTTCAGCGTGTAATCTGCATACACATTGAAATTCTGGGTGTAGTTCAGGTCCATTTGCCAGTGGCTATCAGTACGGCGGCTACCTGCCGGTTCGGCATAGCGGTTAGTGGCGCTAGAATAACCATAGACGCTGCCATCCCAGGCTTCCCAGGGTTCGCCAGACTGGTACACAAAATAGGCACCGACATTGGCCTTCCAATCCAGGGTGTACTGGCCAAAGAACTTCAGCAGGTTTGGCTTGTCACCACGAAGTGTACCGTCCTTGTTATCCCAGACCTGGCGACCAGCACCATCCGCGAGATACGAAGAGCCAATAAAGGTATTGGCATCGTTGGTCCAGGTGGTGTTGTCCTGGTCGAAGTTGCCACGATAACGGCTGCGGGTGTAGGAGGCGTTCAGGTAAGTGCGCTCCCCCATCCAGGAGGCTTCGAGACTGAACTCCAGGTACTTCGTATAAGCATCATCCAGTTCGGCGATCACGTAACTCGAGCCGCTACCGATCTGCTCGAGTTTCTCATCGAGATCGGGGATGTAGAGGCCTTTTGCAGCGATGTCATCCGGCACACAGGTCTGGTTGTCTTCGGGACCGTAGCAACCATAAGTACGCGAGCCATTCCACGTATCTTCCCAGAAATGCGAGCCTTCACGGTAACGTAGATGCGAACGCAGGCTGATGCCATTGTCGAACTCTTTGGTTGTGCCGAGTGTCAGTTCGTCAACCCTGCGGGGATCCAGGTCATCTGCAAACAACTTGCCAGATGAACCTTCTCGAGGTGTGGAGCTGATGTAATTGCCGTTTTCATCCCAGTAAACCTCCACTGTGGCGCGGCTGTTACGATCCCATGACGCGGCACGGGCAAGGGAGGAGGCTGCCGGGTTGTACTGGGCGAAACTGGCGAAAACCGTATCGACACCGTTGTAGGCCCAGGTAACCCCGAGGCGCGGCTGGATCATATCTTTCCAGTCGACCTTGTACATTTCGTATTTGTTGCCCGGTGCGGCCTCGTAGCCCGAAATGGTGTTGGCCTCACGCAGCCCCTGGCCATACAGGGTGTCCTGGCTGATCAGGAAGCCCACATCGAAGGTGAAATCCCCCCAGGCAATCGAGTCGTTAACTTCGAAGTTCTGGGTCTCTGTGAAGGAGTCGATGGGTGGCACTCTTCCACCATCCTCACCGATGAAGCTCATCTGCTCGGTATAAGCACGGAAACGCGCATTATCCGGGGCATTAACATCCTCTGCTCCATCTATGACACTAATAGAACCCCAGCCATTAGACAGGCGAGCCAGCTCCTCGTGACCTTCCGACCACTGGTAGCCAACATGGATCTCGTGAGAAGTGGAGCCAATCTCAAGGCTATGGTCCAGTGCGATTTCAAAGCTTTCACGATAGAAGTTTTGCACATTGGACTGATAGTAAGCACCGACACCGCCACCGCCGACACGAGTACCGTTTTCGTCATAACCGTATTGGTTAATATAGGGTGCTACGGCAGCATTCCAGGCATCATCGTTATCGCGAAAATCGGGCACATTGAAATAGCCCAATTGATCCAGACTGGCAGCATCGAGCATCTGCCCAATCGCAGGTTGTACACCCAGTCGGGTATCCGGCACACCCGCAGTTTCAAGCGCGTAGTCGCTGTACTGGAAGCTGAGCGTGGTCGCGTCGTTGATAATCCATGAGCCGTCAAGAGAGAGAATGTCCTGGCCGGACTCCTCCCCTACCGATACCGAATCTGCCTCATCGAAGGAAATAGAAGCGCCTTCATTAACCCGGTCTGAAGTACGGTATGCCGCGTTGAGCAGCACATCCTCAATCGGTGCCCATGTCAGCTTGCCGTAATACTCATCACGCTCACTGGAGTAATCCTTGGTCGGTCCGTAGGCTGTTTCTTTATTGTCCCGGGATTCGCGCGGGCCATAGTAGGAACCATAGAAAAACAGCTGATCCTCGATAATGGGACCACCTACATTTGCAGTCATCCAGCTGTAGTCGGTCTCGGCCTTGGTGCCCTCTTCCGTCTTTTCGCGCATATCGGCTGTCTGGAACTTGTATTCCACACTACCTTTGTACTCGTTAGTACCGGACTTGGTTTTGGTGTTGACGGTAATACCACCAGACCGGTTGAAACCTATCGCTCGCGCGCCGCCTCGCTCAACAGACAGTTGCTCAACATCCTGGCTGGAAGGCTCCGCCGACAGGGTGCCGAACATCGGCAATGTTACGTTCACACCATCAAAATTGTAGACATTGTCCTGACCACTGCCGCCGGCGCTGGGACCGCGAACAGAGTTCTGGGTGTACTGTACACCGGGGGCCAGCTTTATCAGGTCTCTCAAGTCCTGGCCGACGGGCAACCCCTTGATCACATCCGCCCCAATGGCATCAGACAGCGAGGAGTTGCCACCGACAGTAATTGCCTCACCGGTGACCACCACCTGTTCAAGGTCCCCTTCTACCTGGGGCGTCAGGCTCATGTCCACCATCGTCATCTGGTCAAGCAACACCTCTGCTTGCACAGTGCGCGTTGTCCCGTCTGCAGAAGTGAAGGTCAGCTGGTAGATACCGGGAATCAGCATGGGTAGCCGAAACTCACCATCCTCGTCAGTGGTTGCAGTCCGGCCGCGCGGCATTACGCTACTAGTGGCCTTGACGGTAACCCCTTGGGCCTCAATACCTTCATCGAGGAATACCTGGCCCTCAATACTGCCAACCTGCTGTGCCATCGCAGTTGCTGAGAACATAACCCCCGCAGTGACAGCGGCGGCACGCGCGAAGTTGGAAGCGCCTTTCAGCGATTCCAGTGTGCTACTGAGTTTTTTCTTGTGGAACATGAGTGAGTCTCCCAGACTGTTTTATCTTTATTTCCTGGAACGGTCTTCCGCCCTGATAATCCGCGCCGCCTTCCCCGGGGTGCCTCCCCGGATTACAGTCAGCGCGATCATCCCGCCTGCGTATCACAACCCCACTCGCAGATCGGGAACGACTAAATACTTTATGTACGCCCAATTAAAGTCGAGGAATATCTTATTCCTAGGTGCATTCTGCGGATTTTTTTAATGAATCGCGACAGAAAAATGATAAAAAATTCAAAAAAATATTCTTGAAGTATCTTAATGGCAGGTAAGACAGTCAATTATTCCGGGTTTATTCCTGCCGAAGGGGGAACCTTTAACTTGAAGTACCCAGGAAATTTCGCAGTTGCCAGCCGGCCTCCCCGCAGGGCCAGGTAAGAACTTTCATTTTTGGTGTGTACGATCGTACAAGAATTGGTGAGGGAGACTTTGTAGATACGGGACAGGAAGGATCCGGCGTGTCCCGCAACCACCGACAGGACAGCGCCCCGGGCGATCACAAGGATCGCCCCTACATCAGGGCACGGGATATAGGAACCAGTAGGGGCGGATCTTGTATCCGCCCAATCCCACGCACAGGGAACCGGCAGCCCGGGCGATCACAAGGATCGCCCCTGCACCAGGGCACGGGGTTAGCAACCAGTAGGGGCGGATCTTGTATCCGCCCTTCCCTGGTTGTTGCTGCAGCGTCGGGCACAAATAAAAAAACCCGGCCATGGCCGGGTTTTTTCGTTCGAAGGCGGGCGGCCAGGGCCGCACCACTCAACGTACAGGGCTATACATCAGCCCTCTTCGGAGGCAGAACCTTCCGCTTCGGCACGGTCCGCGTTCGCTTCCTTGATGGACAGCTTGATGCGGCCACGCTGGTCCACGTCCAGCACCTTGACGAATACCTTCTGGCCTTCGCTCAGGTAGTCCGTGACCGCATTGACGCGCTCTTCGGCGATCTGGGAGATGTGCACCAGACCGTCCTTGCCCGGCAGGAAGTTGACGAAAGCGCCAAAGTCCACGATACGCACCACGGTACCCTCGTAGATAGCGCCGATCTCGGCTTCCGCGGTGATTTCCTCGATGCGGGTAACTGCCGCTTCCAGGCTCTCGCCATCCTCACCGAACACCTTCACGGAGCCGTCGTCCTCGATATCGATGGAGGCACCGGTTTCCTCGGTAATAGAACGGATGGTGGCGCCGCCCTTGCCGATCACGTCGCGGATCTTGTCCGGATGGATCTTCAGGGTCGCGTAGCGCGGTGCGTTCTCGTTCACGGTGGCACGGGATTCGCCGATCACCTTGTTCATTTCCGCGAGGATGTGCAGGCGCGCGTGCAGGGCCTGCTCCAGGGCGGTTTCCATGATCTCTTCGGTGATGCCCTCGATCTTGATGTCCATCTGCAGGGCGGTCACGCCGGAAGCAGTACCGGCCACCTTGAAGTCCATGTCGCCGAGGTGGTCCTCGTCACCGAGGATATCAGTCAGTACTGCGTAACCCTCGTCTTCCTTCACCAGGCCCATCGCGATACCGGCTACCGGCGCCTTCAGCGGCACACCTGCGTCCATCAGTGCCAGGCTGGAGCCACACACGGAGGCCATGGAGCTGGAACCGTTGGATTCAGTAATCTCGGAAACCACACGCAGGGTGTAGGGGAACTCTTCCGGGTTCGGCAGTACTGCAGCAATGCCGCGGCGCGCCAGGCGGCCATGGCCAATCTCGCGACGGCCGGTAGCGCCGACACGACCCGCTTCACCCACTGAGTAGGGCGGGAAGTTGTAGTGCAGCATGAAGTAGTCTTTACGCTCGCCTTCCAGCGCATCAATGATCTGCGCATCACGGGTCGCACCCAGGGTGGAAACCACCAGGGCCTGGGTTTCACCGCGGGTGAACAGCGCGGAACCGTGACCTTTCGGCAGGACGCCTACTTCGACGCTGATCGGGCGCACAGTCTTGGTGTCGCGACCGTCGATACGGGGCTCACCGCGTACAACAGCGCCACGGACAATCTGCTTCTCGAGCTTGCCGAAGTACTTCTTCACCGTGCCCTCGTCCACCTCTTCGGTAGCCAGGGCCTCAGCGGCTTCGTTGCGCAGCTCACCCAGGCGGGTGGTACGGGCCTGCTTGTCAGTAATCTTGTAAGCTTCCGCCACCTTGTCGCCGAACTGGCTTTCCAGGGTGGACTTGAGCTCTTCGTTGACGGCTTCTGGCTGCCAGTCCCACTCGGGCTTGCCAGCTTCGGCCTTCAGTTCCTCGCAGACCTTGATGATGGACTGCATCTCCTGGTGGGCGTACAGCACGGCGCCCAGCATGATGTCTTCCGGCAGCTCTTTGGCCTCGGACTCCACCATCAGCACGGCGTCCTTGGTGCCGGCAACCACCATGTCCAGCTCGGAGGTGGCCAGGGCCTTGTAGCCCGGGTTCAGCAGGTAGCCGTCTTCCTGGGTGTAACCCACGCGCGCAGCGCCAATCGGGCCACCGAAGGGGATGCCGGAGACGGACAGGGCTGCGGAGGTGCCGATCATGCCGGCGATATCCGGGTCCACATCCTTCTCGGCGGACAGTACGGTGATCATCACCTGGACTTCATTCATGAAGCCGTTCGGGAACAGCGGGCGGATCGGGCGGTCGATCAGGCGGGAAGTGAGGGTCTCTTTCTCGGACGGGCGGCCTTCGCGCTTGAAGAAGCCACCGGGAATCTTGCCGGCCGCATAGGCCTTTTCCTGGTAGTGCACGGACAGCGGGAAGAAAGCCTGGTCCGGCTTGGCTTCCTTGGCGCCTACCACGGTACACAGCACCACGGTCTCGCCCATGGTGACCAGCGCCGCACCGGTAGCCTGGCGCGCAACGCGGCCGGTCTCGATGGTGACCTGGTGTTGTCCGTACTGGAATGTCTTGCTTACTGGATTCACGTTTTTTTCCTATTTCCTGTCGGTTACTGGCCCATTCCAGTAACCCCTACATGTGGCTCGAATAATGCCAACGAGCCTCGGACAGTGCGGCACAAGATGTACCGCGACCGGCGGGGAGCCGGTCGTAAAAGCGCCGGGAGACCCGACCATCCATACTTCCAGGCCTAGTTTCCCGACGCGACTGCCGGAAAGTGGCATGAATCCCACTTTCCAACAAGTATCTGAAAAAAGAAAGCCCGCCGGGGGCGGGCATTCCAGGGTCTTAGCGACGCAGGCCGAGCTTGGCGATCAGCTGTGCGTAACGGTTCAGATCCTTCTTCTTCAGGTAGTCCAGCAGCTTGCGGCGCTGGTTTACCATGCGGATCAGGCCACGACGGGAGTGGTGATCCTGCTTGTGCTCAGAAAAGTGAGACTGAAGCTTGTTGATGTTGGCGGTCAGCAGGGCCACCTGGACTTCCGGGGAACCGGTATCGCCTTCGGATTGGCCGTGCTCTTTCAGGATTGCGGTTTTTTCTTCGGCTGACAGTGCCATAACGAAATACCTCGTCGTAATATGCTTTGATGATCCGGCTGGCCCGTGCATATTTACAGACCAGCTAGTCGGTTTTGTGGCTAATTGCCACTTACCAGTCGACGCGGTGCCACGCACCCGTCGTCGGTAATCTCTCCAACGCCCAGAAATTCGCCAGTTTCCAGGAAGAGGCGCACCATATCACCTTCTTGGCCGATACGGTAGACCTGCAGGTCCATGACGGGTTGTCCCTGGCGCACATAGTAGCCGGTGCTTTCCGGCAGGGTCAGTTTCGGCAGTCCCGAGGCGGGTGCATCCACCGGTAACAGGTGGTGGTCCAGCTCTTCGGCGCGACCCTCACCCCGCTCTTCGGTCAGCTCATCCAGGGTCAGGGCATCGGCCTCATCGAAGGGGCCCGCGGCGCTGCGGTGCAGCTTCTCCACGTATGCCCCCACACCCAGGGCCTCGCCCAGGTCCTCCGCCAGGCTGCGCACGTAAGTGCCCTTGGAACAATGGATCTCCACTTCGGCGCGGGGCTGGGGGCCGGGAGTAAAGGCCAGCAGCTCGTACTCGAAAATCTCGACCTCGCGCGCCTCGCGCTCCACCTCCAGGCCCTGGCGGGCCAGCTTGTAGAGTGGCTGGCCCTTGTGCTTGAGGGCGGAGTACATGGACGGCACTTGCTGGATACGGCCACGGAACTGGGCCATCGCCTCCCGCACATCCGCCTCTTGCAGGCCGGAGGCGTCCGCGGTGGCAATCACATCACCATCCGCATCGCCGCTGGCCGTTCGCATCCCGAACACGAAGGTGCTCCGATAGCGCTTGTCGGCATCCAGCAGGTACTGGGAGAACTTGGTGGCTTCGCCAAAACACACCGGCAGCACGCCGGTGGCGAGCGGGTCCAGCGCACCGGTATGCCCGGCACGGTTGGCGAAAAACAGTCGCTTGGCTTTCTGGAGGGCGTCGTTGGCGGTGATTCCGGCAGGCTTGTTCAGCAGCAGGACGCCGCTAACCGCACGGCCCCATTTTGGTCTGCGGCCCATGGTTACTCTTTGTCGTCGCCCTTGTTGTCACCCCGGTCACCGCTGTCGTCGTTACCGGCATCGTCCGGATGATGACTGCGATCGGACTTTACCGCCTTTTCGATCAGTGCGGACAGTTCCTGGCCGCGAACCGACGTTTCGTCATAGCGGAACTGCAGGCGGGGGATAGTGCGCATCTGGATGGCACGCGCCAGCTGGCTGCGCAGGAATCCGGCAGCCTTGTTCAGGACCTGCATCGAGGTATTGATCTTGCTGCGGTCATCCTCACCGACAAAGGTGACATAGACCTTTGCGGATGCCAGGTCCCGGCTGACCTCAACGTCATTGACATTGACCATGCCCAGGCGTGGGTCGCGCACTTCACGCTGGATCAACTGCGCCAGCTCGCGGCGCATGGCGTCAGCGACTCGGTCGGCGCGGTAAAATTCTCTTGCCATTGGTTACCTGTAAGAGTGGCTGGCATAACACGCCATCCCGGCAGCGGGCCGGGATGGCGCTATGGAGTGGTCCCGGTTACAGCTCGCGGGCGACCTTGACGATGTCGAAGACCTCGATCTGGTCCCCGGACTTGACGTCATTGTAGTCTTTCACGCCAATACCGCACTCCATCCCGTTGCGCACTTCCTGGACGTCGTCCTTGAAGCGGCGCAGGGACTCCAGCTCGCCCTGGTAAATCACCACGTTGTCACGCAGGACGCGGATCGGCTTGTTGCGGTATACGGTACCCTCGGTGACCATACAGCCGGCGATGGCGCCGAACTTGGGCGACCGGAAGACATCGCGCACCTCGGCGATACCCACGATTTCCTCGCGCACTTCCGGCTCCAGCATACCCGACAGGGCCTGCTTGACCTCGTCCAGCAGATTGTAGATCACGCTGTAGTAGCGGATTTCCACGCTCTCGGCCTCGGCCAGCTTGCGGGCCGCAACATCGGCACGGGTGTTAAAGCCGATGACGATTGCACCGGAGGTCAGGGCCAGGTTGATGTCGTTTTCTGCGATACCACCCACGCCACTGGACACTACGTTAACCGAGACTTCCTCGTTACCGATGTCCGCCAGCGCCGACAGGATAGCTTCCAGCGAGCCGCGCACGTCGGCCTTGATGACTACCGGCAGGACCTTCCTTTCACCGGCTTCCATATCGGCAAACATGTTTTCCAGCTTGGCCGCCTGCTGGCGCTGCATACGCTCACGACGCTCCTTCTCGGAACGCTGCTCGGCCACTTCACGGGCCTTGCGCTCGTCGGTAACCACCATGAACTCGTCACCGGCATTGGGCGTGGTGTCGAGACCCAGCAGTTCCACCGGAGTGGACGGACCAGCCTCGGTTACGCTCTTGCCCAGCTCGTTGGTCATGGCA
The DNA here is from genome assembly GCF_021729055.1 of Microbulbifer zhoushanensis. Lineage (NCBI taxonomy): Bacteria > Pseudomonadati > Pseudomonadota > Gammaproteobacteria > Cellvibrionales > Microbulbiferaceae > Microbulbifer > Microbulbifer zhoushanensis. The sequence goes on from NZ_JAJSAO010000006.1 coordinate 344,249, forward strand.
CGCACACGGCCATAACTCTGGCCGGCGAGAACAATATCGCCGCGCTTGAGCTCGCCGCTCTGTACCAGCAGGGTAGCAACCACACCGCGGCCCTTTTCCAGGCGCGATTCGATGACAACACCGCGTGCGGGCACGCCCACTTCGGCTTTCAGTTCCAGCATTTCTGCCTGAAGGGATACTGCTTCCAGCAGGTCGTCGATGCCCTGGCCGGTATGGGCGGATACTTCGATAAACTGCGTGTCGCCGCCCCAGTCCTCGGGGATAACCTCTTTCGCTGCCAGCTCGTTCTTGACGCGATCCGGATCCGCACCTTCCTTGTCGCACTTGTTGATGGCGACAACCAGCGGCACACCGGCCGCCTTGGCGTGCTGGATGGCCTCCTCGGTCTGCGGCATGACACCGTCATCCGCTGCCACCACCAGGATTACAACGTCAGTAGCCTGGGCACCGCGGGCGCGCATGGCGGTAAATGCGGCGTGGCCAGGGGTGTCGAGGAAGGCGACTTCGCCCTGGCTGGTCTGCACCCGGTAGGCACCGATATGCTGGGTGATACCACCGGCTTCACCGGAGGCCACCTTGGTCTTGCGGATGTAGTCCAGCAGCGAGGTCTTGCCGTGGTCCACGTGGCCCATCACGGTGACGACAGGGGCGCGGGAGACCTGTTCACCCTCGGCCTTCTCGACTTCAGCCACCAGGCTTTCCTCGAGCTCGTTCTCGGAACGCAGTACCACCTTGTGGCCGAGGTCCTCGACGATCAGGGTGGCGGTCTCGCGATCCAGGCTCTGGTTGATGGTGACCATCTCGCCCATTTTCATCAGGCGCTTGATGAGTTCGCCGGCCTTCATGTTCAACTGCTTGGCCAGTTCGCCGACGGTGATGGTTTCACCTAACTGTACTTCGTACACCTGTTTTCCCGTGGGCTTCTTGAACCCATGTGTGTTCTTGATCTTGAGCGTCGGGCGGGACAGGGAGCGCGTGCTGCGCTTCTCGCTTTCCGAATCCTCAAACGCTTCCAGTGCCTGCTCGTAGAGCGCGGTCTTGCTGGACTTCTTCGGGCCACCCTTGGCACCGCGACGACCGCGGCGCTTGCGCGGCTCGTCTTCCTCTTTCTCGGTGACGGTGGGGGTCGCCTCCAGCTTGCGACGCAGGGACGGCTTGACCGTTTCGGCCTTGGCCTTGCGCTCGCGCTCCTGCTTTTCCTGCTCGGCGCGCTGGCGCTCCTCCTCGAGGCGGGCCTTCTTCTCTTCCAGCTCCTGGGCCTTGAGTGCATCTGCCTCTTTGCGGCGCTCCATCGCGGCGATACGCATCGCTTCGATGTCGTCAACGTAAGTCGAGCGTGCCGGCGCGGGCTTGGCTTCCTCTGCTGGCTGGGGCTTTTCCTCGGCGGGCTCCGCTGCCTGCTCGGGCTCGGCCTCGGAAGCCGGTGCTTCTGCCTCTTGCTCCGGCGCAGCGGCCTCGGCTGCCTCCTGCTCGGCCGCTGCAGCTGCAGCCGCCGCCTCGGCTTCGACACGGGCCTTCTCGGCTTCCGCCTCGGCCTGCTCGGCGCGCACGCGTTCCTGCTCGGCCTGTTCCGCCAGTGCTTTCTCCAGCTCTGCCCGCTGCTCCTCGCGCTCCGCTTCCGCGGCCTGCTCGGCCTCGGGGCGCTTCACGTAGGTACGCTTCTTGCGCACTTCCACATTCACGGTCTTGCGGCCGGTGCCAGAGCCGGTTTTGAGCGTGGTGGTGGTCTTGCGCTTGAGGGTGATTTTGCGTGGCGCAGAAGTCTTCTGCTCCCCGTGACTGCTTTTCAGGAAGTTGAGCAGGACCTGTTTTTCCTCATCCGACACTACAGCATCGGCAGAGGTCTGGGGCAAACCCGCATCCTTCATCTGCTTCAGCAGACGTTCCTCGGTGGCACCAACCGATTTGGCGAGTTCGCTAACTGTTACTTCGGCCATTCTCTCTCCTAAAATTCGCTTGTCGGAGGGGTTTTATCTGGATTACCCGCAATTGTTACATGACAGCATTCCATAGGGCCCGCCAAGCGGACCCGGCTATTCTACTACCGTCGGGCTTCGTTACGCCTGCTCGCCGCTGTCGTCGGCAAACCAGGGCTCACGAGCCTTCATGATCAGGGCGGCAGCGCGCTCCTGGTCGACACCCTCAAAATCCAGCAGGTCATCCACAGCCTGTTCGGCCAGGTCTTCCATGCTGGCGATGCCGTTGCTCGCCATCTGGTAAGCCAACTGGCGGTCCATGCCATCCATGTTGAGCAGGTCTTCCTGCGGCTCGGCCGCATCCAGCTGCTCTTCGGAGGCCAGCGCCTGGGTCAGCAGCGCATCCTTGGCTCGGGCGCGCAGTTCCTCGGCGATTTCCTCGTCGAAGCCCTCGATACCCAGCATCTCCTCAATGGGTACATAGGCGACTTCCTCGAGGGTGGTGAAACCTTCTTCCACCAGTACACCGGCAACGTCTTCGTCGATATCCAGGCGCTCCATGAAGGTTTCCATGATACTGCCGGACTCGGCTTCCTGCTTCGCCTGCCACTCCTCAACGCTCATCACGTTGATCTGCCACTCGGTCAGCTCGGAGGCCAGCCGCACGTTCTGGCCGCTGCGGCCAATCGCCATGGCGAGGTTTTCCTCGGCCACCGCCACGTCCATGGAGCCGGCGTCCTCATCCACCACGATGGACTCGATCTCGGCAGGGGCCATGGCATTGATAACAAACTGGGCCGGGTTGTCGTCCCACAGGACGATATCCACGCGCTCTCCAGAGAGCTCGTTGGAAACCGCCTGTACGCGCGCACCGCGCATACCCACACAAGCGCCCACCGGGTCGATGCGACCGTCATTGGTGTTGACCGCGATTTTGGCGCGCAGGCCAGGGTCGCGGGCAGCGCCCTTGATTTCGATTACCTCCTCGGCGATTTCCGGCACTTCGATGCGGAACAGCTCGATCAGCATCTCCGGGCAGGAGCGGCTCAGCATCAGCTGCGGCCCGCGAGCTTCCGGCTGGATCTCCAACAGGATTGCGCGCACCCGGTCGCCCAGGCGGAAGATCTCACGACCCACCAGCTGGTCACGCGGCAGGCGGGCCTCCGCATTGTTGCCCAGGTCCACGGCGATAAAGTCCCGGGTCACCTTCTTCACGGTGCCGCTCACCAGGTCACCAACGCGATCGCGGTACTCTTCCACAACCTTGGCGCGCTCGGCTTCCCGCACTTTCTGCACGATTACCTGCTTGGCAGTCTGCGCGGCAATACGGCCAAACTCGACGTTCTCTACCTGTTCGCGGTAGACATCCCCGGCCTTCAGTTCCGGGTCTTTCTCATGTGCTTCTTCCAGGGTGAACTGGGTTCCCAGCTCAGCCAGGGTATCGTCATCCACGACTTCCCAGCTGCGGAAAGTCTCATAGTCGCCGGTCCTGCGATCGATGGCCACCTCAATGGTGGAGTCTTCGTCGTAGCGTTTTTTGGTGGCAGTTGCCAGGGCCACTTCAATCGCCTGGAAAATAATATCCCGGTCGACGCCCTTTTCGTTGGAAACCGCCTCGGCTACCAGCAAGATCTCTTTGTTCATGCAGCTGTGCCTCTAAATCGCCTGTGCGCAGGCGCCTACTAGAAAATGACTGAAAAGTTACTTGGTAAACTGGGGAACGATGTTGGCCCGCTCGATACTGTCGATCGGCAGCAGGTATTCGTTCTCGCCGTCGATACGCAACACCACTTCCTCGCCCTCGACACCGGCGAGCAGGCCGCGCCACTTGCGCTGGCCTTCCAGCGGCATACGCAGACGCACTTCAATCTGGTGGCCAACGAAACGTTCATACTGGTCCAGGCGGTAAAGCGGTCGATCCATTCCCGGCGAAGAAACCTCGAGGGTGTACTTGCCGCTGATGGGATCCTCCACATCCAGCACCGCACTGGCCTGGCGGCTGACCTTTTCACAGTCCTCCACCGCGATCCCGTCTTCGGAATCGATATAAATGCGCAACAATGCGTTGCGGCCATGGGTCTGGTACTCGATACCCCAGAGTTCGCAGCCCAGCGAGGCCACTACCGGACCCAGGAGTTCTTCCAGCTGTTCGCGCTTGGTCGCCATTCTATTCACCACACTCTTCGGCTAGCCGCCGGTCCCGGTTACCTGTGCGGTATCGGGTGGCCGGCCAGGCCGCCATAAAGCTGGAGCACACCGACGTACCCCACAAACAAAAAATGGGCTGGGAAGCCCGCCCCACGGTCCGAATGACAAACCGCGGCGCCTACTTCCGGCCCATTCGGAAACCGTATCTCGCAGATACGAAAAAGCCCCTGACCGGGGCTTCAAACGCGAAACGCCGGGTTGCGACCCAACGTTTCAAATTTGGTAGCGGGGGCAGGATTTGAACCTACGACCTTCGGGTTATGAGCCCGACGAGCTACCAGGCTGCTCCACCCCGCATCAACTCCGAGAAGCGAAGCCTGGTGCTCTCCGCTCCCCTGCGGCCAGTTGCCTAACCGCTCAAGAGGCTGCGCATTCTATGGGGACGGGGCCGCGGCGTCAACCCGTCCATGGCATTTAATTTCACCTTCCCCGGCGCATCCCGATTCCTATTATAGAACCAAATCGATAGAAGCAAATCCGGCCGGGGTTTCACCACTTCCACAGGCCCCATTGGTGCCCCATCGCTGCCCCCGGGCGCAGCGGGTGGGCACGTCATGCGCCTGCGGTCGCGCGCGCCTCACACGTACTGCAGCGTCGCGCGCCAAGGCCCAGGCTGCGCCATTCGAGGTATTCAGCCTCAAACACCTGCAGGGAATCCAGGCTGCCGAGGGGCAGGCCTACCAGCAACTTGATGGCCTCCAGCGCCTGGGCGCTGCCAACCACCCCCAGTGCCGGCCCAATCACGCCACTGGTCTCGCAATTGGCCAGCGGCGCGCGTTCCGCCTCTGGAAAGAGGCACGCATAACATGGTGAACCCTCCCGGCGAAAATCAAAACTCACCAGTTGGCCCGAGAATCCCTGCACCGAGGCCATGATGGCCGGTACCCCCAGCGCCCGACAGGCACGGTTGATACTGTGGCGGATTTCCATGTTATCAGTGCAGTCCAGCACCAGGTCGAAGGCAGGCAGGTGACCTGTGAGCCACCCCTCGTCCGCCATCACCGAGTGTGGGTGGATCCGGATTGCCGGGTTGGCGGCCTGCAGCTGCTGCGCGGCAACCAGCACTTTCGGCTTGTACAGGTGGTTGGCTTTGTAGAGTACCTGGCGCTGCAGGTTGGACAGCTCCACCTCGTCGCCATCCACCAGGTGCAGCTCGCCGACGCCCGCGGTGGCCAGGTACAGCGCCGCGGGACAACCGAGCCCGCCCATGCCCACAACCATGACCCTGGCCCCGGCCAGCTTTTCCTGCGCAGCCTCCCCCATCTGCGGCAGCATTATCTGGCGGCTGTAGCGGATACGTTCTTTATGACTGAGCATGTTTCACCAATCGATAAAATCACCGCCTGAAGACTCGGCGGCGATGCTGTTATCAGAGGCCGGTCAGGCTGCCGGCCTTGAACTGCGCAAAGTAGCGCCTGCCCACCTCCAGTTGCAGGCGCTCCCGCGACAGGCGCGAGATATCAGCGCAGAATGCCTGGCCGCAGGCTCCGAGTTCCAGGCGCACGCGCCCGTCCGCAACCGGCACCATGGCCAGCAACTCGGCCGGGAGGCAATTCAGGATACTGGAAAGGCCGGGGCGCTCGAGGCTCAGGCTGACATCTCCGGAACCGAGCAGGAAAGGGACGATATCCCCGGGCCGGTGGCACCCCACTACATTGTCCGCATAGAGCAGGACATCGCCGAGGGACAGGGTCAGCAGGCCCGCCTCGCAGGACTCGACCCGCGCCTCCAGGCGACTACAGCAGGAGTGTTCCGCGCTTTCGCCGGACGCCTGGAACCCGATCAACTCCCGGACGGCGACGGGTCCACGCAGTGCGGCCTCCTCCATCCACAGGCAGTGGCTGGCAAGCAGCTGGATTTCATTGAAATCGTGACTGGTCCAGATCACCAGTGCCGGGTTTCTGGCCCAGAAAGCTCTCAGCGCCGGGATCAGGCCACGGAGTACCTGTGACCGATCCACCGCGGACAGGGGCTCGTCGTAGAGCTGCACTGCAGCATTACTGAATAGCTGGCGTAAAAGTGCCACCCGCTGGGCCTCACCGCCAGAGAGCTGCTCAACCGGCTGCCCCAGTAACGGTGCGATCCCGAATGCCTCGATCAACCCCGCCCGCTCCTCGTGTGCCAGTCGACGGCGACTGTAGCGATGGGCCAGGGCCAGGTTGTCGGCAACGGTCTGCCCGGCAAACAGGCGTACATCCTGGAAGCCAAGCACCAGGTCGCGTTGGTGGGCAGCAAGTCCCCAGGTGCCTTCCTGCCAGCACATGCCGGCAAAGCTCACCCGGCCCGAACAGGCGCGCTGTCCGGCAAGCGCGGCCAGCAGGGTGCTCTTGCCGCTACCGGACGGACCGCTGAAGCCGAAGGTTCCCCTGGCCGGAAGGGCGAGCTGCCAGGGCGTCGTGGTATTCAGTGAGGTAACCAGCCCCTCGACGGCCAGCCCCCGCGTGCCGGTTTTCTCGCCGTACCCATGACGCGCCGCCGGACGCAGGAATGACAGTGCCAGATCCATCAGCCCAGCGCCCCCATTACAGGAACGTCCCGGTCTTTCACTACCGCGCTGCGCCCCAGCCAGCGGGCGACCAGTAACAGTGCCGTGGTGACCACTACCAGCAGGAGCGCCAGGCGGTGGGCCGCACCGTATTCCATCGCCTCCACATGCTGGTAGAGTGCAACCGATACTACCTGGGTCTCACCCGGAATGGCCCCGCCGATCATCAGCACCACGCCAAATTCCCCCAGGGTATGGGCAAAGGTCAGGGCGCAGGCGCTGATGATTGCCGGGCGGCTGGCCGGCAACAGCACCCGCAGCAATGCCGCCAGCGGCGGCATGCCGAGAGCCGCGGCGGCAGAGGTCAGCCGCCCGCCGTGCTGGCTGAAGGACACGAGTAGCGGCTGCACCATAAATGGCAGGGAGTAGATCACCGACGCTATCACCAGGCCGGTGAAGGAGAACACCAGCGGCTGTCCCAGCGCTTCCGCCAGCCAGCTTCCCGGCGCATAGTTCGGCGAAAGCACCAGCAGCAGGTAGAAGCCCAGTACTGTAGGCGGCAATACCAGCGGCAGGGTGATGATCACCTCCACCGCGTGGCGCCAGCGACTCTGCCAGTGACTCAGTTTCCACGCCAGCGGTACACCAATAACCAGTAACAGCGCTGTGGTTACTGCAGCGAGGCGCAGGGTCAGCCACAGCGCGCCCAGGTCGGCAATATCAAGATTCATAAGCCCTTCCCCGCCCCGGGGCCATAACCCAGGGCCACCAGTCGCTGGCGGGTGTCATCACTGGCCAGGAAGTCTGCCAGGGCCTCTGCCATTGAGGGACTACGAGCGTGCCTGAGCACCACCAGCTGCTGTTCAATCGGCTCATAAAGATCCTGCGGTATCAGCCAGACATTATTACGGCCGGCCGCGGTCATCTGGCTCGCGGCGACAAAGCCGAGTCGGGCGTGCCCGGATTCGAGCAGCATGAAAGCATGGCCGGCATTGTGGGCCCGCGCCAGCCGCGCGCCACCGGCCTCCCACAGCCCCAGCGACTGCAGCACCTGCCTGGCAGCGACCCCGAAGGGCGCCACCTCGGGATCGGCCAGCACCAGGGTATCCCGCCAGCGCCGCAGCAGCGCCTCCGATCCCCCCCCGGTATCCGGGAGCCACAGCGCCAGCAGGCCCCGCGCATAGGTGCGGCGGCTGCCCGGCACAATCCTGCCCTGCCGCTCCAGCAAGCCGGGGCGTTGCCGGTCGGCGGAAAGGAAGAGGTCAAACGGCGCGCCGTGCAGGGCCTGCTGGTAAAGCGCCCCGGAACTGCCGCTGGTCAGCACGACACGACAGCGGGTGGCGGCCTCGAATTCCGGCAACAGCGTTTCCAGGGCGGGACGGAAACTCGCGGCCACCGCCACCTTCAGCCGGCAGTCGTCGGCCCCGGCCGGGAGCGCGAGCGCGAGCAGCGCCCCCAGCACGGCCAGCGCACGTATCAGCCCCACTTTTCCAGCTCCGCCTGGTCACTGGCCCGGGCCTCGACCCAGCGCTCTTCCTCAGCACCGCAGGCCCGCCGAACGGTTTCGCGCTTCCAGAACGGCGCCTCGGTCTTGAGCCGGTCCATGATGTACTGGCAAGCCGCGAACGCCGCCTGGCGGTGGGGGCTGGTGACCCCGACAAAGACGATTTCGTCATTCACCTGCATGGGACCTACCCGGTGGACCAGGTTAACCCGCCCCAGGGGCCAGCGCCCGCGTGCATCTGCGACGATAGCCCGCAGGCTTTTCTCCGTCATGCCGGGGTAATGCTCCAGGGCCAGGCCGCCGACCGCACTGCCGGCATTGAAATCCCGCACCGAGCCGACAAACATCGCGCAGGCGCCATCGGCCGTATTCGCCTGCTGCAGGGCCGCGTATTCGGCGGCCACATCGAGGGGGGCCTCGCGTACATCGATGCGGTCCATATCAGCCTCCGGTCACCGGGGGAAAGAAGGCCACCTCGTCACCGGCGGCGACGGCTGCGTCGCTGTCTGCCAGTTCCTGGTTCACCGCCACCCGGATAGCATCGTCATCCAGGTGTTCCCGCCACTGGGGATACTTCTCGCAGAGGACTGCGCACAGCGAGCGCACAGTGCCGGAAAAGTCCTCGAGCCGCAGTTCACCCATACCGAGCTGCTGCCGAAGTCGCGCGAAGAACAGAACCTTGATCATGTCGTTACTCCTGCATGCCTGCATCAGCGAGCTGCCAGTGGCCCCGCTTGCCGCCGGTTTTCTCTGCCAGCCGGGTGGGCCCGATGACCATCGCCGGATCCACCGCCTTGCACATGTCGTATATCGTCAGCGCCGCCACCGAGGCCGAGGTCAGCGCTTCCATTTCGACACCCGTACGCCCGGCCAGTCGGCAAAATGCGGAGATGTCTACCCGATGATCCTCCGGGCACAACTCGAACTCCACGGCCACCTTGGTCAGCGCCAGCGGATGGCACAGAGGAATCAGGTCCGCGGTGCGCTTGGCTGCCTGGATGCCGGCGATGCGCGCCACCGCCAGCACGTCCCCCTTGCGGTGGGCGCCCTCGCTCAACAGTGCAAATGCGTCCGCACTCATGGTTACGCTGCTTTGCGCCCGCGCACTGCGGTCGGTGATCTCCTTGGCCGTGACATCGACCATGCTGGCCTCGCCGCGCTCGTTCAGGTGGGTCAGGTGGCTCATGGCATTATCCCCGGGTCGCACAGTTCTGGCGCTGGAAATCCACGTGCGGCACGAAGTTGCACGGCCGGTGACGCGCGTCCAGCTGCTGCTCCAGTATGCCCTCCCAGGCGGTGCGGCAGGCGCCGGTGGAACCCGGCATGCAGCACACCAGGGTACGGTTGGCGAGCCCCGCCAGGGCCCGCGACTGGACCGTCGAGCTGCCGATATCCCCCAGGGAGATATGCCGGAACAGCTCGCCGAAACCGTCCACCGTTTTGTCGAACAGGGGCTGCAGTGCCTCCGGCGTGGAATCCCGCTCGGTGAAGCCGGTACCGCCAGTCACCAGGACCACCTGCACCTGCGGATCGGCGATCCACGCGGAAACCACCGCGCGCAGCTGGTAGACGTCATCCGGGATTATCCGCCGGTCGGCCAGCTGGTGACCGGCCCCCTGCAGAACCTCGCGCAGGTAACCGCCGGAGGTATCGGTCTCTTCGGTGCGGGTGTCCGAAACGGTCAGCACCGCGATATTGAGCGGGATGAATTCAGTGGAAGCGTGTCCGGCCATTGTTCAGTACTCTCTCGGAAAATTGGTATCGGGAATTTCTTTTCGGGCACCCGACTTCAGCCACTGGATGCACGAACCGGGCGCTGCCCGGCAGTGCGCTACCTGGCAGGGCGTAGTAGTCCGCCGGCGTATTGACGTTGTGGCACCAGTCGCCCGCGCCCGGCAGGGAAAGAGCCCCCAGGTGCCGCAGCAGCGCACCCACGGCATTGGGCGCATCCCCTTCCACCGCGCGCTGCAGGTAGGCCCGGCACCCGGTGTCCAGCGGCAGCCACAGCGGGAAGAAATAGTCGCCGAAGTAGCTGGCGCGGCCGCTCTCGACGCCGGCATGCAGCAAACGGGCTAGCGCTCCTGCCGGGAGCAGCGGCATGTCGACGGGGATCACCAGCGCCGCTGGCGCTTTGGTGGCACTGGCAACAGCGTGCAGTCCCCCCAGCGGTCCCCGGCCGGGGACCAGGTCGGGGACACCGCCGGGCCGGGCACCACTTACAACCACCTGGGCCAGGGGCAGCTCACGCAGCAGCGCACAGGCGTGGTCGAGGAAGGTGCGGTTACCGGCAGTGGGCAGCAGGGCCTTGTCCCGCCCCATGCGGCTGGAGCGCCCGCCCGCCAGCACCACGCCGATGCTCTGTTGTGTAGTTGCCATGTTCATCCCCCCAGCATTGCCAGGTTGCGGGTGGCGCCGGTCAGTCCGCGCTGCAGCTCGTGACCCGCGCTCTTGCCGCCAATCAGTTCACGGATATGGTCGGCCAGGGCCTCCGCATCGCCGGCGGCGATCTCCCGGCGCAGGTCGAAGCCCGCGTCGGCGAACAGGCACAGGTGCAGCTTGCCCTGCGCAGACATGCGCAGCCGGTTGCAGCTCGCGCAGAAATCACTGCTATAGGGGGTGATCAGGCCGACACGGCCGGCGTAATCCGGGTGGTAATACTCCCGGGCCGGACCCGCATCCCGAGCGCGCACCACCTGCTGCCAACCGTCCTGTACAAGTCGGGACTCAATATCTGTGCCAGAGACATGGTTGCTGGCAAAGAACTCACGGTTGTCGCCGGTGCGCATCAGTTCGATAAAGCGCAGGGTCACCGGCATCTGCCGGACCCAGTCCAGGAACTGGTCGAAACCGGCGAGGTTGTGCTGACGCAGGAGGACGGCATTGACCTTGGTCTGGATACCCAGCTCCAGGGCGCGGTCGATCCCGGCCAGGGCCTTCTCGAGGCGGTCGTGACCGGTAATCCGCTGGAATTGCGCGGGATCCAGGCTGTCCACGCTCACGTTCAACTGGTCGAGCCCGGCCGCATGCCAACCGTCTATCTGGGATGGCAGGCGATAGCCATTGGTGGTGATTGCCACGCGACGGATGCCATCGCAGTCATGCACTGCCGCAATGAGTGAGTCGAGGTCGCGGCGCAGGGAGGGCTCGCCGCCGGTGAGGCGCACCTTTTCGGTACCGAGCGAGGCAAAGGCGCGGACGACGGTGTCAACTTCCGCCACGGAGAGGGGGTTTTCACCCTCGAGCGATCGCCCACAGCCAATCCCGTCGGGCAGGCAGTAATTGCAGCGGAAGTTGCAGATGTCGGTCACGGACAGGCGCAGGTAATAAAACCGGCGGCCATAGCTATCTTGTAACATTAAACGCCTTTCCAAAGTCGGGAGGCCACCCGGTTTCCCGTGTGACCCTGGTGGCCTTTCCGGCCACGGTCCCGGCACCTTGCGGCTGAGGCCGTGTAGGCAGCGGGACTCGGTGTTTAAACTGTTGCCAGTGTACCAGCGCGACAGGTTTCTGCTTGGGGCAAAGGTGGTACTCCTCCCGGGGCAAGTACGTTTCGATAATCGACGATAGCGGGGTTCCGTACCCGGACGCCCGGGGGCAACAGTAAAAAAAGCCCCGACGCCTGGCCGGGGAAACGGTTTCCTGTTGTTATCAGAAGCTGGCGGTGAGCATCAGCCAGATTTTGTCAGTATCCACGCCGTACTCATCGGCACTGTAGGTCGCGTACTTCACCAGTGCGGAGAGCTGGTCATTGATCTTGCGGCCGTAGCTGACATCCCACTCTTCGCCATAATCCAGGGACGAGGCGTTAGCGCCAAAGTTGTGATAGGTCACTCCGAAATTTCCACCGGCGAGTTTCGCACTGGCCCCGACATACAAATCCTCGATCCCGTCGGCCGGTGTCGCCAGGAACTTGTCGGCGAAGCCCTGGAACTTGTGCAGGGTGGCAAGCGGCGTGGTGAAGGCCGCTCCGTCATCGCTGCCGAGCACCTCGTAGCCTATTTTCGGCTGCACCGGGCCGATGCTGGCGGCCACTTCGGCGAGGTAGTATTCCGCTCTGTACTCGAGGGTGCTGTCGCCGGTCTCGGACTGGGTGGCGTAGCTCAACCGGGTTGAGACAGGCCCGAATGCACCCTCGTACCGCACGCCGATAGTACGGCTCGAGGCGTTGACCACCGTGTCCAGGTCCAGCTCGTAGAGAAACGCCGTCAGCTTATGGGATTCGTTTACCGGGTAGGCGGCGTGAAGCAGCTGGATAGCGCCCCGGAAGTCGGAATTGACGCTGTCCTCGCCAAAAATCCGGTTGACGTTGTATATGTAGCTGTAATCGAGCTGGAAACTGTCAGGCTGGCCATACTGGAAACGGTAACCATCGTAAGTCTGCTCGTTCTGGCGCCAGCCCACCCCACCGACAAATCTCTGGTCATCGAGGTTGATGCGCTGCCGGCCGGCGGTGGCTATGGAGGACTTGCCGCGGTACTGCAGGTAGGCCTGGTTGACTTCAGTCCCGGAGGGATCAGCAACCACCGGGTAGAGGGCGTTGCCATTGGTAGTGGAATTGTAATCGCCATCGCCGATCACTGAGACATCATCAAATTCAAGCAGGCTGGAAAATCCGTGGTAAGCCGCACTCTCCCAGGTCAGGCGCGACCTGAGGGTGGAGGCGATGGCATTTTCCTCCAGGTTTTCCTGATCGACGCCCTCGACCCGGTAACGCAGGTTGAGCCCCACGCTTCCGGAACCCAGGGCGTCTGCCATCGAGGTCGCGCCGCTATCCTCCTCTGCCGCATGCACTGCCAGGCTGCTGCAAGCACCCAGAACTAGAACGCCCATTAATTTCGGTAGATATTGCGTATTCATCCGCTTTTCCTATGCGATTGGGTGATCGGGATCGGGAGCAAGTTACACCCCTTTGCGCACCGGGAAAATCCACCGCTTTTTCACCCCCTGAAATTTCCTACCACCCACTCGCCCCACCGGTTACCACCAAATCGGTAAGCGGAGTCATTCTACGGAAAGAGCCCCTCCGGTGCCGGTATCGTCGTGAAGGAAGTTATGCTGCCGCGCGAACTGCAGTCGTTGCTGATAACGCTCTCTCTGGATCGCCAGGTACATCACCACCATGCACAGTGCGAGCACTCCGTAGAGCAGCATAAAGGCCGCACTGTGAATACCCACTAAATCCTGCGCCATACCAAACATGACTGGTAGCGTGAAGCCGCCAAAGGCGCCGATAGTCGCCACGGTCCCCCCGACACTGCCCATATGCCCGGGAAAGTTGTCATGGAGCGCCTTGTATACCGAGGCGCGTCCGAAGCCCTGGGCTATACCGATCACCAGCAGCAGCAGGGTGAACAATTCGATACTCACTTCAATACTGAGCTCCACATCCCTTTCAACCCCATGGATTGTCATGCTGGTCGGCGGGTAGCTCAGGAAGAACAGGCATACCAGGCAGGTCCAGAAGACACTCCAGTTCACCGTGCGGGCACCGTAGCGGTCGGCAAACCAGCCTCCCAGCGCCCGCACAGAACTCGACAGGGCCACGAACACCAGGGTCAGGGCCATGGCAGTGGTCAGGGATACCTCGTAGACAGAAAGGTAGTAGTGCGGCAGCCACAGCAGCAATGCCAGGAAACTACCAAACACAAAGTAGTAATAAAGCCCGTAACGCCAGACCCTCAGTTGGCGCAACGGCTGCAATTGCTGCGCCAGGTTGCTCGCCCGCCGGCGCTGCATATAGCGGGTCTCCTCCGGTGCGGCCACTGCGAACAGGACTACCATCACCAGCAGGCCCATCCCATAAAGCGGGCCTATCCAGTCTCGCCCGGCCCAGCTCTCTATGGCCGGGGCCAGCGCCAGGGTAATCGCCGCGCCGGCGTTACCGGCACCAAAGATACCCATGGCTGTTCCCTGCTGCCTGCGCTCGAACCAGGGATTGATATAGCGAATGCCCAGCACGAAAGAGACACCGGAAATCCCCAGCCACAGGCCGGCGAGCAGATGCCCCGGAAAAGTGCTGATGGTCGGCAGCAGGACCAGCACCGGTAGCAGCAACAGCATCTGGACCAGGATCAGTTTCTTTGCGGAAAAACGCTCCACCAGCAGCCCGGCCGGGAACCTCAGTAACGCCCCGGTGAAAATCGGGGCCGCAAGCAGCACGCCGAACTCGGTCGCCGAGAGCTGGAACTGCTCCCGCAACTCGACACCGAGAACGGCATAGAGGATCCATACCGAGAAATTGGCCGCAAACATGGCCGTGGCGAGAACAAGTACGCGTCCCGCCAGTTGCTGTGAGTATTGCATTACCGGGCTCCGTTGTTTTCCCCATTTTACGGCAACTGTTTCCCGGCCTGCGTATTTCCGGGGGGCGATCTGCAGTGTTACCTCCAAAAATATCCTGCAAATGGAAGAGGCAAGCACTGCTACCACCTTGGTGGTAAAACAGCGCCCGCTCGCGTTGTTTACCGGCGAGACGCCCTAGCCCATAGGGGTAAGTTATCGGAAAATTGCCCGGATTTTCCCGCGTGCCTACCCCCTTTGTCCGCTTCCTCTCTGGCACCACTCCCATACCATCGGGGCCAGACCCACTTAACCAACGATTCCCGTCACGCCGGAGATATAACCATGAGTGAATCGAGCGGCCTCAATCTACTGAATTGGGGCGATCCCAAGATAAAAACACTGCACATTACCTGGTTCGCGTTTTTCCTGAGCTTCGTGGTGTGGTTCTCCCACGCACCGTTGTTGGTCTTCATCAAGGAGGCCTTCGACCTCTCCAGCCAACAGGTCAAGGCCCTGCTCATCCTTAACGTGGCACTCACGATTCCCGCCCGCATTATTATCGGCATGCTCGTCGACAAATTCGGGCCGCGGCATGTTTACAGTGGCCTGCTGATAATCTCGTCACTGATCTGCCTCGGTTTCGCCACGGCAGACAGTTATGAATCACTGGCACTGTTCCGCTTCCTGCTCGGCTTTGTCGGTGCCGGTTTTGTTATCGGTATCCGCATGGTGGGTGAATGGTTCCCCGCCAGGCAGGTGGGCCTTGCCGAGGGCATCTATGGGGGCTGGGGCAACTTCGGCTCCGCCGCCGGCGCTATGAGCCTGCCGACTATCGCGCTACTGTTTGGCGGTGACGACGGCTGGCGCTACGCGCTGGGCCTGACCGGGATAATCGCCGGTACTTACGGCTTCATCTATTACCACATTGCCCGCAATACACCGAAAGGCTCTACCTACTTCAAGCCGAAAAAGAGCGGTGGCCTAGAAGTGACCAGTATGCGGGACCTCTACTTTTATCTGCTGATGAACGTGCCCATGTACCTGGCACTGGGCGCGCTGGCCTATAAACTCTCCCCCGCCGGGGTGGCACTGCTGAGCCAGCAGGCCACTTATGCCATGTGGGGACTGCTGGCGGTGCTGTTTGCGCTGCAGACCAGGATGATCTGGCACGTGAACAGCGAACACCTTAAAGATGGTGTACCGGAGCTGGAGAAATACAGTTTCAAGCAGGTGGCCATTCTCGACCTGGCCTACTTCGTCACCTTCGGCTCCGAACTGGCGGTGGTCTCCATGCTGCCGCTGTTTTTTCTCGAGACGTTCGAGGGCCTGAGCCCGGTCAAGGCGGGCCTGCTGGCTTCCGGCTTCGCGTTCATGAATCTTGTGGCGCGGCCCACCGGCGGCTATTTCAGTGACAAGATCGGCCGCCGTCGCAGCCTGATGTTCCTGGTAGGCGGCCTGGCCGTCGGCTACCTGGTGCTGAGCCAGATCCACGGTGGCTGGTGGATTCCCGCCGCGGTGGCGGCCACCATGATGTGCTCCTTCTTCGTACAGGCCGGTGAGGGTGCCGTATTCGCCATCGTGCCCCTGGTGAAGCGCCGCATGACCGGGCAGATCGCGGGGATGGCCGGTGCCTATGGTAACGTGGGGGCCGTCACCTTCCTTACCGTCCTGTCCTTTGTCAGCTACAGCCAGTTCTTCCTGGTCATTGCTGGCGCAGCCGCGGTGATCTTTTTTGCCTGCGCCTTCCTCGACGAGCCTAAAGGCAAGATTGCGGAAGTACTGCCCGATGGCACCGTGCAGCTGATCAGTGTGGAATAACCCGGGCAATTGCCGGACAGGGAAGCGGCCTGCGGGCCGTTTTCCTGTCTCCGGGGTACAGCCGTCCCAACCGCTGGCAGTTGCGGTCTGGACACCGGCACCCCACCCCGGCACAGTAACCTTCTGGCCGCCAGGAAAGAGACATGAATGCACCAACCGCCCCATTGCCAGCGGAAGTCTCCAGCGCCCCGGTCCTGTCTTCCGGCCTGTGTAGCACTGCTGGACCCAAGCCCCAGAACGAGGATGCGGGTGTTTTTCACTGGCCCGCCAGCCCGCACCTGCAACAGTACCTGGGTGCGGTGGCCGCCGTCGCGGATGGCGTAAGCTCAGCCGAGGCAGGCGCCCTCGCCAGCAGCACGGCGACGCAGCAGTTCGTGGAGGATTACTTCCGTACACCCGATACCTGGTCCGCGGCCCATGCCGGGCAGAAAATCCTCGCCTCCATCAACAGCAAGCTCTATCGCAAGAGCCACGAGTTTGCCCAGGAGGAAAAGGGCTTTCTCTGCACTTTCTCGGCGGTGGTGTTCAAATCCCGCAGTGCGCACTATTTCCATATCGGTGACAGCCGCATCTACCACCTGCGCCAGAAGCAGCTGAAGTGCCTGACCCGCGATCACACGGTGGTGCTGTCCCATCGGCGCCGGATGCTGGCGCGGGCGTTGGGCATGGATACCGGCCTGCAGGTGGATTACGGGCGGGTGGAACTGGAGCGTGGCGATTGTTTCCTCATTACCAGCGACGGGGTCCACGACTTTGTGGATGCGGAGTTTATCCGCACACTGCTCGCGAACACGGACCTGACCGAACAGCAGAAGGCCGAGACGCTGGTCAGGGCCGCGGAGGAAAATGGCAGCGACGATAACCTCACCGCGTTGGTCGTGCGGGTCAGGTCGGTGCCGGAAACCACACTGGATGACTACAGTCGCCAGCTCACCCGGCTGCCTTTTCCGCCACCGCTGGAGCCGGGCATGATCCTGGACGGCTACCGGGTGGAGCGGGAAATCTTTTCCTCCCAGCGCAGCCAGCTCTACCTGGTGAATGATACCGCCTCCGGCGAGGCACTGGTGATGAAGACGCCCTCGATCAACTATGAGGACGACATCCACTATATCGACCGCTTCATCCAGGAGGAGTGGATCGGCCTGCGGATCCAGAACGATCACGTGGTGGAAGTGCACCGTCAACAGCGGCCGCGCACAGTCCTTTACTACCTGATGGAATACGTGGACGGCCGCACGCTGGAAAACTGGATGACGAAAAACCGCTTTCCGAAACCGGCCGAGGCCTTCCGTATTATCCGCGAGGTCGCCGCGGGACTGGCTGCATTCCACCAGCAGGAAACCATTCACCAGGACCTGAAGCCCGCCAACATCATGCTCGACCGTGCAGGGCGCGCAAAAATCGTGGATTTCGGCTCGGTCTATATTGCCGGCAGCGCCGAAGTCTTCCGGCCGCTGGAACATCCCGGCGCCCTGGGCACCGCCTCTTATTCAGACCCGCACTATATTCTCGGGCGCAACACCGGTATCCAGGGCGATATCTATGCGCTGGCCACCATTGCCTACGAGTTGTTCACCGGGGAGCTGCCCTATGGCGAGGGCATCAACGAGTGCCGCTCGCTGGCCGATTACGAGCAGCTGCGTTACCGCCCCGCGGCGACGTTTAACCCCGTGGTGCCAATCTGGTTCGATCGCACACTGGAACGGGGCTGCAGCATCGATCTCGAGGAGCGCTACCACACCCTGGACGCCTTCATCACCGACCTGGGCACCCCCAACCCGGATTACCTGCGGGACGACCCGAGCGATCAGCAGGGCCAGAACGCCTCCATGTTCTGGAAATTGCTGTGCGGACTCTGGGCCATCACCCTGCTGGCACTGCTCGCCCTGTTTTCGTCCGGCAATTGACCGGCCGCTATATTCCGGCCGCCGCGGGCAGAAGGGGTAGTGGGTCCCTGGACAGATATTCCCCGGCTTGTTCACCGGGCAAACAGAAAGCGTAATAACCGTTGAATTGACCGCCTTACCACTACCCCGAAAGGGGTAGAGACGGCCTCGCCTGTAAGTAGCCGTGCAGCCACCCCGCCACTCAGCTCCTCTTGTACCGAGACATAGAACACCATATGTTGTGCCTAGCAAAAACGCAGGCACAACATGTAGATGATAAAAATCAAGTTAGCTCGGTAGCCACCGTGGTGGCATACCGACAACTTCACCAGCCAGGAGGCCCCATGTCCGCATCCACAACCGTCACCCCAGAAGCCAGCGCCGCCGGCGCCGTGCCCAGTGGCCGCATTCCGCCCGGCCTGCTGGTGCGGAAGCGCGATGGCCGCTCCACCGCGTTCGATAGCCGCCGCATCCACAGCGCCATTTTGCGGGCCGGGCAGGCAAGCAGTGACTTTGACGCGGACGAGGCCGACCTGCTGACGGCACAGGTTTGCAAGGTGATTGGCCATCGCTGTGACGGTAGCGCGCCGCTGGATATCGAGGAAATCCAGAATATCGTCGAGCAGGTACTGATCAGCAACAACCACCTGGATACTGCCCGGGGCTACATCGCCCACCGGAGCCGCCATCAGCAGTTGCGCGAGGACCGCCGCACCCTGCTGGATGTGAGCGCCTCTGTCGACGAGTACCTGCAGCGCGAGGACTGGCGCGTGGCAGCCAATGCCAACCAGGGCTATTCCCTGGGTGGCCTGATCCTTAACAGCGCCGGCAAGATGATCGCCAATTACTGGCTCAACCACGTCTACGACCCGGAAATCGGTGCGGCGCACCGGGATGGTGATATCCATATCCACGACCTCGACATGCTGGCCGGCTATTGCGCTGGCTGGTCCCTGCGCACGCTGCTGCAGGAAGGCCTCAACGGCGTGCCGGGCAAGGTGGAGTCCGGGCCGCCCGCACATCTGTCCAGCGCGGTGGGGCAGATCGTCAACTTCCTCGGCACGCTGCAGAACGAGTGGGCCGGTGCACAGGCATTCAGCTCTTTCGACACCTACCTGGCGCCCTTTATCCGCAAGGACGGGCTCGGCTACAGAGAAGTCCGCCAGTGTATGCAGGAACTGATCTTCAACCTCAACGTGCCGTCCCGCTGGGGCACGCAGACACCGTTTACCAACCTCACCTTCGACTGGGTCTGCCCGGAGGACCTGCGCGAGCAGGTGCCCGTCATCGCCGGTGAGGAAATGCCCTTTACCTACGGTGAGCTGCAGGAAGAGATGGACCTGATCAACCGCGCCTATATCGAGGTAATGAGTACCGGCGATGCGCGCGGCCGGGTATTCACCTTCCCCATCCCCACCTACAACATCGCGCCCGATTTCCCCTGGCACAGTGACAACGCCGAGCGGCTGTTCGCCATGACGGCGCGCTACGGCCTGCCCTACTTCCAGAATTTCATCAATTCCGACCTGAGCCCGAACATGGTGCGCTCCATGTGCTGCCGGCTGCAGCTCGACCTGAGGGAGCTGCTCAAGCGTGGCAACGGGCTGTTCGGCTCCGCCGAGCAGACCGGCTCGCTCGGCGTGGTGACGGTCAACTGCGCGCGCCTGGGCTACCTGCACCGGGGAGATGAAGCGGGCCTGATGGCCGCCCTGGATCGCCTGCTGGAACTGGCGCGCAACTCGCTGGAACTCAAGCGCAAGGTCATCCAGCGCCACATGGACGCGGGCCTATTCCCCTATTCCAAGCGCTACCTGGGAACCCTGCGCAACCACTTCTCCACCATCGGCGTGAATGGCATCAACGAGATGCTGCGCAACTTCAGCGGCGACCGCGACAGCATCGTCACCGAAGAGGGCCAGCGCATGGCGGAGCGCCTGCTGGACCATATCCGCGCGCGCATGACCGAGTTCCAGGAGCAGACGGGCCACCTCTACAACCTCGAGGCGACACCCGCGGAGGGCACCACCTACCGCTTCGCCCGCGAGGACAGGAAGCGCTACCCGGATATCCTCCAGGCCGGCAGCGATGAAGCCCCCTACTACACCAATTCGTCGCAATTGCCAGTGGGCTTTACCGACGATCCGTTCGAGGCGCTCGCGCGGCAGGAGTCACTGCAGTCGCGTTATACCGGCGGCACCGTGCTGCACCTGTACCTGGGCGAGGAACTGCCGGACGCCGACAGCTGCCGCCGGCTGGTGCGGCGGGCGCTGCAAAACTACCGCCTGCCCTACATCACCGTTACACCGACATTCTCGATATGCCCGGTACACGGCTACCTGAGCGGCGAGCACCCGTTCTGCCCGCGCTGTGATGAGGAGCTGCTGGCGAAAAAACAGTGCGGCAAAGAACAGAGCGGTAAGCAACAGTGCGGGGCGCCCGCGTAAGGAACACATCCCGCATACTGGAGACAGTGACACCCGAGAAGAAAGAAAGGAGAGCTATCATGCAAGACCATACCAACCTGCTCAACGATGAAGAACGCACCCCCTGTGAAATCTGGAGCCGGGTGATGGGTTATCACCGGCCGGTGTCCTTCTGGAATCCGGGCAAGCAGTCGGAGCATCGCGAACGCCAGTACTTCGTCGCTGACAACGGGAAAACACCCGCAACGGGTACTGCAACAGTGGCCATTAATCCGTGAGTGAGTCCCTGCGGGTCGGTGGCTTTACGCCCTTTACCGCCATCGACTACCCGGGGGCCCTGGCAGCCGTGGTGTTCTGCCAGGGCTGCCCGTGGCGCTGCCGCTACTGCCACAACAGTGAGCTGCTGCCCGCCCGGGCGCCGACGCCGTATCGCTGGAGCAAACTGCTGGCGTTTCTTCGCGGGCGCAGCGGGCTGCTGGATGCCGTGGTGTTTTCCGGCGGCGAGCCCACCGCGCAGCGGGCACTGGAAAGCGCGATGACGCAGGTGCGGGAGCTGGGGTTCAAGGTGGGACTGCACACCGCCGGCATGTACCCGCGGCGACTGCAGGGACTGCTGCCGCATCTCGACTGGGTGGGCCTCGATATCAAGGCATTACCTGAAAATTATCCCGCTATCACCGGCGTGGAAAAAAGCGGGGCCACCTCCTGGGACAGCGCCCGGTTGCTCGCCGAGGCAGGCATCCCACTGCAGGTGCGCCTCACCCGGCACCCGCAGCTTACCAGTGATGCCGAACTCGATGAGGTAAGGCGAAGGCTTGCCGACCTGGGAATCTCCGACCTGGTGGTGCAGGGTTGCAATACCGAACGCTGCCTGGACCAGGAGCTGCGACTGCCCCACTGAGCGGGGAACCGCCAGCGGCGACAAAACCTGCCCGGGAGTGTTTCTGCTCCCGGGCAATTAATTGCTCCCGGCAGCTGCACTGCTGTATTGGCAACCGGAAACTATCGGTGACGGCAGGGGTGGTACTACCGCCGTCAATTGACGGGAATATCTAGCGGGTCAACTGCCAGGTGACCGCCCGGCGGATCGGCGTAAAGTGATTACTCACCCGGAGTACAGCCTTGCGCAGCAGCCGTGCCGGGGCGCGGTCATCGGTAAAGAGCCCGACGACGCGATTGGTGCCCTCGTATACCGGCCATGACTCGAGCCTGTGCGCCAGCTGGTAGCGGCCCAGCGCACGCCGCAGGGCCTGGTCGGAGTCTAGACCGGCTACCCTGCGCAACTGGCGCGCCAGTGACTCCGCGCTGGCCAGGCCGAGATTGAAACCGTGAGCGGTAACCGGATGCATACCCACGGCGGCATCGCCAATCAGCGCAAACCGCTCGGCGCAGAATTGTTGCGAGTACACCGCCACCAGCGGGTAACAGTGCCTCTCGCCCTCGCATTTTACTGCGCCCGGTGCGAACCCGGCCTCCCGCGCCACATGTGCGGCGAAGCCGCACTCTGACAACCCCATCAATTCATTACTGCGACTCGACGGCACCGTCACCACCGCCGACGAGACTTGCGGATCGGCGAGTGGCAACAGCGCCAGCGTGGAGCCGTACCGGAAGCACTCACGCGCAACACCTTTATGGGGTTCGCCGATGCGCACGCGGCCAACGATCGCCGAGCGACCGAAGTCCCGCATATCCGCGCCGATACCGGCCATGCGGCGGGTTTCCGAGAAACGGCTGTCGGCCGCCACCACCAGCGGCACCTGCAGGGAGTCGCCGTCGCTGAGCGTAACTTCACGGTAACCGCCTTTCAGCCCGAGACCGCTTACCGTGGTGCAATCCTGCCACCGGACATTGGCCTGCTGCGCCACCACTTCATACAGCACGCGCCGGATGGCTGCATTCGCCACTATGTACCCCAGCGGTCCCCGCCCACGGTCGTCAAACTGCAGGCAGTAGGGCGAGGTGCCGCTGACCACCTGTGCCTCAGCCAACTCGCTGATCTCCTCCTTGCGCAGCCGCTGCCAGGCGCCCAGCTTTTGTAGCAGGCGCACCGACTTGTGTGTGAGGGCGATCTCCCGGCCATCGTCGGCAGGTTCTGCCAGCGAGGTACGGGACTGGCGCTCAACCAGTGTCAGCCGGTAGCCACTGTGGGCGAGGAACGCGGCAAAGGCCAGGGCCGCCGGCCCGGCACCAACCACGGCGATATCCGTTGCCTGCATGCACTTCTCCTCAGGCCGGCGCGCCGGTCTCCTCCGACGCGATGGCGAAATGGTAAATTTCGGGAATCAGGCTGCGGTCGTCCATGCGCACCCCCAGGTCGCGGATCAGACCGTCGCGAATATCGTAGATCCAGCCGTGCAGGCTCAGTTTCTGGCCCCGCTCCCAGGCGTGCTGGACGATCTTGGTCCGGGCCAGGTTCTGCACCTGCGCCCTGACGTTCAGCTCACACAGCCGCGCCGTGCGCGCCGCCTCGTCGAGCCCCTCCAGTTCCTGGCGGTGCATTGCGTAGACATCCTTGATATGTCTCAGCCAGTTATCCACCAGCCCGCATTCGCTGTGCCCGAGAGCAGCCTGTACACCGCCGCAGCAGTAGTGGCCGCAGACCACCACGTGTTCCACCTTCAGCACCTCCACCGCGTACTGCAACACCGACAGGCAGTTGAAGTCCGTGTGCACCACCACGTTGGCGATATTGCGATGCACAAACAGCTCGCCCGGCGCCATGCCGACGATCTCGTTGGCGGGCACGCGCGAATCAGAGCAACCAATCCACAGGTACTTCGGTGTCTGCTGGCGGCTGAGGCGCAGGAAAAACTCCGGGTCCTCTTCGGTGCGATCACTTGCCCAGGCACGGTTCTGGCGGAATATCTGCTCTATCTCTGCCATCTCAGGCTGCCCTCCCGTCCAGCAGGTCGATGCCGCCGATCTCAGCAGAGGCCACCAGCTGCTGCAGGTAGGCGCCAGTATTGGCCCGGCGCGCGCGCTCCTGCAGGAAATCGCTGATCCTGTCAGCGACATAATCGAACTCGAGGGGACGGCCCGGCTCGCTGTGTTCCACATAGATGAGGTGCAGGCCATACTCGGTTTCCACCGGTTCCTGCACCAGGCCCTGCCCCTGGCGGAAAACCGCTTCCTCGAAAGGTGCCACGGTATCGCCGCGGCTTACCTGCCCCAGGCTGCCGCCCGATTCGCTGGAGGAGCACTCCGATGCAGCCTTCGCCAGGTCGGCAAAGGTCACCAGCGGGTCGCTGGATTCCTGCACCTGGCGCAGCAGGTCGGCTGCCGAAGCCCGCGCCTGTTCCCGCGCCGCTTCGTCGTCGGGATCCGCGGCCAGCAGGATATGGCGGACTTCGGCCAGCGGCTCTGAGCGGAACCTTTGCCGGTTCTCCTCGAAGAAGGCACGGCAGGCCTCTTCTGTAGGCGCCGGCACGTCCATGTCGCCCGCGACGAGCTGCCCCACCGCTTTATCGAACGCCTCACTGTTGATTTCGACATCTGCCTCACACAGGCCGCGCTCCACTGCCGCCTCGCGTAGCAGCTGGCCGATCACCAGCGAGCGTGCCGCGGCATAAGCAGCCTCGCGGGGTGTGGGCGCCGGGTGATATTGCATCTCCGCATAAATCTGCTCGCGCGGGATTTCCATTCCATTGACCGTCACCGGGGCGAGAAAAAGCTCGGTGTCGCCCTGCTTGTCCGATGTCAGCAAGTTGCTCATCTGGACCTCCTGTAAGAGTCCGTTGTAACTGTACTTTTTTTGCGCCCGGGTAATGAGCGCCTGGATTGTTGCGGCGCGCTGGCTTCATCGCGAAAACCGATATAGACAGCATCGGCACCATTGTCGATGGCCGCTCCCAGTGCCGGCAGGAATCCGGCAACGATCCACGGCATCAAGTTTGTTCTTCGCGGTCAGGCCCAGCTCGGTGTCACTGTTGACGGTATCCGGTGCTTGCGGTGGAACTTGCAAGAGAGTGACTGGCAGTCAATGCCTCACTCCTTTTCACAGCAATAGTCGCGGCACCAGCAACGGCGGGCGCCCCCCGCATGCCTGGCAGCACCGGGACTGCGTCATGCGCAACCCCGGCGATCACTCAGACCTCCCTGGTGGGACGCGCGCGCACCACCTGGTAGTTGCGGCGGAAGTATTGCACCGGCACGCTCCACACATGCACCAGGCGGCTGAAGGGGAACAGCAGGAACAGGGTCATGCCGAGGAAGATGTGCAGCTTGAAGATGATGTGCACATTGGCAATGGCCGCTGCCGCGGTGGTACCGTCAAGAGTCACGATGGACTGCGCCCAGGTCATCAGCTTGAGCATTTCTGCACCGTCCAGGTGGCCGGTGGAGACCACGATGCTGATCAACCCCAGGATCAGTTGTGCATAGAGCATCAGCAGGATGGTCAGGTCCATGCGCGAGGTGGTAGCCCGGATACGCGGGTTGGTCAGGCGGCGCTTCACCAGGATGGTCAGGCCGATAAAGCAGATGATGCCGAACAGGCCACCGATGCTCATGGCCATCAGCTGCTTGGTGGCCGCGGAGACGCCAACTGCGTGCCAGACCCACTTGGGCGTGAGCAGGCCCACGAAGTGGCCCGCGAGGATTGCGATCACACCGATGTGGAAGAGGTAACTGCCGACGCGCAGCTGTTTCTTTTCCAGCAGCTGGCTGGAGCCCGTGCGCCAGGTGTACTGGTCGCGGTCATAGCGGATAAGGCTGCCCACCACGAACACGGTCAGGGCGATAAAGGGATAGATGCCGAAGAGTAGTGTATTCAGGTAGTCCATCATCTTACTCCATAGAAGCGCGGTGCTGCGGGGCCGGCTGTTCTGCCGCGTTGACCCAGTTGAGTGGCTGGCCGTCCCGGCGCTGGGTTTCGCTGGGGCGCATGGTGAGCTGGTCACAGGCACTACCCTGGGTGCCGGAGAAGGAAACAGCCTCTTCCTCCCAGATCTTGTCCAGGGCCTCGGGCGTGTCGTCGGGCTCCTCACCGGCGATGCGTTGCTGCAATGCCGGCACATCCACCTCGACTCCGGACAACTGCAACAAAGCATCCATCAGCAGGTGGTAGGGACTGTCTTTTTCCCGCAGGCGCGCGGCGAGCAGCGCCAGCACATGGGAGACTTCCGCCAGCCATTCGGTCGCCGCCTCTCCCTGGGTCGCGCAGAATTCCAGGTAGGTGGGCAGGTAGTCGGGCAGCTCACGCTCGTTCAGGGCCAGCCCGGCACTGCGGTAGCGGGCCATCAGGTCAACCATCGCCTGGCCGCGATCCCGCGACTCGCCGTGCACATGCTCGAACAGGTGCAGGGATACCTGCCGGCCCCGCTCGAACAGCCCGTCGTATTCCGACTGCCAGTCCAGGGCATCCATACGTTCAAAATAGGAAATGAAGGCCAGCAGCTTGTCGCGCAGGGCCGTATCGATATCGGAGGACTCCGCTACCCAGCGGGTCAGCTCGTCCAGGTTTGCCACCAGCTCGTCCGCGGGATAGTCGAGCAGGCGTGAAATCAGGTTCAGGGTTTTCATAAGTTTTCTCGCATCAGGCTCTGTGGGGGTCAGGCCCGGCTCCGCGCCGGGCTTTACTGCTTTTTTCGCCTGAGTTAATCCACCTCTTGCGCCGGGATCACCTGGCGTACTGTCTGTTTCTTGCCACCGAATATATTGGTGCTGTCGTTACCGGTACCGCAGCCGTTGCCGAAGCTGAAGCCGCAGGAGGATTTCATGTCGTAGGCATTTTCGGCGTAGGCCTTGTGGCTGCTGGGCACCACGAAACGGTCCTCGTAGTTGGCCAGCGCCAGGTAGCGGTACATGTCCTCCACCTGCTGTACCGACAGCCCGGCCTCTTCCAGCAGCTCGCGATCCTGGACACCGTCCACGTGGATGCCGCGCATGTAGGCGCGCATGACGATCATGCGCTCCAGCGCGCGCGCCACCGGTGCCTCGTCGCCCGCGGTGAGCAGGTTCGCCAGGTACTTCAGCGGAATGCGCAGGGTGGACAGGTCCGGGATCTCGGCGTTGCGCCCCACGGTCACGGTTTCCACGTCGCCCGCCTGCACTGCGTTCTGGATCGGCGACAGCGGCGGCACATACCAGACCATCGGCAGGGTGCGATACTCGGGATGCAGCGGCAGGGCGATCTGCCAGTCGATTGCCATCTTGTACACCGGCGACTGTTGGGCAGCATCGATCCACGCTTGCGGGATACCTTCGGCGCGGGCGGCCTCCTGCACTGCGGGATCGCTCGGGTCCAGGAAGATGTCGCACTGGGCCTGGTACAGGGCCTTGTCGTCCTCCACCGACGCCGCTTCCTCGATGCGGTCGGCGTCGTAGAGCAGCACGCCCAGGTAACGGATCCGGCCAACGCAGGTCTCGGAGCAGATGGTCGGCTGGCCCGCCTCGATGCGCGGGTAGCAGAAAATACACTTCTCCGATTTACCGGTTTTCCAGTTGTAGTAGATCTTCTTGTAGGGACAGCCGGACACACACATCCGCCAGCCGCGGCACTTGTCCTGGTCGATCAGCACGATGCCGTCTTCCTCGCGCTTGTAGATGGCACCGCTGGGGCAGGACGCCACACAGGCCGGGTTTAGGCAGTGCTCGCACAGGCGCGGCAGGTACATCATGAAGGTGTTTTCGAACTCACCGTAGATGTCCGCCTGGACCTCCTCGAAGTTCTTGTCCTTGCGGCGCTTGTCAAACTCGGTACCGAGGATTTCCTCCCAGTTCGGGCCCCACTCGATTTTCTCCATGCGCTCGCCGCTGATCAGCGAGCGCGGGCGGGCAACTGGTTGATGCTTCTGTTCCGGCGCCTTGTGCAGGGTCTGGTAGTCGAAATCGAACGGCTCGTAGTAGTCGTCGATCTCCGGCATGTCCGGGTTGCCGAAGATGTTTGCCAGCACCCGGTGCTTGCCGCCGATCCTTGGCTGCAGCTTGCCGTTTTTCTTGCGCGTCCAGCCACCATTCCACTTGTCCTGGTTCTCCCACTCCTTCGGGTAGCCGACACCGGGCTTGGTCTCGACATTATTGAACCATGCGTACTCCACCCCCTCGCGGGAGGTCCACACGTTCTTGCAGGTCACGGAACAGGTATGGCAGCCGATACACTTATCGAGGTTCAGCACCATGCCGATCTGGGCTCTTACTTTCATTGCACGGCCTCCTCTTGTGCTACCGGCTCTTTCACTTCTTCTCCGTCGAGCCAGTCCACTTTGTTCATCTTTCTTACGATTACAAACTCGTCGCGGTTACAGCCCACGGTGCCGTAGTAGTTGAACCCGTAGGACTGCTGGGCGTAGCCGCCGATCATATGGGTCGGCTTCATTACCGCGCGGGTCACAGAGTTGTGGATACCGCCGCGGGTACCGGTGGTCTCCGCCCCGGGGGTATTCACGATGCGCTCCTGGGCGTGGTACATCATCGCCATGCCGTCGGGTACCCGCTGGGACACCACCGCCCGGGCCGCGATGGCACCGTTGACGTTGAAGATCTCGATCCAGTCGTTGTCCTCGACACCCGCGAGCTTCGCATCGGTTTCGCTCATCCAGACAATCGGCCCGCCGCGGGACAGGGTGAGCATCAGCAGGTTGTCGGAGTAGGTGCTGTGGATACCCCACTTCTGGTGCGGGGTAATCCAGTTCAACAGGATCTCCTTGTTGCCATTGGGCTTCTGGTTCAGTACTGGCTGCACTGTCTTCAGGTTGATCGGCGGCTTGTACACGCACATGTTCTCGCCGAAATCACGCATCCACTCGTGATCCTGGTAGAACTGCTGGCGGCCGGTGATGGTGCGCCAGGGGATCAGCTCGTGGACGTTGGTATAGCCGGCGTTGTAGCTGACGTGCTCGTCCTCAAGGCCCGACCAGGTCGGCGAGGAGATGATCTTGCGCGGTTGCGCAACGATGTCGTTGAAGCGGATCTTCTCGTCTTCCTTCGGCTTGGCCAGGTGCGTATGGTCGCGCCCGGTCACCTTGCCCAGCGCCTCCCAGGCCTTCACCGCCACCTGGCCGTTGGTTTCCGGCGCCAGTGACAGGATCATCTCCGCGGCGTCCACCGCGCTGTCGATACGGGCGCGGCCGTCGCGCGCGCTGTCCTCGCTCCAGGTGCGGTTGAGCTGCTTGAGGAAGTCGACTTCCACTTCAGTGTTCCAGCTGATGCCCTTGCCGCCGTTGCCGAGTTTCTCCAGCAGCGGGCCGATGGAGGTAAAGCGGTTGTAGGTATTGGGGTAGTCGCGCTCCACCGGGATCATGCTGGGCGCGGTGACCCCGGGCACCAGGTCGCACTCACCCTTCCACCAGGCCTTCACGCCAAACGGCTGCGCGATTTCGGTGGGCGTATCGTGGTGGATCGGCAGGGTCACCAGGTCGGTTTCGACCCCCAGGTGGCCGTCGGTGAGCTCGGAGAATTTCTTCGCCACACCCTTGAAGATGTCCCAGTCGCTGCGCGCCTCCCACGCCGGGTCCACCGCCTTGGTGAGCGGGTGGATGAACGGGTGCATGTCGGACGTGTTCATGTCGTCCTTCTCGTACCAGGTGGCGGTCGGCAGGACGATGTCCGAGTAGAGGCAGGTGGTGGACATGCGGAAGTCCAGCGTCACCAGCAGGTCGACCTTGCCCTCGCTGGGCTGGTCATGCCAGGTAATGTCCTCCGGTTTCTTGCCGCCGGCCTCGCCCAGGTCCTTGCCCATCAGGCCGTGCCTGGTGCCCAGCAGGTGGCGCAGCATGTACTCGTGGCCCTTGCCGGAGGAGCCCAGCAGGTTGGAGCGCCAGATAAACATGTTGCGCGGGTAGTTCTGGGGGTTGTCGGGGTCCTGGTTGGCGAACTTCAGTTCGCCGCTTTTCAGCTGCTGCACCGCGTAGTCTTTCGGGTCCATACCCGCGGCGGCGGCGTCCCTGGTGAGCTGCAGCGGGTTCATACCCAGCTGCGGCGCGGACGGCAGCCAGCCCATGCGCTCGGCGCGGCTGTTGTAGTCGATGATGGAGGCCTGCCACTTGCTCTTGTCGGCCAGCGGTGAGACCACCTCTTCCATCTCCAGCTTCTCGTAGCGCCACTGGTTAGAGTGGTTGTAGAAGAAGGAGGTACCGTTCATGTGGCGCGGCGGGCGCTGCCAGTCGAGGGCGAACGCCAGCGGCGTCCAGCCGGTCTGCGGGCGCAGTTTCTCCTGGCCCACGTAGTGGGCCCAGCCACCGCCACTCTGGCCGATACAGCCACACATCATCAGCATGTTGATGAGGCCGCGGTAGTTCATGTCCATGTGGTACCAGTGGTTCAGCGCGGCACCGACAATCACCATGGAACGGCCGCGGCTCTTGTCGGCGGTGGAGGCGAACTCGCGGGCCACGCGGATGACGTCCTGCGGGCGGCAGCCGGTGATCTTCTCCTGCCAGGCCGGGGTGTAAGGCTTGTCGTCCTCGTAGCTGTGGGCACAGTTGGGATCGTCCAGGCCGTGCTCGACGCCGTAGTTGGCCAGGGTCAGGTCGTAGACGCTGGCCACGCGCAGGGTCTCACCGTCCTTGCCGGTAACCAGCCTGATCGGCACCTTGCGCTCGATCACGTCGCTGTGGTCGGTGTGCTGGAAGTAGTCGTATTCGTGGGTCTGGCCACCGAAGTACGGGAAGGCCACCTGGGCGACCTCGTCCGCAGCCTCCTTGAGGCTCAGCATCAGCTGCAGCTCCTCACCGCTCTTGCCGTCGCGCTGCTCGATATTCCACTTGCCCTGCTCGCCCCAGCGATAGCCGATGGAGCCCTGCGGGGAGACCAGCTGCCCGTCGTGGTTGATAGCGATGGTCTTCCATTCCGGGTTGTTGTCCTGGCCCAGGTTGTCGGCCAGGTCCGACGCGCGCAGGAAGCGCCCCTGCACCAGCCGGCCGTCCTGCTCCTCAAGGGTGACCAGCATCGGCATGTCGGTGGTGGTGCGCACATACTCGGTGAAGTAGGCGCTGGGCTTGTCCACGTGGAATTCCTTCAGGATCACGTGACCGAAGGCCATCGCCAGTGCGGCATCGGTACCCTGCCGCGGCGCCAGCCAGGTGTCGCCGAATTTGGAGCACTCGGAGTAATCGGAGGTGATGACGCAGGTCTTGGCGCCCTTGTAACGCACCTCGCTCAGGAAGTGGGCGTCCGGCGTACGGGTCTGCGGGACATTGGAGCCCCACACGATCAGGTAGTTGGAGTTGTACCAGTCGGCGGACTCCGGCACGTCGGTCTGCTCGCCCCAGATCTGCGGGGAGGCCGGCGGCAGGTCACAGTACCAGTCGTAGAAACTCAGGCAGTTACCGCCGATCAGGGACAGGTAGCGGGCGCCGGCGGCGTAGGAGACCATGGACATGGCCGGGATCGGCGAGAAGCCGGTCACGCGGTCGGGACCGTACTGCTTGGTGGTGTAGACATTGGCAGCCGCGATCAGCTCGTTGACCTCGTCCCACTTGATACGCACGAACCCGCCCATGCCGCGACGCTCCTTGTAGGACCTGGCCTTGGCCGGGTCCTCGACGATGCTGGCCCAGGCTTCAACCGGGTCGCTGTGCTTCAGCCTGGCCTCGCGCCACAGCTTCACCAGGCGCTTGCGGATCTTGGGGTACTTGAGCCGGTTGGCCGAGTACATGTACCAGGAGTAACTGGCACCGCGGGGGCAGCCCCGCGGCTCGTGGTTGGGGAGGTCCGGGCGAGTGCGCGGATAGTCGGTCTGCTGGGTTTCCCAGGTGACCAGCCCGTCTTTTACGTAGATTTTCCAGCTGCAGGAGCCGGTGCAGTTGACGCCGTGCGTGGAGCGGACAATCTTGTCGAACTGCCAGCGACGACGGTAGCCATCTTCCCAGCTGCGATCATCATCGGTCTTTTCCCCGTGCCCGTTGGCAAAGGGTTCCTTGTTTTTCTTGAAGTATTTCAGTCGGTCCAGGAAATGGCTCATGCGTTTCTCCCAGGGCATAAAAATGCGGTTAAACCATCGGGTTAGCGGGAATATAAAAGCCGGCTTCCGGGCGATCACCTGCCCCAAAAGGGGTAGAAAGGGGGGGATCTACCCACGAATGGGTAGGGAACCGGGGTCGGCGGGCGGGTAAGGTGCGGCTGAAAGCGAACAAAGACGGGGCCCGCGGGGGAACTGCGGGAAACTGATCAAAAATTATGCAACAATGGCGCTCTTTGGTGGTACTACCAAATACGCCTGCGCGGCAGGGGCATAATAGGCCCCGGGGCCCAATCGACCGACAGATAGCCAGACATGCTCAACCGAATCCGCCAGTCCATCGTTTACCGCATCGGCACCCTGATGCTGCTTACCGTGCTGGTCGCGCTCAGTTCCATGGTCGCGTCCTACGTCATTTCCGATGCCGCCGAGAACGACGCGGCCGCGGTCAACCTGGCGGGCTCACTGCGCGCCATGAACTATCGGCTGGCTGCTACCGCGCCCGCCGGCGACCGGGAGGCCACCCGCCAGGTAGCCGACCAGGTGGCACACCGCCTGCGGCAGGTACTGGATATCTCCGATTTCGTCGCGGACGACACCAGCAGCGCGGCCGCGCGCTATACAGGTGTACTCAACCACTGGCAGCAGGAAATCCGCCCGCTGGTGGAGTCGGTGGCCGCCGGGCAGACTCCCATGAACTCTCTCCAGCTGGCCACGCGGCTCGAGCCCTTTATCGGCGAAGTGGACGCGCTGGTGTCAGAGTACCAGCAGATCGCGGAAACGAAGATCCGGCTGCTGCGCGTGGTACAGCTGGCGTCCCTGTTCGCCACCGTGCTGCTGGTTTACCTCTCGCTGTATATCCTGCATCGCTCCGTGGAGCAGCCTCTACAGCAATTGACCGACCGTTCAATGGGCATCGCGCAGGGTAACTTTGACCTTTCCCCGCTCGATATCGACAGCGAGGATGAACTCGGGGTGCTCGCGCGGACAATCAATTACATGAGCGACGAGATCCACGCGACCCACCGCGACCTCGAGCGTCGCGTGCAGCTGAAGACCGCCCAGCTGCAGAAGAGTCACGAGGCCCTGGACTTCCAGTATCGCCTGGCGCGCCGGATTGGCGAAGGGCCGCTGCAAGGCGCCGAGCTGGAGCAGTGGCTGTCCGAGTTCTCGCGACTGGCCGACCTGGAAAACCTCGACCTGTGCCTGATGACCCCAGAAGGCGAAGCGCCCTACGAACACCTGGTGCGCGGTTTCGGCAACAGTCACTGCGACCCCGGCGACTGCCAGGTCTGCGTCAGCACCTGCGGCTCGACGGTAGAGGGTGACCAGCGCACCTACCGCTTCCCACTGGAGGTGGACAAGCGCAATTACGGCGTACTGGTGTGCAGCCTCCCGCAGGAGAAAGAGCTGGATGAGGAACAGCAGCAGCGCCTGGCCACCTTTGCCGACAGCGTTACCGCCGCCATCGCCATCAATGAGCGCGAGGCCCAGGAGCGCCGCGTCGCGTTGATGGACGAGCGCGCCATCATTGCGCGCGAGTTGCACGATTCACTGGCCCAGTCCCTCTCCTACCTGAAGATCCAGGTTACCCGCCTCACCCGCGCCAACCGCGGCGAGCAGGTCGACCGGGAACAGGTGCAGGAAATCATCGCCGAGCTGAAGCAGGGGCTGGACTCCTCTTATCGGCAGTTGCGGGAACTGCTCACGACCTTCCGGTTGCAGATCGGCCAGGGTGGCCTGCGGGGCATCCTGGAGCAAACCATACTCTCCTACCGGGAACAGCATCCCCAATTGAGCATCCTGCTGGATTACCGCCTCGATGAGATCCCGCTCACCCCGCATGAGGAAATCCACCTCCTGCAGCTGGTGCGCGAGGCGTCGCAGAACGCGGTCTACCACTCCCAGGGCGACCACGTGGAAATCAGCCTGCTCCAGGGGGACAACCACAGCCTGGAGGTGCGGATCCGCGATAACGGGATAGGTATCAGCGACGCCCCGGAGAAACGTAATCACTTCGGCATGTCGATCATGCAGGAACGGGCCAGCAACCTGGATGGGGAGCTGACGATCCGGCGGCGCGACACCGGCGGTACCGAGGTTTCCTTTACATTTGTGCCCGACTACGCCCGCAACCGGGAAGTCATCTGGCAGGAGGCGTGATCACGCAATGCTCTATACCACCCTGAAGACCCTGCACATGACCCTCGCAATGCTGTCCTTCAGTGGATTCATGCTGCGCACCGGTGGCCAGCTCGCCGGCGCGGGATGGGCGCGGGGCCGGCTCGCCCGGTTACTTCCCCACCTGGTGGATACCGCCCTGCTGGTCTCCGCGCTCTTCCTGTTGCAACGCCTGCAGTGGTACCCGCTGCAACAGCCATGGCTGCTCGCCAAGCTCGGCGGGCTGCTCGCTTATATACTGCTGGGCGTCGTCACCATGCGCCTTGCCCGCAACGGCAGTGAACGTTTGCTGGGAGCAGCGGGCGCGAGCATGGCTTTCGCCTACATGGTGTCGGTGGCGATCAGCAAGTCACCGCTGCCGTTCATCTGAGGCCACGGTCGCCGGAAGGATGGGGTGATGGAAAGCTCACGCAAGCCGGATACCGCGACCGCCATGCGTGCCATTATCAGTGAGGCCCGTCGCGCCCTGCCCTTTCACCTGCCGGCGGCCCAGCTGTGCGCCGGCCCCTGCCAGGGATGCCCCAAGAAGCTGCTGGAGTTTATCGACGGGGAGCTGTTCGACTGGACAGAGCGCCTCGATCAGGGGGAGGTTCCCACACTCGGGGATGTCAGCGCGCTCGGCAAGCGCTGCCGGAAAATCCATGCAGCCATCGCGAAAAACGGCCTTATCCAGCCGGACTGAGGGCCCGGCGTGGAACGCCCGGGGTGGATCCGGGCAACGGGACAATCGCCCCGCTTCCCTCAACCCGGATGCCCGTCGGGGCGCGCGCGGAACAGTACCGGCGTGTAGTAGACAAGGAACAGCCCGTAACCCACTACCCAGGCCGCCACCGCGGCCAGGAAGCCGGCCGCTGCCGGCGCCCAGAAGACCCGGGCTAACGCCGAGAACGCCAGTGCCGCGAATGCCAGCGGCATTAATGACGGTACGGCCAGGAGCCGGCCGGTGTGGCCCAGGCTCACGCGACTGATCATCGCCAGTATCAGTCCACCGATGCCGCCTACCGCCAGTGCGTGCACGGCGCCGCTGCGCCAGGCTGGCGCGATTCCACTCCACCAACACGCCAGCAGGAAAAGACCCAGGATCACGAACCAGTAACTGATGTGCAGGGACCACACCAGCGGCTCGCGCCAGATGACAGTAGGGTGCCAGCGCATGGTGCGCACCAACTGCAGCGCCCCCAGGGTAAATGCGAGCAGCGCCAGTACTGCCCGGGGCAGCTCAAACGCAAAGGCCAGCAACAGCGCGACCAGCACCCCGTGTGTCCCGTACTCGACTGCCGCCAGCTTGTCGCGCTGCGCCAGGTGGAAGCGTCGCGCGGTGAAGAAGGGAATCACGCGGCCACCGATAACCAGTATCAGGCCGGTCATCAGCAACAGAGTCAGCAGCGCGGCATGGCCCTGGCGTGCGGGCGCCAGCCAGTGGTACAGCGCCAGCCCGGCCAGTGCGAGCAGCGCCGGCAGCACGAAAGCGTTGCGCCACTGCCTGGCCACCAGCACCCGCCTGCCCAATAGCACCGCCGCCAGCAGGAAAAACCCGGCCTCCGCCACCAGCGGCAGCCACAGAGGCACCGCGGCGAACAGGTAGCCGATTCGCGCCAGCAGCCACAGGCCGACCAGCAGCTGCAGCTGCCTGCCGTGCGGCGAGGGAATACCGGTCCAGGTCTGCATGGCCGTACCCAGGAAGCCCACCACTACCGCCGCCGCGAACCCGAACAGCATCTCGTGGGCATGCCAGGTAACGCCGCCCCGCAGCACCGGTAATCCCCACCCCGACAATTGGGCCTGCCAGGCCAGCAGGGTGAGCAGGCTCCAGGCGGCCGCCCCCCAGAAAAATGGCCGGAAGGGCATGCGCCAGATGGGCGCCAGGGCTTCGATTCGCGAACGGTCGACTATTGGTATCAAGTTACTACTCCTCAAAACAGAAAGGGGGAGGCGAAGCCTCCCCAAGCGGTGCGAGTTAACGCGGGCCTATCCGGGTCAGGGGTTGTAGAACTCCCCATTCTTACGCAAGTAGAACCAGTAGTTAATCACCATGCATACGGCGTAGAAGATGGCGAAGCCTGCCAGCGCGTATTCCGGTGTGGTGGCCTTGATCTGCTCACCGAAGACTTTCGGGATATAGAAGGCACCGTAAGCGGCCACCGCAGAAGTCCAGCCAAGCACCGGACCAGCCTGTTCGCGGGGAAATACCATGGCAATAGTGCGGAAGGTTGAACCGTTGCCAATCCCGGTGGCGCCGAAAAGCACCAGGAACAGCAGGAAGAATGGTACGAAGAACTCTTCCGGGGTCGCAGACCCGTAGGCTGCCTTCATGTAGTAGGCCACACCCAGCGCACTCGCCACCATGATAGCCGCACAGACCTGGGTAACCAGGGCGCCGCCGACGCGGTCGGAGATCCAGCCTCCCACCGGACGAATCAGGGCACCGATAAAAGGACCCATCCAGGCGTACATCAGGGCGCTGGGACCATTCGGGTTGATGGTGTCGTGAGTCATCACACCGTCGACCATCACGTGGCTGTAACCGAAGATCACCTTGATGGCCAGCGGGAATGCCGCGGCAAAGCCGATGAAGCTGCCGAAAGTCATGGTGTAAATGACGCTCATCACCCAGGTGTGGCGGTTGTTGAAAATGCGGTACTGCCGGTTGAGGCTGGTCCTGATATCGCCCGGCAGCATCTTCAGGCCGAAGACGGTAGCGGCAATCACCATTACCAACACGATTTCCTTGGGCACGCCCCAGCCGGAACCGTTGGCAGCCTCCGGCAGCAGCAGCCACAGGCCCACCACCGCGGTGAGGAAACCGATACCCAGCATCAGGGTCATCTTGGCCATGGCTGACAGCGGGCTGCCCACGTCCGGGGTAATCTCCTCGGTGCGCAGGTTGTTCATGCCGAACCAGCCGACGATGGCCAGCGGCACCAGGAACAGCAGCCATACAAAGCCGGCATTCTGGATCCAGGCCTCGGAACCGGCCGGGATCTTGCCGATGAGGGAGCCGGAGCCACTGACCAGCACCATGGGATCCCCGCCGGCGGCACCGAAGGCGCCGAAAGTCATGAACAGGGGCACCAGGATCTGCATGCTGGTGACGCCGAAGTTACCCAGGCCCGCGTTCAGGCCCAGCGCCAACCCCTGCTTCTCCTTGGGGAAGAAAAAGCTGATATTGGACATGGAAGAGGCAAAGTTACCCCCGCCGATACCGGACAGCAGTGCCAGCAGCTGGAACACCCACAGCGGGGTTTCCTTGCTCTGCAGCGCGAGGCCCGTCCCCAGGGCGGGGATCATCAGCAGCGCAGTGGTAAATACGATGGCGTTGCGCCCACCGAACAGGCGAATGAAGAAGCTGCTGGGAATACGCAGCGTCGCCCCGGTCAGGCCGGCGATTGCCATCAGGGTAAAGAGGTCAGCCTTCGCGAAGGGGAACCCAAGGTTGAGCATCTGGACGGTGATGATTCCCCAGTAGAGCCACACGGCGAAGCCGCACAGCAGGCTGGGGATGGATATCCATAGATTGCGATTCGCAATCTTCTTTCCTTTGGACTGCCAGAATCCACTGTCTTCTGGAGTCCATTCGTATATATCTGACACGGCGGCCTCTCCTGATCTGGTTTTACTGATTCGCCATGCACTATGGTCCCCTGCAGCCCCGCTCTCAATTACCATCAGTAA
Source organism: Microbulbifer zhoushanensis (assembly GCF_021729055.1). Lineage (NCBI taxonomy): Bacteria > Pseudomonadati > Pseudomonadota > Gammaproteobacteria > Cellvibrionales > Microbulbiferaceae > Microbulbifer > Microbulbifer zhoushanensis. The sequence continues at coordinate 381,524 of NZ_JAJSAO010000006.1, forward strand.
GTAACCACTTTTCCCGTTCTGGGCCAGAGCTACCCCTTTGGGGGTACTCCCCGCCCCGGGGGCCTGTGCTAAAGTAGCCGCTCACATTTAATACAACCGGCACGACAACGGCAGGTCCACCATGTCCCAACCTGCAACCATCATGATGGTTGATGACCACCCCCTTTTTCGCAAAGGCCTGAAGCAGTTGTTCGCAATGGAGCCCGGCCTGGAGCTCGTGGCGGAGGCCAGCAGTGGTGAAGAGGCCCTGGAGCAGGCCCGGGAACACGATCCCGATATCATCCTGCTCGACCTGAATATGCGCGGGATGGACGGCCTTGACACGCTGCGTGCCATGCGGGCCGCGGATGTCACCTCCCGCATCGTGATGCTGACCGTCTCCGACAACAATGCCGACGTCGTCTCCTGCATCCGCGCCGGGGCGGACGGCTACCTCCTGAAAGACATGGAGCCCGAGGAAATCCTCGACCAGGTACTGGAGGCGACCCACGGCAAGTTGGCAATCAGCCAGCGGCTTACCGAGATCCTGGCCTCAGCCCTGCGCAAACCGGAAACCTCCGGCGCCGACACCCTGTCGACGCTGACCAGCCGCGAATACCAGATACTGCAACTGATTGCCGACGGCCTCAGCAACAAGCTCATCGCCCGCGAGCTCGACATCAGCGATGCCACCGTCAAGGTACACGTCAAGCACCTGCTGAAGAAACTCGGCATGCGCTCGCGTGTCGAGGCGGCCGTGTGGATGGTGAACCAGAAGCGACCGGAGTCCAACTGAGCGAGGTATCCCCATGAGCGATTGCTGCAGCCAGCCCGGCCTGATGCCGGTTGAAACGGCCCGCGAGCGGCTCCTGGAAGCCCTGCAGCCGGTGCCGGGTACTGAAGATATCCCACTGGAACTGGCCGCGGGCCGCGTACTCGCGGAACCGGTGATCGCAGCACTCGACCTTCCACCCTGCGACAACTCGGCCATGGACGGCTATGCGCTGCGCCTGGCCGACCTCGAAAGCGGCAAGCCGCTGGAACTGATTGGCAAGTCGTTCGCCGGTAAGCCCTTCACGGGCATGGTCAATCCAGGCACTTGTGTGCGCATCATGACGGGCGCCGTGGTGCCCCCTGGCGCCGATACCGTCGTCATGCAGGAACAGGTCGAGGCCCGCGAGGAATCTGTGCGGGTAAGCGGCCGGGTCAAGGCCGGCGATCATATCCGCCGTCGCGGCGAGGATATTCGCGAGGGCGAGGTCCTGCTGGCCGCGGGCACCCGGATTACGGTGGCCCATATCGCGCTGTTGGCCGCCGCCGGGGTCGGCTCGGTTACCCTGCGACGGCAACCGGTAATCGCCCTGTTTTCCACCGGCGACGAGTTGCGCCAACCCGGTGAGCAACTCACTGCGGGCGACATCTACGATAGCAATCGTACCGCGCTCAAAGCCGCCCTGGCGGGCCTTGGGCTGGAAATACTGGATCTGGGTATCCTGCCTGACACCCGCTCGGTTATCGCGGGCGCACTGGAGCGCGCGGCGCTCGATGCCGACGCAATCATCACCTCTGGCGGGGTGTCGGTGGGAGAAGCCGATTACACTCGCGAGGTGCTCGAGGACATGGGGGAAATCGGTTTCTGGAAGGTGGCCATGAAACCGGGCAAGCCCTTTGCCTTCGGCCGTCTGCAGGGCACGCCATTTTTTGGACTGCCGGGCAACCCCGTGTCCGCGCTGGTAACCTTTTACCAGCTGGTGCTGCCGGCCCTGTCCATCATGCAGGGCGGCAGCTGGTCCGCACCCCAGACCATGCGCGCCAGGCTGCTGCAGCCGCTGAACAAAAAACCCGGCCGCACCGATTTCCAGCGCGGGTTCTTCCGCAATGACGAGCAAGGCATGCTGGTGGTGGAGGCGGCGGGCACCCAGGGTAGCCATATACTGTCAGGTCTCGCGGCCGCGAACTGCTTTATCGTCCTCGACCGGGACAGTGGGCCGGTCGCAGCGGGAGACATGGTAACCATCGAGCCCCTGCGCGCGCCCCTCTGACGGGACCCCGCCTCCACTAATCAATGGATGCCCCATCGGCATTACGTGAGCAAACCACTGGAATGCAAGGCCGCGCGGCGCTAACCTGAGCCCTGTTGGACGATACGCGGGGCAAAGGGAGGCGCGCTGCGACTTCTTCCGCAGTGCCCCGTCCATACCAGCCAGAAGGGAAGCAGCGCCAGTGAAAGCGATCGGGTTATACCAGTACCTGCCTATTAGTAACGAAAAGTCACTTGTCGACGTCTACCTGGACCGCCCACGACCCGGGTCCCGCGACCTTCTTGTCGCGGTACAGGCGATTGCCGTAAACCCGGTGGATACCAAGGTACGTGCACCGAGACACGGCGACATCAAACCACCGGAAACACCGCAAATACTTGGCTGGGACGCCGCCGGGGAGGTAATCGATACTGGTGAGGAAGTGGAAGGCTTCCGGCCGGGGGACCGGGTCTATTATGCCGGCGATATCACCCGCCCGGGCTGTTACAGTGAAATGCACCTGGTGGATGAACGCATTGTCGGCCACATGCCCGAGAGCCTCGATTTCGCCGCGGCCGCCGCCCTTCCCCTCACCGGCCTCACGGCCTGGGAAGCCCTGTTCGACCGCCTGGGTATATCCCCTGCAGGCGCGGACACAGGTAAGTCCATCCTGGTGATCGGTGGCGCCGGTGGTGTAGGTTCCATCGCCACCCAACTGGCGCGGCACATTGCCGGACTCCGTGTCATCGCCTCCGCATCGCGCACGAAATCCAGCGTATGGGCCAAGCAGATGGGCGCACACCATATCGTCAACCACCGACGTCCACTCGACATTGAGCTGGAGGAGCACAAGCTCGGCCCGGTGGACTATATTCTCTGCCTCAACGACACCGACCAGCACTGGCCCGCCATGGCCAATATCATCAAACCCCAGGGCAGCATCTGCAGTATTGTCGATAACCGGGAACCCCTGGACCTGTCGCTACTGAAACCCAAGAGCGCCACCTTCTGCTGGGAGTTCATGTTCACCCGGTCCATGTTTCGCACCCCCGACATGCACCGGCAGCAGGAAATTCTCAACGAGATTGCCCAACTGGTGGACCGCGGCACCTTAAAAAGCACGGTTAACCTGGTGCAGCAGCCGATCAATGCGACCAACCTCCGTGAGGCGCACCACCTGCTGGAAACCGGCCGTACAATTGGAAAACTGGTTCTTGAAGGCTGGTGATTATCCAGCCTGACTATGCAGGCGGAGACAGAAAAACTGAGAAAAACCCCGAACCTTTGGGGCTACCTACGAAACCGCAGGCCCTGGATATAGTTGCGAGGGCAGGATTTGAACCTGTGACCTTCGCCCGGCCATGCCGGCACGAGGTAGAAAACGAGCCCGACCCTGTCGGGCCTGCCTACGAAGCTGTAGGTCTTGGATTTGGTAGCGGGGGCAGGTTTCGAACCTGTGACCTTCGCCCGGCCATGCCGGCACGAGGTAGAAAACGAGCCCGACTCTGTCGGGCCTGCCTACGAAGCTGTAGGTCTTGGATTTGGTAGCGGGGGCAGGATTTGAACCTACGACCTTCGGGTTATGAGCCCGACGAGCTACCTGGCTGCTCCACCCCGCATCAATACTGTATAACCGAACCCCGTGGGGTTCCGTCTTCCGTCGCCAGTGATTGTGGCTCCGAAGAGGCTGCGCATTCTATTGATAACGCACGGAGATGTCCAAGCTTCTTTGCAAAAAATACTTAGAAATCATGCGCATCCGAAAAAGCACTAATTCAAAACAGTGCCTCGGGGTAAGCACGAATCACTTCCAGGGCCTGGCTACACGCCCCGCAGCCAGGAGGCCGCGGGGCGAACCCGTCAGAGCTTGCCCACCACGTTGATGAAGAACCCCTGGCTGTCGTAGTCCAGCTGCGTCAGGTCATCCGAGAAGTCCGTGAAGTT